>CAZYEE010000149.1:0-9567 GCA_964646355.1 uncultured archaeon | reverse complement strand
CATTAATTGTTTTAATAGATGAAAACTTTCATTAAACTCACGAAGAGATTCCATAATTTTATTTTGAAAATAGTAGAGTCGTCCAAGAAAGTTTTTGGCCATAATACATCCTTTAAAATCACCTACTTTATTATAACCGATGTTAAAGGCTTGGTTAAAATAATAAATTGCATCGTCAAATTTTTCCTGAAAGAAAAAGATCTTTCCAATAAGTAGATTTATCCTGCCTTCAAGTTTCAGATTTTTTAATTCGAGAGAGGTGATGCATTTTTTAAGAATTTCGACGGAAAGGTCATATTCTTTCATTTGATAATATATATAACCGATTTCATATAGAATCTTGCTCAATAATGGGGATTTGGACGATTCTGAGAGCTCTATTGCTTTATTGAAATATCTAATCGCATATTTATAGCTGCCGACTCCTGTATAAATCGAGCCAAGTTTGTAATTATACTCGATTAATTTTGAGCTAGAGTCTTTAACAAGTGGATATATTTTTTTTATATATGCTTTAGCATCTTCAAGATTATTTTGATTAAGACAAATTTCGGCAAGACTATAATATATATCTATTTTTAAGTCCTTGGCCTTTAATTTTCTATCTTTTAACAATATTTCCATAACATCAATAAGTCTGTTAAATGCAGATTTATAATCGCCCGTCTTAATTTCAATTTGAGCTAATTTGTGCTGGGCTTTTAATAGAGTTAATTTATCGCCTAATCGCTCACCAAGATCGATTACTGCTCGGCTATGTTCCATTGCTTTTTCTAGGTCGTTCATCTCGTGATATATTTTGGTTAGCTTGAGGTGCTGCTTTACTTGCTCTTTGATTATTTGGTCTAATAAATGCGATCTAGTAAAAGTTGCACGCTCATATTCATTATCTAGTATTGATAATGCATCTAAATAATATTTTAATGCAAGATCTATATCAGATTGCCTATAATATAAATCACCAATTGTAAAAATGATTCTTGAATCATCAAGGGCCCCTTTTGTTTCTTTTGAAATTGATAATGCCTTTCTCAATAGATCTTCTGCCTTTTTATACTCCCCCATCTTCATATATAGGCGGCCTTTTAAATATGCGATATTTCCTATCTCGCTTTTTGATGCATATTTACTTATAGTAGATTCTGCCCTGAAAATGGTGTCAAGTGCAGCTTGATAGTTCTCATTATCTTCATAATTTTTTGCTTGTTCCAATAATTCATTATATCGTTGAACCGCACTTGTAATTTTCTCATGAGACATTTAAAATACAACTTAGTTTTAGATAAATTAATATTGTTATCAGAGATAGGTAGATCCTAAAATTTATTAAATTATTAATATTTTTATTGTTAAATTATTCTAATAATTAGATATTCTTTAATCATTCCATCGATATGTTTTATTTATTTAATTTTAGATATTTTAAGAATAATAATAGAAAACTGGGAATTATTGAGATTATTATAATAGATGGAAATTGATGTTATTATGCTATTAATATTTTTGGTTTGCATATTCCCATATTATCAACATCGGAATCATAGAATTTTCAGGTCTAAATTGAAGCTCGTATTTTAACTCTCTAACCGCTCGATCTAATATATATAACTTCATTCCTTTAGAAATAATATCACTTTTAGATATATCAGGAAATTTATTCTTAAATTTTAATTCATATTTATTAAAATACTCCTTGATGATTTGATCACTTACAAATCGAGTCCAACTATCCGAAAATTGCATTATTTGAAAAATTTTGGGATCGATTTTGTGAATACTCTCAAAATTTTCAATATTATGATTACCGAGTTTTTTAATAAAATAATAGTCCTTAAATAAATCCCGCTGTCCTTGAAATAATTTATAATATAATTCTTTTAAAGCGCTAAATTTCATATATAATAATGCAGTAATTAATGAAGCTATATCTCTAAAAACTATGTCCTTTCTCATTTTCATTTCATATGATAATTGTGGGTCACCTTCTAAATCTATTATGTAAAAGCATGGTACTCCATTTTTTATATGTGTTAACATTTGAATAAAATGGAGATCTTGATGACAATGTATTTTCATGATACCACACAGATTATGTCGCCATTGGAAGTCCTTGTGTATAAATGAATTTTTATCAAATGTTTCTGAATACACTTCTTTAATTAGATTTTTATGTCTGACATCATTCAAGTCCTGTATTTTTTCATGAATTTTAAGAACCATCTCATCGGTTAATCTATGAAAAACATTCACATCATCTTCATTATAATATTCAATTTTATCATCAAATTTTGTCATTACGTTATGAAATAATACGATCGTATTTACTAAATTTTTAATAATTATGGCTAACTCAGCATCATTTATTAATAACTCTTCAAATTCATTTGTATTTGATATCTGAAGTTTTTTATTATATATTAATTCAAGTTTCTCGGTTAAATTCTTCCAAAATAAAATACCACCATCTCCAATTGATTTTATATATTCTATTATGATGCCAACTGTATTATCTGTTTTTAATCTTCTATAATTTATGGTACCAATGATTTTAGGAGAATATGGATAGTTGATATCATTTAAAAATTTCAATATCGAAACCTCTCTCTGCTTTTTTAGCACTCTATATTCTTTTAAGATAACTGGAGGGTAATTCTTTAATTTTAACATAATAACAGAATTTGTAGTATCTCCACCCCCCATAATTTTAAAATTCTCAGCTTCAGAACTTGCAAAATTCTTGTCTATAAGATTAAAGCACAAACGCAAATTTCTTATAGACACAAATTCTTTTGAGCTTATTAGGTAATCTAAAAGTCTATTATAATATTTGATATGATGATTTGCATAAGAAAAATAAAATTTTTTACCCATTTTTTCCAATTCTGAGATACTAAACTCATTTTTTGTTGTGCTAAATAAAAAGGGTATGAAAAACTCTATTCTAGAATTTTTATTGATATTATCGGTACCTAAATCAGTCTCAATCCCGATGTTTAAAAAAACTAAAAATTCATTTGATGATATTTTAATGATAAATTTATCAATAATACTTATACTATTGATATTTTTATCCTTTAATCCACTCCAGCGTTGATTTATTATCCATTTCAATATAATGTTTTTATAAAACTGAGTATTTTCTAAAAAATATTCTAATTCTCTATAACTATTGGAACCTGACATTATTAATTATTGTAAAGTAAATTAGATAATTTAACTATTTGGAACAAATTATAATTTAAGAACCAAGAAAAGAAAAAGAAAAAAAGAAAAAAATAGGAGTTTATTTATGGGAATGGCCATGGAGTCCATGGATCAGCAGTAACTACATCGTCTTTTTCTACAGCAAACATGGCGATGTATTTAAAGAGATCCAATAATTTACTTTCTTTTAATAATTCTAGTTCGGTCATTTTGATCAATAATAGCTTCATGACATTCCTATATAAACTCCACAATTCCTCAAAATTCTAAAAACTGCATGAAAAATATCTATTAATTATCAAAAGGCGCAATTGAATAACAAAATTTAAAAAGTGAAAAAATTCGCTGGTCTTAAATATAATTTTTAAATAAAAAATTTGATGAAAAAGATTAAGAAAGGACACGATAAAGAGGTAAATGAATTAATTCAAAAGTTACTAAAGGATAAAAGAGGGTCTCCCGTCGTAGAAGAAGGGCTTTTAATAGGTATTGCAATAGTAGGTATATTAATTTTTTTGGGGTTAATATTTGGACTTTTTGATTGGATAAATGAAGCTCTTAATTCTTTATTTGAAAATTTTAATATGTAAAAATTCGGAAATAATTAAAGGAAATCAATTATAAAAACTCAGTAAAAATTCAATATTCTATCATCTTTAATTTTATTATTTATTTCAGAATTTGGCTCTATTTTACTTCGTTTTATTCTCTATTTAACTTTATTTTGATCCTTGTTTCTCTTTATTTTAATTCATAATCAAAAAGAGCATCATTTTCTTGATCAATAATCTCATTGGCTACGTCCTCGACTGTGCCATGGCTATGATGTGAATGATGATGATCAGAAAGTTTATGTTTAATAACACCTAGGGCAATATCTTTTACTTTAATTTCAATCTTTTTGTCTTTTCCTATAAATATAGCTTCAATTCCTGGAGTATTTTTCTCTTTTACAATAAGATTACGCTTTCCAGTGGTACAACAAGTTGATACTTGAATTCCATCAATAACACACGATTCAGGAGTAGATAAAGGATTAATTAGAACTTCAGCTGAAATTTCATTATAATTACTGGGTTTTAAATAATCTATTGCCATTTGCCCCATTTTTAGACCTAAAATTAAGAATGGGCCCAAATGTCCATGAAATAACACAGCTTTATCAATTAATTCTTTTTCCATTTTTATCACATTCCAATTTTATTATATTCCTATATTTGGTTATTTTAAAATATCGATTTTAATTTCTAAATTATAAAATACAAATAATTTCATCATGATTTGAAGGAATTCATAATTTACAATTATGTTTAAAATGGGATGAATTTTAAATTTAACTTGAATTTTTAATTGGGATATAAAATGATCAAGATATAGATGCTATCATTTAGAAATTTATTCAAATATTGAAAAAAATTAATAGAAGTTAAAAGATAAAACATCATACTGTATTTATTAAATTAGATTAAGAGTTTTCAATAGAGAGGATTATAAGACAGATATTTAGGACAAATTAATTGATAAATTTATAAATTTAATTAAAATAGAATTCTTATGAATTATATTTCTAAGATAAATAAATGCACCGAATGTAGAACATGTGAGAATTATTGTTCGATTTTTTTGAGTACGGGAAAATATGCACCTCATGAAAAACTTAAAATATCGAAATTGATATTATTAGTGAGTGAAAAACCAGAAAATTGGGAAACAATTTTTTATTGTACTAAATGTGAAGCATGTGATATAGTTTGTCCTGAAAATATTCCAATTACTAAGATAATAGATGAAGCAAGGTATGAATGTGTTAAAAAATGGGGAGTACAATTTCAGAGACAATTAAAATTAACCGAGAATATTTTTAAAACGGGAAATCCATTTGGTAGCGAGCGACCTAGATTTGAATGGCTTAAAAATCCAATTAATAAAAGTTCTAAAACATTATTACATCTTGGGTGCATGATTTCATATAAATATCCAGAAATGGGGAAGAATGTTATAGCGATATTAGATGAATTAGGTATAGATTATACAATTTCACCGAATGAAAGGTGTTGTGGTTATTTTATTTATAATACAGGAAATCATGATGCGGCATTAAAATTAATAAAAGAAAATAAAAAGGAATTGAAAAAATATAAGAAAATAATAACAGCATGTGCTGGGTGCACTATTTTTTTCAAAATAAATTATGGACTAGGAAACAAGGTTCACCATATAATTGAAATTGTTGACAAATCAATTAGAAACACTGAACTTAAGAGTATGGATAATTCAAGTAAAAAAGCGATATTTCATGATTCATGTCATATATCAAGACCTTTCGATATTTTAAAGCAACCAAGAAATATTTTAAAAAAGCTGGGATATAATAATGAGAATAATAACTTTATAGAATTTGATTTAACAGGAAAGTTTGGAACTTGTTGTGGCGCTGATGGTGGTATGCGGATTGTCAATAAGGATCTATCATTAAAAGTAGGGATGGATAGAGTATTAGAAGCTTCAAATAAAGCAGATATACTATTTACTATGTGTCCTTTTTGTATAAATAATTTTAGAGAAGTTGCTAAGGATAATAATATAAAAATTGAAATTAAAGATATTTTTGAAGAGTTAAGAAAAGCATTGTGTGAATAATTTTATTTTTATTAATTTATAATTTTTGAGCCGATCTATTATTAGAGATAATCTTTC
Organism: uncultured archaeon; assembly: GCA_964646355.1. Taxonomy (GTDB): domain Archaea; phylum Asgardarchaeota; class Lokiarchaeia; order Helarchaeales; family HEL-GB-B; genus HEL-GB-B. The sequence goes on along the minus strand of CAZYEE010000149.1, from coordinate 3,666 downwards.
AATATTTCCTCAATATTGTCATTATTAATATTTCTATCAAGTCCAACAGAATTGAAAGAAAAGCCCATTGCTAATCCTAAAATCTGGGGTAAAAAAACCGAAGGAATACATTGGTCATTAAGCAGATTTTGATAGACAGAATACATTAATTGACAATTTGGGCAACTTACAACAATCATATCGGCTTTACTCTGTGCAAGAGCATTATATCTTAATTTTCCTAGTTCTCGCGCTACAGACTCTTCAAATGCAAGCAGAGTTCCTCCGCAACATCGATTAGTATATTTATAATGTAAAACATTAAGACCACATTCCAAAAGAAGTTTTGATATGTATTTTCGATCTTGGAGTGTAAGATTTGAGACCCTGAAAGGTCTAAATACCATACAAGGATTTTGTAGTACCACATTTATTTTGATTTTTTTAATAATATATTTCTTAAATTTCTCAAAAATATTAGAGATATTCAAAAACTCAAAAAAATGAAAAACCCTAATTTTGTGGGTATCATTTAATTCTAGGTTTAATTTGAATAATTTTTGGTTTAAATTATCGACTATTGATATGTCATTATATGATTTTAAACATGATTTTAGAATATGAGTACAAGATCCACATAAAGTAATAATAGTATCAATATCATTTTTTTGTGCGATCGCAATATTTCGGGCATTTAAAAGAAAAATTTTATTCAAATCAATTGATTCTAGAATTTGTGAACCGCAACAAGAAAAAGTATCAATATCAATTAATTCCAATCCTAATTTTTTCAAGACCAATCTCGCTGATTTTTCATATTCGGGAAATCTATAGGAGATTAAACATCCAGGAAAAATTGTGTATCTCATTAATCTATCACTCAATTATAACTAATATTCAAAGAGAATGTGGATATCATTTTTTATTTTTTTATAATCAAAAGAATACAAATCCATATCCTCTCTAATTTCATTTATAAAATCGGTAATTTCAAATGAAAAACCAATTTTTGTTATTTTCTTCAAATATTCATTAATTCTATCTGGAGCTGCTTGTTTTTTTGATTCCCGTCTTTTTTCAAAAATAAACTCTCTGGGGCTTAATTCATAAGGACAATTTTCCTCGCATAAAAAGCATGAACAACACCTAGTCCACAGTTTAAATTCACTATTAATGTCAAAAAATATCTTATAAACTATGTAATTTTCATCATATTCATGAATTGGACAAACATCTACACATACTCCGCATTCTTTACAATCATTTTTTAATTTATTTGTTTTCAAATCTCATCAACAAGCAGATTATTTTAATATAGAATAAGGATTCGATTCTAAAATATCAATTTTCATGTATATTTAATAAGATTATGTGTATAAATTTCATATAGTATAAAATTTAATGATCAGTATATATTTACATGATGAGTAAAAATATAATGATTATTTAAACATCATTTTGAAGCCATTTTAGTTCCAAGAAAGCAATTCTCTAGGAAAATATAAAATTATCATATATTGCGCTTCTTTTTCCAATGAGGATTATCACTTGTATTGATATACCATTTTAAAAGCATATCTTTTAATTCTGAAATTGTATTTTTATAATAATCATCGTCAATTAAATTGTTTAATTCATAAGGATCTCTTTTTAAGTCGTATAACTCGTTCTTTTGTCCATTTCTTAATATTAATTTCCAATCTTTGGTCCTAATCATGACGCTTCTTGATACGGTCTCAGGAAATTCATATGAAATATCAATCTTATCATAGTATATTCCTATAATAGGAATCTTGTGATCATAAACTTGGAATTCAAAACACTGAGGTTCTCTTTGATTATAGCCGCCCTCTGCAAACACTGCACTTCTGTGGGATATAGTTTCTTGTTTAATAAGTGGGTATAATGATTTTCCAAAATGAGTATAGGGTGTTTTTATTCTAGCAAATTCAAGGATTGTTGGAAAAATATCAATGGATTGGACTAATTCATCAATAATCAGATTTTTGTTGGTCATATTTGGGGGCTTAATAATTAAAGGAATATTAACCAGACAATCCTGAAATCCAACAGGCCATTTCTCAGTCAACCCATAATCTCCTGCATAATCTCCGTGATCTGATAAAAATAGGATTGCCGTATTATCATATTCCCCAATTTCCTTCAATTTATTTATAATAAGTCCAAAATGATAATCCAATCGAGAGATCATACCAAAATATGTGGCTTTTATTTCTTTTAAATCCTCAATATTCAATTTATTAAGTCCATATCTCTCATACATTAATCTCATATATTTTGGTTTGTCATCGAATTGGGTACGAATTGGATCGGGTATTTTTTCTCGCCTATACATAGAAAAAAAAGGTTCTTCAACTGTATAAGGTGGATGTGGAAAATTCATTGCAATATACAGACAAAATGGGCTTTTGGGACGATAATCAAGAAATTTTAAAACATTTTTCGTAATAAAATGATCCAAATCAAGGGCTTGGACTTCATCTCGTCTGCCAAAATAGAATGATTTCCTTAGAGGATGGTCCAATGGATATGGGTTTAGCTTGAAATGTTTTCCAAGCAATTCTTTGATAAAAGGATATTCCAAAAAGAAATATGGGTTCACGTCATAAATTCGATTTCTTCTTAAAAATAGCAGGTCTTTTAATAAATTACTCTTTAAAATTGATTTGAAAAATTTATAAGATAAAATATCGGGTAAAAATTTTTTTAAAAACGGGTTCATCATGTTAAATTGTTTAGAAAAACTTAATTTAGATGCTGATTTTGTGAATAGGTCGTTTCTACCAAACCAAACAACATTATAACCTTTTAATTTTAAAAATTTGAAAAGGTTTTCCTCATATGGCTCAAGCAATTGGTATAAACTTCTGTGAGCATTGGAATGCACATATTGCCCAGTAAAGATACAACATCTTGATGGTGCACAAACAGGGTTAACAGTGAAGCAATTAGTAAATGCTACTCCATCTTTAGCAAGTTTATCAATATTTGGAGTTTTAATAATTTTATTAAGTTTACCTGAAAGTGAAATTGCATCTCCTCTCATTTCGTCGGCTATAAATATCAAAATGTTTGATAATTTTGATATGAAAAATACACCTCCATTTTTAATCTACAATCTTAAAAGTTGCTTGTAATAAGTCATCATTGATGGAAGACGGACCTATGTAAACAATATATTCATTGGGCTCCAATATCCATTTGTTGGTATTAACATCATAATAGCTTAATGAATTGACATTAAATCGTATTACAGTAGTTTTTGATTCATTAGGCTTAAGTTTTATTTTAGTAAATCCTTTTAACTCTTTTATTGGGCGGTCTACTGTTGAATTCTTATATCCTACATAAAGCTGTACAATTTCCTCTCCATATCGATTCCCGATATTTTTAACATCTATACTGACTGCAAGTTCGTCCTCCTTTTTTAGAGTATCAACACTGAGTTTAAGATTTTTGTAATTAAATTTTGTATAGCTTAGCCCAAATCCAAAAGGAAATGCAGCAGATTCATTATTTTTTTCTAATAATCGATAGCCATGATAATAATCATATTTGATTAAATCTACCTTATTATCGAAATATGGTAATTGATCATTTGATTTTGGGAATATTATTGGTAATTTACCACACGGATTAATTTTTCCAAATAATATTTCGGCTATT
>CAZYEE010000148.1:0-9684 GCA_964646355.1 uncultured archaeon | reverse complement strand
TTGATTTAGATTTTTTAATGTTTCAATTAAAATATTATTATATGAAACAAAAAACATTGGAATAAAAACATAAATAATTTAAATCGGGGAAAATTGAAATAAAATATTTAGAATAAAAAATAGAGATTTATTTTTCAAATGGGCCCAGTTCTCTTATTTGTTCTGTAAATTCTTTGACTAATGTTGCAAATTTAAGTCCTTCGGCAGCAGAGACCCATTCTAGTCGAACTCTTTTTGGATTAATTCCTAGAATATGAAGGATTCTTTGGGTTTTTTTGAAACGCTTTTCTGCATACTCATTACCACTAATATAATGGCAGTCGCCAATATGACATCCGCAAACGAGGACACCATCAGCTCCATTTTTGAAGGATTGTAATATAAATGACGGTTGGATCCTTCCAGAACACATAACTCTAATTACACGAATCGTAGGTGGATATTGAAATCTGCTGACACCAGCAAGATCTGCTCCTGCGTATCCACACCAGTTGCATAGAAATGCCACAATTTTTGGTTTGAATTCATCTTTTTTACTCATTAGAAACACCCTCCATTTGATATTCTTCACTTTCTAATAGGTATGAATCAATCATAGCGTTTAATTGTTCAGTAGTGAAGTGGCGGGCACTTATCGCAGAAACTGGACATTCTACAGAACATGTTCCGCATCCTTTACACATCGCTTGGATTACTCTGGATTTTTCTTCTTCTAGAATAACATTTTCAAATTCTTTAGTTATAACATAACGTTCAATTGCATTATAGGGACATACTTGCTCGCATCTACCACATCCAATGCATTTATCTTCATCAATAACCATTGTAATTCCAGGAGTGATAATTTTTCCTTTGGCAAGAAGTTGGCATGCTCGTGCTGCTGCACCAGTTGCTTGAGAAACGCATTCTTCGATTGGTTTAGGCCATTGAGCTGCGCCACATAAATAGATGCCTTCTGTGGCGAAATCTAAGGGTCTTAGTTTCACATGGGCTTCTAAGAAAAATGGAGGAATACCTCGCATAACTGGAATTTTGAGGAATTGAGAAATTTTTTCTGCATCTTCATATGGAATCATAGGAGTGGCAAGAACGAGTAAATCGGCTTCAATTTTAGTTTTTGATCGAGTTAGAACATTCATGAATTCAATTAATATTTTACCATTGTTTTCAGAAACTTTTGGTGGGTCTTCTAGGGAATATCTTGTAAATAATACTTCTTTTCTTACTTCTCTATAGAATTCTTCGGAGTTTTTACCCGCCATTTGAATATCTCTATATAAGATAGTAACATTGATATCATTATTCAATTTTTTAAGAAGATAAGCATTTTTAATAGAAGTTCCACAACAAACTTTAGAGCAATAAGTGAATTCACCCTCTTCTTGGCGAGCACTAACGCATAGAATCATAACAACATTTTTAACATTACCAATAGAATTATTTTTGATTTTTTCTTCGAGTTCTAATTGTGTAATTACATTAGAAATTTTCCCATATCCATAAATTCCTTCTGGCTTTAGTTCTTTTCCTCCAGTAGCCACTACAATTGCTCCACATTCAATATGGTGCTCATCATCTCCTTGTTTGATATCAATTTTGAAATTTCCGACGTATCCACTAACATCTTTTATTTCAGCATTGGTGAATATCTTTATTTTTGGATGTGAAGTTACTTTCGAGCGTAATTCTTGAAGGAGAGCTTCTGCATCATCAAGAGAGGGATAGATTCTATATAAATTTTTCATAATTCCGCCTAATTCAGCTTGACGTTCAATTAAGAATGTTTCAAAACCTTCTTCAGCAATGTGTAATGCTGCAGACATACCAGAGACGCCACCACCAAGTACCAAAGCCTTCTTTATGACTGAAACTTCGCCTTGTTGTTGAGGTCTTAATTTTCTTGCTTTTGCTACGGTCATTCTTATTAGGTCAATGGCTTTTTCAGTAGCAGCTTCAGGTTCATGCATATGGACCCAAGAGCATTGATCCCGAATATTCACTAATTCAAATAGATATGGGTTAAGCCCTGCCTCTCGACATGTTAAAGCAAACAATGGCTCATGTGTACGAGGTGTACATGAGGCGACAATAAATCTATTTAAATTGTATTCTTTAATTAATTCTTTAATTCGTTCTTGGGAATCGCTTGAGCATGAATACAGATTTGCTTCACAGACCACAACATTTGGTAATTTTTTAATATGCTCAACAACTTCGGGCACATTAACAATACCGCCAATATTAATTCCACAATGACATACCATAACACCAATTCTGGGTTCATCTTCTGGTTTGACCTCTTTTTCAGGTTCGTCGAATGTCATTTCTTTTGCTAAAGTTCCTCTGACTGGTGCAAGTAATTCTGCTACCTTTCCCGCTGCGGAACTTGCATCGGCTACTGATTCAGGTATATCTTTTGGTGCTTGTCCGTATCCACAAATAAATATACCAGGTCGATTAGTCTCAGATGGATTAAGTTCAGAGCGTTCCTTATAAAAGCCTCGATGATCAAACTCAATTCCAAGAATTTTTGCCAGTTCTTGAGAACCTTCTGATGGAACAAGTGCAGTTGCAAGTACAACAAGATTTGCTCGATATTCGATATGTTCACCAGTCTCCATATTTTCTGCATGAACTATTAAATCTTTAGTTTCTGGGTCTTCTTCAATAAAAGCGACTCTGCCGTCTATGTATTTGACTCCATATTCTTTTTGAGCTCGTTGTATGAATTCATTAAATTGTTTTCCATAAGCTCGAACATCGCTTTTAAATACGACGCATTCAATGTCAGGGGCGTGTTCTTTTGTAATCATGCATTCTTTGGCGATATACATACAGCATACGCTAGAACAATAAGGAACTCCCCCTGTTGAGCTTCTGGACCCAACACACGAAATAAAAGCGATCTTATGAGGATGAGTCTGATCAGAAGGTCTGAGAATCTCACCTCTATAGGGCCCTGAAGCACACATTATTCGTTCAAACTCAAGACCAGTAACAACATTTTCATATTGGTATCCATAACGTGGAATATTGCTCGGATCAAATTGATCGAACCCAGTAACAGCAATAATTGCCCCAACTTGAATCTTGCGATATTCAGGTTTCATTGTATAATCAATTGCTCCGATATCACACTGCTTTGCACAAGCACCACACTTATCTTTTGTAATTTTCAAACAATGTTCAGGGTCGATAAGATAAATTGGGGGCACTGCTTGAGGAAAGGGAATATAAATTGCGCCTCGTGTTTGTAGTCCCATATTAAATTCATCGGGTATTTTGTATAATTTTTGAGCGGGACATTTCATTGCGCATTTTCCGCAACCCTTGCATTTTGTTTCATCTACATATCGGGGCTTTTTTAATACGGTGACTTCAAAGTTTCCAGCCTCACCTTCAACTTTAACGACTTCATGATAGGTTAATAATTCAATGTTAGGATGACGAAAAACCTCTACCATTTTTGGGGCTAGGATACATAATGAACAATCATTTGTAGGAAATGTTTTATCAAGTTGTGCCATACGTCCGCCAATTGAGGGAGATTTTTCGACTAAATATACCCTAAACCCAGATTCTGCTAAATCTAAAGCTGCTTGTATACCAGCAACGCCGCCGCCAATTACCATTGCAGCTCCTATTCTTTCATCAAACTTACTCATTTAATAACCCCATTGCTTTTGCTATTAGAGTAATAATATCAATAACTTTTACATTAATTCTACTCAAGGCTGAACTCTTTCTTTCAGATAAAGTACAATTAAAATGGATTTGACACTTGAGACAAGTAGTAGCCATATATTCGGCAGTTCGTTCAGCCTCTTTTAATCTATCAACACGTATTGCTTTTGAATAATCATTACAATAATTAAAAGCACTTACACCACAACATAGAGAGGACTCACGTATCCTTTCCATCTCTTTAAATTTAACTCCAACTTCTTCCAATGCTTTTAATAACTTTCTTGGTGCCTCGTATTCACCCATATGCCGTCCTAATCTGCATGGATCATGGTATGTCACGGTTAAATTGAGGTTCTTGCTGAATTTCAGATTGCCTTTTTCCAACTCTTCTGCCAGGAATTGAGTGATATGCATTACCTTAAAAGGAAGATCTCCAAATAATTCTTTATAATCTAGGGCGAGTGTTCTGTAATCTTCGGCACATGACGTGATTACCAATTTAACATCAGAATTAGTTATATAATCGACATTATATTTTGCTATTTTTCTGAAAGTTTCATAATCTCCTTGCCATAGAATATCGTGCCCACTCGGTTTTGCTTTATCTAATAATACTAGCGGCTTATCCAAAAGGCTATTTAAAACAAGGATAGAACTCTTAGCTATATCAGTAAAATCTAGACCAATATCATCGAAATATTCACCCAAGATTGCAATAGTTCCTGGAAAATATGCAATATTTCCTTTTTCAGCTAGTTCTACTCCTTCTGGAATATATTTTTTTGGAAATCTCGGAATTATATTTTCTCTCGATAATATTTTTGCAACAGTAGATACAAAACAATCATGTGCCTCTTCTACTCGAAAACCTTGATTATACAATTCAATTCGTGCTTGACGAATGAATTCACCGAAATTTACATTTTGAGGACATCTTTGCAGACAATAATTACAGGTCAAACATGCAAGCAGATTATTTTTTTCTAGTATAGCTTTGGGATTTGGATTATTAAGTAGGTCATAGATTATAGCTCGAGGTGAAAATGGTTGTGTGTAGGAAACAGGACAACATCCTGAGCATGTGCCGCACTGGAAGCAATAGCTTACACGTTTCTTTAAATCATAACTTATATCCATTATTCCTCTACCTTTATGATATTTTTAAGTGAGTTATAATAATAAGGTGGAACTTTTTCAATGATTTTTAATAAACTTTTATAATTACGAGTTCTCTTACCTTTTGCCAATTTTTCAATGAGTGGAACCCCAAAAGGTTTATCTGAAGGTATATCTTTTACTTGAAAATATCCGGCTTTTAGCGCTTCATTGTATATTTTTTCTCCTTTTTCGGTTCGCACTACAACTGTAGACCAACCAGGCCCAGAACCAATAGAACCACAAGAAATATCTGCGAGCTCATTAGTTAGATCAACACAATAATGGCACGCGTGTCTGGCGAGAGAAGTCACTTCTTTTATCGGTACTTCAACAGATTCATTATTTAGATTATAAACAAAAAATTTGCCTTTGTTAATATCCATTTTTGCAACATTGCTAATTGGTGTATTACAAATTTCTTCTGAAATTTTTAGAACATTAGGATATGAGAATGATTCCATACAAAAAATTCCAATTACATATTCTATAGATCCCCAAATATTCTCGTATATATTTGAATACACTTGATACTTTCGGATTGCCTGAACTTGACATGGAGTGCCTACAAAAGCGAGTTTTTTACAACCAATTTCTCGTGCATTATTAAATGCAATAAAATTAGGAGAGACTGCATATTTAGTTCCTGATGCTTCCAATAATTCTTCAAAATTAGTAACGATGACTGGCATTGTATCCCATGAATTTGGTTTTCTTTTGACTACCACTGCACCATCAATCTCATTTTTATCGAATAAATATTGAATAAAAGTAGTTACCATTCCACCGTCTTGACAGACATTACGGATTTGATCGTTTTGAGTCTGTGCCGATTTTAGAATTCTATATGGACCGAAAGGTTGCGTCTGTAGATCGGCATTAAGGTCATATTTTTCGTTCGTTCCATATTCCTTGAATAAATTTATGGGTAAAAAGGAACGGGGACAATGATAATTACAAAGTCCACAATGGATGCATTTTGAGTCATCAATGATTGGTTTATTATCTGAAATTACAATCGCATCCACAGGACATATTGCTTGACATGCTCCACATAGACAGCAAAGATCATTATCTACAATAATTTTAATGGGGTCATATACAGACCTCAAATTCCATGGAGCAACAAGCTCTATATCTAATTTGTCATCAATTTTATTTATTATTAATTTGACTCCATAATGTTTTTGTTCGGCATCTCTGAGCTCAAGCCAGCCTTCATTGGTAAGGGTAGCTATATGTTTAGAGACATCAAACTCAGAGATCTTTAAATCATTGGCAATTTCAGAAACAGACGCTGAACCCTTCTTTAAAATGTATAGGAGTATTCTATATTTTTCGATTTCAAATAACATGAGTTTATCCATAATTGCGTCTATTTCATCCTCTTTCAACTTCTTTACGCCAATTATTTCATTCTTGTTTTCAAGAAGTGCTCTAACAAACAAACTTCCAGCATAGGCTTCCGCTGTGGCATTCATTATTTCTTTTGTTAGGTTCGTTTTTACTTACCTCCTTAAAGAGGATTTCTATTAATTTTTTATGATTAGAACCCTTCGCTATAAGGGCAGTCATCTCGAATCTTCAAACTTTTAATTCGAGACTCATTCTTTTCTTTTAATATCTTAGAGGGTTTGGTCCAACCCTTTTTAATATTTCCATTGTGTTTTCTACTGCTTCTAAGAATCTATTGAATTCTGCCGCACCACATTCATAGAAATTAACTCGAGCACCACCGAGACCAAGTTCATCAAGTAGTCGTTTTACAAATTTTATTCTGTTCATTGCCTTGTAATTTCCGTTATTGAAATCACACTCGCCGAAATGTCAAGCGATTACCATTACTGCATCAGCTCCGCTTCTGAAAGCATGGAGCATATGATAAGCATCTAATCGACCTGAGCATCTAAGTCTTATGATACGAATATCTGTTGGATATTTGTTTCTTGTGGTTCCAGTGAGATCAGCAGCACCATACCCTCATTTATTACATGCAAATGCTACGATCCTATAATTTTCACTCATTCTAATCCACTTTGTTGGGATTTTTTTCATATTCAACATATTATTTTAAATCATATTTTATACAAATTCTCTTTATTTCCGAGAATTTACGTTCTTTATAGAACTTTTTTTTTAATTTTATGAAATATTAATTCAACGCCTTTAGGGATGCATTCCCTATCTCAACAATGATTTCAACTTTTATATCATTGTTATCATCAACAGGCGTTATAAACTAATAATGGCGTCCATCTCGTTTAATAATTGTTCATCTCGGTAGTATCTGAATGATATTGCTCTAACAGGACAACTTGATGCACAAACTCCGCAACCTTTGCATGCGATTTCATTGACATGAGCGATTCCATCTTCACCAACTTTAATTGCATTAAATGAACAGTTTCTTTCGCATGTTCCGCATCCAATGCATAAGTTTTCGTCAATCACGGGATTTATTAGCTCTAATCTAAATTTACCGGCTGAAACAAAATCTATAGCCATTGCTGCTGCAGCTCTTGCTGTAGATACTGCATATGGAACTGCCATAGGATTTCTACATGCTCCTCCGATAAAGATTCCACTTGCTTTTGTTTCGACTGGATTTAAGCATGTATGAATCTCTTTAAAGAACCCAGAAGGCGCCTTGTCAAGTCCGAGTAAATCTAGAATTTCCTTTGATTTTGGATGTGGGACCATAGCAGTGGAAAGTATTACCATATCAAATTCTTCTTTAATGATTTTACCACCAATCACGTCTTCGCCTCGTAAAATCAAATTATGAGTTTCTGGATCTTCCCGAATTTCTGCAATTTTGCCTTTAATAAACCTTATTTGTGGATTTTCGCCCCGAATTCTCGCATAATATTCCTCTTCATCTTTAGAAGTAGTTCTGATATCAATGTAGAAAATTGACACTTCAATATCGCCATATTCCTGGACCAATAGTTGTGCATTTTTCATAGCTACTAAACAGCAAACTCCACCAGAACAATAAGCATTGGTTTTCATATCCCTTGAACCAACACATTGGATCATTGCTATACGTTTTGGTGTTCTACCATCGGATATTCGTTTTAAATGTCCACCTGTTGGACCAGTTGGACTAATAAGTCGCTCTAATTCTATTTGGGTTAAAACATTGTAAAATTTACCATATCCAAAATCACCGTGTTTTGCTATATCGTACGTTTCATAACCCGTAGCGATCACAATAGAACCAACTTCAATATCTTCGTAAGTTGGTTGCATATCGTAATCAACTGCATCTGCCAGACAATTCTTTTGACATTGTTTGCATTTAATACAGACATTCATGTCAATGTATGCCTTTTTAGGAACTGCATTTGGATGGATTATATTTATTGCTTTTCTTGTTCCGAGTCCATAATTAAATTCATTCGGTACAATTACTGGGCACTTTTCCAAACAACGTCCACAGCCAGTACATCTATCCCAATTAACATATGTGGGTTTGTGTTCAATTGTTACTTTATATTGACCTGCACTTCCAGTAATATTCTTGATTTCACAATAAGTTCGAAGTTCGATATTGGGATGTCGGGATGCTTCTACCATTTTAGGAGCGAGAATTCAAATGGAGCAATCGTCTGTTGGGAAAGTTCTATCGAGTTGTGCCATTTTTCCACCAATACTGGGTAATGAATCGACAAGATAAGTCTTAAAACCTGCGTTTGCAATTGCTAACGAAGCACTTATGCCTGCGATTCCAGCTCCAATCACAAGAACTTGATTGATCACATCCATTTCCTTGAGTGGGACATCATCCAATATTAATGCTCTTTCTACACCAGCTGCAATTAAAGCTTTTGCTTTTTCGGTTGCTTCATCTTTAGTACCAGGGTTGACGAAAGATACTTGTTCCCTTAAATTGACCATTTGAAAATAATATGGACTTAATCCTGCTGATTCAACTAGTGCACGGTAAGTTGGTTCATGAATTTTAGGAGTACAAGCACCGACTACAACTCTATTAAGATTATGATTTACGATGTCTTCAGCTATCATTTCTTGTCCTGGTTCAGAGCAAGTAAAAGCACTAGTTTTAGCTAGTACGACACCGGGTAATGTTCGCGCAAAATCTGCTACTGCTTCCACGTCTACAACGCCGCCAATATTGACACCTCAAGCACACACATAAACTCCAATGCGGATTTCTTCAGACAATTTACACACCTATTTCTTTTCATTCACCTCGAATAAATTTTAACCAATTAAAGCTCTTTTAACTTGTACTTTAATCTTCTTTTTATCATAATCATATTTTGGAGCAAGATACTGGATTAATTTAGAAATTCTACCACCACTTAGGCCTAATTCTTCCATAATTTCCTTAGCAAACTCTTTCAATTGATTCTTGTCCATTTTAATTACTCCGTAAGTAGGTCGAAATTAAGTATGAAAAAATTGTTTTAAATTTTTTGAAACCTTTGAATTTAAAAAACCTAAAATAAAATAATTAATAACAATAATAAATTAAGTTTATAATAGATTATGTTTAAAATCATATATCTGGAAAAAGCATTTCAAAATATATTTTTATAAAATTGTCTGAATTAAATCAAAAATTCATTTTATCCATAATCTAATAATTTTTGGACTAGTTGAAGAATTTTTTTATTTATATAAAATTATTCTGTAATAAACCCAGATAACGAGGATGATATGATAGATGACCGAAGAAATTGATGCATTGATAAAAAAATATGAAGGAGAATTGCAATCTAATCCGGATAATGTTGAAATAATGACCAAATTAGGTACATATTATATTTCTATCAATAATTATGATAAGGCTATTGAATTATTCAATAAGATTAT
>CAZYEE010000147.1:0-9686 GCA_964646355.1 uncultured archaeon | reverse complement strand
ATATTCTTTTTTCAAGAGACTTTGATAAAAGTTTTTTATTGGAAATTAATTTCGACAGAAATTTGTTAGGCGTTTTATTTTCCTTTATTTTCATACAAATTAAATCTTTTTTGATAATTTAATAGATTCTCTAGTTTTTTATTTTAAGGAAAAACTTTATGATCCTAAAAAATAGAATAATTAAATGAAATTAAATAAATTGAATAAAAAAATTAAAAGAAATATTTTGAAACATTAAAATTCATTAGATAATAAAATTAAGATAAATTTTATATGAAGGTATAAGATTGTACGGTTGGTTCAACAAATACATCGAGATAGATCTCGGCTCTAATAATGTTAAAACTGGTATAGTGCCGGAAGAGATTTTAAGAAGTTATCTCGGTGGTCGAGGCTTAGGGGTTAAATTATTTATTGATAAGACTAAATCTGCTATTGATCCATTGTCGCCTGATAATATACTTGTGTTTGCTGTTGGCCCATTGACAGCCACTACAGTTCCAACAAGTGGTAGGTCTCATGTGGTATCTAAATCTCCTCTAACAGATACTATTTTCGAGTCAAATACAGGTGGATTCTGGGGGTATAAATTCAAAAAATGTGGATTAATTGCACTTATTATTAAAAGTAGAGCTGAAAAACCAGTTTATATCAAAATATTTAATGATGAGGTTAGTATTAATTCCGCTGAATCCATATGGGGCTTAGATGTTAATAAAGCACATGAAAAATTAATAAAATTAGAAGGAAGAAATTATAGTTCATTAATAATAGGCCCAGCTGGCGAAAAACTAGTTAAATATGCATCAATAATAAATGATCAAAGAAGAGCTTTTGGTAGAGGCGGGATCGGTGCAGTTATGGGCTCCAAACTTTTAAAAGCAATAATCGTAAATGGGAATCAAGAGATCCCTATTTATGATCGTGAATCTCTTGATATATATGTAAAGACAGCTAGAGATAAACTGCTGGAAGCTCCAATCACTTCTCAAGGGCTCTCAGAGTTCGGAACGGCTGCATTAGTAAATATTATAAATTTATTTGGATTATTTCCTATCAATAATTTTCAAAAAGGTTGCGATGAGCGTTCTAAATTTGTATCTGGAGAGGCAATAAAAAATGAATTTTTTATAAAAAAGGAGGCATGTTATAATTGTCCTATAGCATGTGGAAGAATTGTTCAAACTTCTAAAATACAAGGAAAAGGACCTGAATATGAAACAGTTTGGGCTATCGGGCCACAATGTGGTATTTTTGATTTAGAAACTATTATCGACGCAAATTATTATTGTAATAATTGGGGGCTTGATACAATCTCTGTAGGTGTTACTATAGCATGCGAAATGGAACTCAACCAACGAGGAAAATCCAATTCAGGCATCGAATTCGGAGATAAGGATAAAATAATAGATCTACTAAAAATGATTACATTCAGAGAAGGTATTGGTAATGAACTTGCTGAAGGTTCATTTCGTTTGGCTCAGAAAAAAGATGGCTTAAAGTATGCAATGCAAATAAAAAAACTGGAAATGCCCGCTTACGATCCAAGAGGTGCCATCGGACATGCACTTGGTTATGCTACTTCAAATAGAGGTGCCTGTCATTTAAGAGGAAATATGATCGGAATGGAAATTTTAGGTGTGCCTAAGCTCATCGATCGATTTTCCTTAACGGGAAAACCCGATTTACTTAAGATCATTCAAGATGAAGCCGCAGTCATTGATTCACTATTAACTTGTAAATTTATGAATTTCTCTGTTGGAATGGACCATTTATCCAGAATGACTACTGCTGTTACAGGAGTTTCGTACACAATTGAAAGTTTAAGGGAAATTGGGGAAAGAATATTCAATTTAGAAAGATTATATAATATTAGAGAAGGTCTCACCCGAAATGATGATCTTTTACCTGAAAGGTTTTTAACAGAGCCTTTAAAAGAAGGTCCTTCTTCCGGAATCGTCGTAAATCTCAATTTCCTGCTTGATCATTATTATATGACCAGAGGGTGGGATATCAATGGAATTCCCACTAAAGAAACTTTAAATAGACTGGGTTTAATGCCCTTGAAATAATTTTAATAATTCTTTACATTTTAAGGATTTGAAAAAAATGATTCCTAATGAAATTTATGAAGAATTTTATAGAATTGGTAAATATTTAGATCAACATGATCTCGTATCTTCCCATGGTGGTAATATTTCTGTAAGAATAGGAAATAAGATCCTTATAAAACGTAGGGGTGCTATGCTTGGTAATTTAAAACCGACTGATCTTGTCGAAGTTCCATTATATGAAAATGATTCTTCTATTATGATCTCTTCTACTGAAACAGGCGTACATAGAGCGATATACTTGCAAACTCCTGCATTAGCCGTAATACATGCACATCCCCCACATGCTATAGCATTATCTCTAGTCGAAGACTCTATCATCGCAGTGGACGCAGAAGGTGCGTTTTATATTAAAAAAATTCCCGTTATCGATCAAAAACATCCAGTTGGGCCCATTGAAAGCGCAAAAAATGTGCCCTTATTCTTGAAAAATTATCCATGTTGTATGGTTCGCTCGCATGGTATTTTCTCTCGTGGAACAACCTTAGAAGAGGCATTAATGTATGTTTCTATCGCCGAAGAAATTTCAAAAATTAGATATATGTCCTTGATTCTAAATCATATTGGTCTTCCATTAAAAAAAGATCCATCAAAATTCTTTGAAAAATGGTAGAATCATAATATTATTATCTCTTTTTCTAATGTGGTATCAAAATAACCTTCTTTAGATGCTTTAATTCTTAGGTTATTTATTCCATAGAGATTTTTGGTTTCTAATAATATTATAAATGAACTCCCTACTTGTTTTACTTCATATTTATCAGCCCAGTCTACTTTTAGATAAACATCTATAAAAATAAATTCTGTTTTATCGCATACTTCTATCTCTATTTCTATTGAATCTTCATTAGAATAACTCGGCTCTATTTCTGTTAATAAACGAATTTTTAATTTATAATTATAATAAATCAGAAGAGATGGGCACTGACAAATAAAAAATATTATAAAATTTAACATTATCTGAATAAAAATACTATCCATAGTTGATGTTTCTAAAAAATCTATTAACAAATCGTTTAATACTGTATTAAATATTATAAAATATACAACAAGTCCAAATATTATCGCAAAAACCAAATATACTCCATTTTTTTTCAAAATTTATCACGATTACTTAGCGATATCTTCAATAATAATTCTGTCAATTTTGAAAATTTAAACATTATTTTATGAAGATCTATAATAATTTAATCAAAATCCAGTATATAATAATGTAAATTTATTAAAAAATGAGGGTTTAAAACTACTTCTATTAATATTATAAATTTTTATGATGATATAAAATAAAATATTAATATAAAATAAAATATTGATAAAAAATATTACAGAAGGAATAATATTGGTGCTATTAATAGTGAAATCATGTTCATAACTTTTATTAATGAATTAATTGATGGTCCCGCCGTATCTTTAAAGGGATCTCCGACAGTATCACCTATTACCGCAGCACTATGCGCTGGCGATCCTTTACCTCCTAGGTTTCCTTTTTCAATCCATTTTTTTGCATT
Organism: uncultured archaeon; assembly: GCA_964646355.1. Classification (GTDB taxonomy): domain Archaea; phylum Asgardarchaeota; class Lokiarchaeia; order Helarchaeales; family HEL-GB-B; genus HEL-GB-B. Next base: position 6,067 of record CAZYEE010000147.1, on the reverse strand, counting down.
GTCCCAAGCGCCACCAGTATTTGCGAGAAATACCGCCATTAAAAGGCCTACAACTAAATTTCCGTACAAAAAGCCTATCAATGCATATTTTCCCATGATGAATGCAACGAGTAATGCTGCTATTATTCCCATAATTCCAGGTATTATTAAGTTCTTTAATGCACCTTTCGTTGAAATATCTACACATTTTGCATAATCCGGATCACTTTTACCCTCCAGGAGCCCTTCTATTTCTTTAAATTGTCGTCTTATTTCATTGATCATCTTATATGCTGTATTCTCTACCGCATCAATCAGAAATGATGAAAACAGAAACGGTATTATAGCCCCTATTATAAGTCCACCGATTAATAGCGGACTATTTAATGCTATATTTTCGAATGAAGTTATTCCAGTTTCATCTATCACAGCTCCAATAGTGGCTAATGCTACTAAACCTGATGAAATAATTGCAAAACCTTTTGCATTAGCAGCTGTTGTGTTTCCTGCTTCATCTAACACATCTGTATATTTTCTATACTCATCAAACCCTGACATTTCTACTATACCACCTGCATTATCCGAAATTGCCCCAAATGTATCGATTGCTTGAATCATTCCAGTCATAGATAATAAGCTCAATGAAGATAATGCTATTCCATAAATCCCTGCAAATTCATATGCTAATATGATCCCTATAGCTACCATTATTCCTGGTATTGCAATAGATTTTAGACCAGTAGCATAACCTTTTAAAATATTTGTAGCAGCTCCAGTTTCACTTGCTTTAGCTATTTCTCGCGTCGGTTTATAGTTTCCAGAGGTAAAATACTGAGTATTAAATGCTACAATTATCACTATTATTAATCCTATCAATGTGGAAATGATGACTCCCAACCATATTGGGACATTAAATCCCCAGATTTTACCAGTAAAATCGCCCATATTCATTAATGTAAGTACTGCAAATCCAATGTTCATTAAAATACATGCTATTCCAGCTATAAGTAAAGTTCTATTTAATATTTTTATTGCATTTTCATTTGATTTTCTTTTATTTGCTATTGTTAGCGCCAATATAAATGCAATGATCCCTGAACACACTATTAATACTGCAAAATATATTCCATAATTCCCATAATTTGTCTCTGGCTCAAATGATATTATCATTGAGACTATTAGTGTTATACTCAAAGATTCAAAAAGATCTGCGCTCATCCCTATACAATCGCCGACATTATCTCCTACATTATCCGCAATTACTCCTGGATTTCTTGGATCATCTTCTGGTATATTTTTTTCTATTTTTCCGACTAAATCTGCTCCTATGTCAGCTGATTTTGTATATATTCCTCCACCTACCCTACTGAATATACAAACTAAGCTGCCTCCGAATCCATAGCCTGCTAGATAATTCGGATTGTAATAACCAAAGAATGAATATATATTATAGAGCCCAAATATTCCCAATAATATTATGCCCATTAATATTAATCCTAGAACCGCTCCTCCATTGAATGCTACTTTTAATCCCTTACCAACGCCCTCTTTTGTTGACCATGCCGTTCTAATATTCGATAAAGTTGAAATATACATCCCAATAAATCCACATAATATTGAGCTTACAGTTCCTAAGATAAATGCCGTTAGCGTTAATGGAATACCTCCATTAAATGTGAAATCTAATGCAAAATAAAATACTACTCCAAGTATTACTGCTATTATCGTTATATACATGTATTCTCTTTTTATATATGCATATGCTCCTTGTCGTATCGCTTTTGCAATCTTTTGCATCTCAGCTGGTCCCTGCTCCATTTTTTTAATCTTTATAGCTAATAATATACCTAGGAGAACTGAAATTAACCCGATTATTGGTACTATTATGTTAATAATAAAAAATAAAGATTCCATCTTCTATCATCTTTACACTATTTTTAATTTTCTTAATTTGTAAGCTTCCAAAAAGAGAAATAATTAAACCTTTAAATTTTTTTCTCTCTCCATATTCTCAAAAATTCACCCTAAATTAAAGATTTTTTGAATAATAATATTAGATACTAATTTAAAATTAATTTTTGAATATCTACATATATTTGACGCCTATTTATGTTTCTCGGATTAATAATCTCATTCCCAATCTATCAAAAATCTGAACAAATGTATGGGATTAATTCTTTTAATACTCTCTATATATTAGGTATTTATTAGATTATGATTATTTTTTTCGTGTTAGGTATTGTTAATTGATATTTTTAATTCAAGACTCCTCATAAAGCCAGATATTAATTATTTGGGTATTTTTTTTTCAATATTTTTTATTAAAATACCAAAAATAATGTAAATAACAATTTATACAACCAAATGATAAAAAAAATTAGGAAAAAAATTAATTCTTAATTTTCAGTTTCTGAAGTCTATGAATATAACAGAGTGCCAAGAAAGCAATTATCATCAAAATATATGCAAAATTAAAAGCTGGGATTGTAGTTTTGGTTATTTGCGTATTAAAAAGATAAATTTTATGATCATAACCTCCAGTAACGATATATCTACCATCACATGAGAGTGCCACTGAATATAAGGCAGCACTGACATAATATGAGTATACCACCGCCGTATTGTTTGTATTAAGAAAGTAAATTCTACTACCACCTGACGCAGCTATATATTTAGCATCTGGAGTTATATCCACTGAAAATAAAACACTATTTGTTTTATAAGACCAAATTGGTGTGGAACTTTTGTTCTCAAAAAAATAGATTCTATAATCATAACTTCCAGCGACAATAAATCTACCATCAGATGATATATCTGCTGTCCAAACAGGGCCTCCAGTCGTATATTCCCAGATGGGTACGGAATTTAATCTATTAAAATAATATATTTTTGAATTGTTATTAGACATTATAATATATTTTCCATTATCTGAAATTGCTACAGATATTACATCATCATCTACCGAGAATGACCAAATCGGTGTAGAATTTGTTTTATCGATCAAATATGTAGTATTTGTAATTCCAGTTACAATATAGGCTCCCTCATATGATATTGATATTTCATATCCTCCTAAATTGCTAAGATAATATGAATTTATTAGTGCTCCATCAGATCTATTCAGAATAAATACCTTTCCGACACTTAATGCTGCTACGTAATGACCATCAGGTGAAAATGAAACATATTTAACAGGTAAGGTAGTATTATAAATCCATATAGGAACTGAACTCGTCCTATCAAAGCAATAAATTCCTTTATCACCACTACCCGCAATCAAATATTTCCCATCACTAGAAATTGAAACAGATGATACTTCACCACCTGTTGTATAAGTCCATAATGGAATTGAGCTATTTCTATGAAACAAATAGATTTTATTATCACAACTAGCTACTGAAATATATTCACCATCAGCTGATATCGATACTTGACGTATTATATCCCCTGTTTCATAATACCATAATAAATTCAAATCCTGATTGGCATTGCTTATTCTAATTGTTAATAATAACATAATTGTAGAAAAAGCCAGTAATATAATAATCGAAGAATTAAAATTTTTCTTATTCAATTTAAATTCTCCTTTAAAATTAAATCATATCCCAATGATATTAAAAAATTAGATAAAAATTTCTTAATATCAATTCAGAAATGAACAATATGATATGATTTTTTTATTATATTATAGATTTTTATATTTTTACATTACAAATTTTTATATTACAAATTTTTTATGTTTATTTGATTTATTGCATTAATATTAAATTATTCCAATATTTAATTAATATTTGTTAAGATAATTTTTAACTACTTTACGATAAAATTACTATATATAATTACTATATAATTTTTTAATTAAATTCTTTAATAATAATAATTTAAATGTAGAAGAGAAATGATATTAATGTTTTAGTGAAAGAAAAATGACCTCAATTATAGTAACTAGTTCAAAATTACATCCTAATAATAGAATTCATAAGAATAGATTATTGAAATCACCTATTTGGCTATGCATGGAGAGAGCAAAATTTTATACCGAATCCTATCGTGAGACAGAAGGAGAGCATCCTGCAATACGTGCTGCGAAAGCTCTCAAAAAAGTTTTTGAAAAAATGACAATTAAAATTTATAATGAGGAAAAATTAGTGGGTAATCGAGCTTCACATTTTGTTGCGCCACCTTTTGCCCCTGAACGTGGAGATTTAAATTACGTTCTTAAATATCTATTACCAGATCTTAAAAAATTTGGATATAGAATCTCTAAAGAGGATGAAAAGCTTTTATTTAAAGAGATTTTACCATATTGGGAAGGTAAAACGGTCAGGGATCTCAAAGTAAAAAAATTTGAAGCTGCAGGATTAAGCAGTCAATTGAATTTAAGTTTAAGGGAAGTATTACACAAATTAAGGGCATTTGATCTAAAGACTTTTATTACGAGGATTAAAAGAGAAGATCCCTCCATTTATACGAAAAAGGGATTTAAAGCTAGAATTAAAAGATTTGCTCGAATTTTAAAAATTCTAATTCAATTTACTCAAATGTTAGATGCGATTAAAAGTGGCTCAGCAGATAATGTTAAAGGTAGAATTCGTTGTATCGATACACAAGCTCATATTGTAGTAGGGCATGAAAATGTACTAAAATTTGGATTTAAAGGCCTAAAAGAGAAGGCTTTGCTTCGATTGAAATCTGCTAAAAATGAGGATGAAATAAATTTTTTAAAATCTGTTGAAATAGTATGTGATGCTATTAAAAATTTTAGTGAAAGATTTGCTAAGCTCGCTGAAGAAAAAGCAGAATTGGAAAAAAATCCTTCCAGAAGAACTGAACTTCTTAAAATAGCTAGAATTTGCAATAAAGTGCCTTGGAATCCTCCTAATACTTTTTATGAAGCATTACAATCTTTATGGTTAACTCAAAATGCAATTATTATCAGCTATGGAGCAGGAAGTGGAATCACGCCTGGAAGAGTAGATCAGCTCCTGTATCCTTACTATAAACATGATATTGAAACAGGATTATTAACTAGGGACGAAGCACTTCGTCTTATTGAAGAATTTATTATAAAAATAAATAATAATGTAGTAATTTGGCCCAATATTATGGGAGTTAACTTGAACCATTTAGGCTCTGATATTGAGAATATCACACTTGGTGGCGTTGATAAGAATGGTAATGATGCTGTTAATGATTTAACCTATCTATTTATTGAGGCGATCAAAAATACTAAATTAGCCACCTCAGTTTCTTTCCGCATCTCTAAGAAATCACCTAAAGAATATATCCAAAAAATTATAGAATTGCATAAATACACCAATGGACCCGCCTTTTTTAATGATGAAATAGCAATAAAGACCTTAGTAAGAGATGGATATTCACTTGAAGATGCCAGAGATTATTGCATTGTGGGTTGTGTGGAACCCAATGGGAGCGGAAACACTTTTGGAGCTACTGGGGGCTCAAAAATTTATTTTCCTACTATTCTCGATTTGATATTTAATCGTGGAAAAACTACCTTTTTTGGTAATTTTGATACAATTGATACCGGTAATCCTGAAAATTTCAAATCTTTTGAAGAATTTATGGATGCATTTTACAAACAAATGCAATTCTTGGTATCATTCTGTGCTAAAGCCACCAATATTAGAGATGATATTTGGGCTGAAAACTATCCAAACCCTCTAATCTCATGCACAATCAATAATTGCATCGAAAATGCCACTGATATGACTGCTGGTGGTGCGATCTATAAATTCGGGGCTATTGGCGGCGGTGGGCTTGCTACAGCTGTAGATTCACTCGCTGCCATTAAGAAATTTGTATATGATCAAAAAAGAATAAAAATGAAGGATCTTATCCATGCATTGAAAAATAACTTTAGAAATAATGAAATATTAAGACAAATTCTCAGTAATGGGCCCAAATTCGGAAATGATGACGATTATGTTGATTCAATAGCTGTTGAAATCGTCGATAAATTCTGTGATATGGTATCAAATAAAAAATTAAAGCGTGGAGGTCATTTTAAGGCTAGCTTCATATCATATGGACTCAATATTTATGAAGGGGCTCTAGAACCCGCAAC
>CAZYEE010000146.1:0-9704 GCA_964646355.1 uncultured archaeon | reverse complement strand
AAATTAATTTCCAATAAGAATCTTTTGTTAAAATCTCTTGAAAAAAGAATATAAAATATAATTTAAATCTAATCTAATATTTTAAAATAAAAAAGAATTTGGGAAAAAGAAATTATTCTTCTCTCTCGATAATTACTGCAGTACCCATTCCAAATCCAACGCATAAAGCTGCCAGACCATATGTGTATTTTTCACGTTCCATTTCGTATAACATAGTGCATGGAAGTCTTGCACCCGAACATCCTGTTGGATGGCCCAGAGCGATTGCACCACCACAACGATTCACAGTAGCTCCCGGAGCTAATTCGCCATCAGCTGTGTAATCTGTTAACGATGAGGGATATCCTAATTCGTCATGCAAAATTTTACCAGTAGCTATTGTAACAGATGCAAATGCTTCATTTACTTCTAATATGTCGAAGTCCTTCAAAGTCATATTGGCTTTTTTCATTGCTTTATCCATAGCATATGCTGGACCTGTAAGCATGTGATATATATCGCTACCTACTACACCAAAAGAGAGTATTCTTGCTCTTGGTTTTAATCCGAGTTCTTCAGCTTTTTCTCTACTGGCGAGTAAGAACATACATGCACCATCATTGGTAGGACATGAATTACCAGCAGTCATGAATTTACAACCTGGAACGGTCTTTAACTTACCCATTTTTTCTCTTGCAGTTTCCCAGTCCCAATCTCCTACATTTGTTCTTATAACCTCATCATAGTCATAAATAAATTCGCCTCTATCTTTAGTTTTTGTGGGGATTGGAACTATTTCATCTTTAAACTTACCTTCACGCATAGCTTTTGTGGCTTTAGCTTGCGAGATCCAGCCTACTTTATCGAGCTGTTCTCTGGTTAATTTCCATGTTTGGGCGATCCTATCAGCTGAAATTAGCTGAGATGCAAAGGTAGGATAATTTTCTAGAACTCCTTTATAGGGTAGTACCATGACCTTTTCATAATACTCTTTAGTTTTTTTCTTTTTTTCATACAATCCAGGGTGTTCTTTACTTTCTTTGAATTTTGGAACCTCTACCTTTTTATATTCATTAGAATCTATGCCTATTGGATATTTACTTTGTTGTTCGACTCCACCGGCTACGTATAAATCACCCATACCGCTCCATATCCCCATTGCGGCAATCATAAGTGCCGTCTGTCCACTGGCACAATGACGGTTTAAATGGAGACCAGGAACAGTTACGGGGAATAATGGCTTTTTTTCACCGTCTATCTCACGTTGTGCTCCCAATGCGGTAACACGACCGATATCTAAAGCTGCACCACCAATAGGAGAGCAACATCCAATAATAACATCCTCAAACTCTGCAGCATGATCGTATAATACTGGGTTTCTTTCGAAAAGAGCTTCTACAAGTTTGACTGTCATATGAGATGTAACTATCTCACTTAGTGATCCGCCTCTTTTTCCCATTGGTGTTCTAACAGCATCAATTATTACAACATCATTGGGTTTCTCATTCACCATTTCTAAATCACCTAGCTAAATTCTACATCAAATTTGTAGATTTGGTTTTAAATTAATATACTACCCTTAAGAATTTTTTCTTAAGATAATTATTATCGGGCATTATCTAATAAATTGAGTATTTGATTCGATTTAAATTTCACGACATCAAAACACACTAAGTTTAATTAATTTTAGAAAAAAAAATACTTAATTAGAATGTAAAAAATCAAACTTAATTCGCATCATATCCATTATTCTAGGTTAAATATTGCGAGTTTTAATGGTAAAAATAAAACAATTTAAATTTGTATAAATAATTCTAATTTTAATCTTATGATTTCAATTATTTTTGGTAAAAATTTTATCAATAAAGATTGTGTTTATAATTCCTTGTATAATATGGGATTTATCTCTAATTTTTTCCAGATATAAAAAATTTTGCTTTCTAATTGTTTATGTTTATTTATTTTTGCAATATAATTGGAATCTAAATATTTGTATTCCTTTAAGTCTTATTTATAAAATTTTGATTTTTCCGTTCAGAAAATATTTAAAGGTAATGTTCACTCAGTAGATTTGGAAATAATAAATGAATTTAATTAAAAAAATCTAAGAATTAAATTTAATCCGAGGAATGTATGTGGAATCTAAAAGGTTTCTGATTAAAAAGGCTATCGGTTTGGTGTGTACTTTTTTTCTAGGCATATTAATAAGTTGGATTTTTTTTGAGAGCATTGAACTAATATACAATCAATATACTACAATAGTTTTTAATGTAATATTTTTGACGATTTGTATATTTATACAAATATTTATGTCCAAATATCTTACATGGAAAGTTTATTTCGTAATTGGATTGTTTTTATTAACGAATGGGGTATTATCGATTTATGTCTTTTCAAACAATTTATTTACAGCGTTGGTATTTGGAGGCTATATATTTTTTATAAATTCATTCTGGAATGAATCTTTTAGAGCAAGTGATGCAAAAAATTTAACACTTATAATAATTGTATCTTCGTTTCTATTTGGTTTATGCTTAAAAAATTTAATAACAATGTTAACAATAGAGTTTTTCTCTCAAAACATTGTTTGGACACTTATTTTAGTCTTTATTTTGTCTGTATATTTATTGTATTGGTACTTTTCAGATACAGCTACTGGGCCCATTTCTCAGAATATTACAAATGCTGATTATACTCTTAATTTTCATGACAAGTATCGTATTAATTTGAGTGTAATTCAATCAATTCAGATGGGAGGTTTAATGTTTTTAATAATAACGTGTATAAGTAATAATTTTTATAGCACCTATGTTAACGCAGGCGGCAATCTCTTTTATGTTGTTTTAAACATAATCATAATGGGAATTATTTCCATAATTTCAGTTTTATATTCAAATTTTAGTTCTAATGTTACTCCAAAAACTATGAAATGGTTATATGATGTATATATTTTATTAATTATTATAGCAATTATGTTAGAAGGACTACTATTTTTTATAGACGATGTCTATTATTTAATTTTCTCTATGATTATTGGCGCTGAATTAGTCATTTGTCTATTTATAAGTTTTATCATTCAGAAAGAATATAATTTTGTTTGGTGGATAGGAATCTCGTTAATTATAATTTTTGGTGGTTTTATTTTGAATATTTTTTTTGATATTATCGTTTCCAATTTTACTATTTTAATAGTGCAATTAATGAGCCTTTTTTATGGTAGAAATTTAATAATTAATATAATTCCTGCTCTAAATATGGTGGAAAATGAAAAATAGACAATTTACTTTTGCTTTTTTATTATTTCCTCGATTTCTGGATATTTTTCTTTTAAAAATAAACTCCAAACCTGATGTAAATCAATAAATTTTTCTCCAATCAAAACCAAGAAAAAGGTCGTTTCATCAATTACAATGTTCTTTAATAATAGTTGAATTTGTTTATTAATTACTATGTGGATTTCGTTTATTCTTTTCATTTCTCTTACTTTCTCAATGATTGAGAAAAGATCGATTATTACAGTTAAGAAAAAATCTTTATTTTCTTCGGATTTATATGCTTCAGACAAAACGAGTGAATTTTTTTCGAAAAATAAAATACCTTCCAATTTATTTTCATCAAGGAAGTTATTTAGAATTAGATCAATTTTATTCAAATCAGGTATAAGCATGGAAATTCCATAAGAAAAAGATTCTATCAGCGATTTTTTATTATAAATTGAAGTTTTGAAAACTTTTATTTCTCTTTTAGAAATTTGTTCAAAACTCTTTTTAAGTTCTTGGAATTTTTTTTCATATTCCTCGTCATCATAGAGATCCGGATCAAATTTATGGATACAGACTACGATTTTTGGGTTCTCATTGTATTCTTCAAGAATTTTTAAGATTTCTTGATAATATTGGAGTGATGTTTCGTAAAGATTTGGCTCCTTGATGTCTACTACATAAAATAACAAATCTGTATCAAAAAAGCTCCGTTCATCCTTAATATATTTTTCTCTAAATTTTTCTTGTCCACCTAAATCCCATAATATTGTTTCAGTCCCCATCAAGTCTAATTTACTACGTTCAATTCCAAGTGTCGGGCTAATTTTACTCATCTTAGAATATTCCCGTTCTAATGATAGGATTATTGATGTCTTTCCTGCGTTTGATAGCCCTACATAAAGTATCTTGCAATAATTTTTTTCCATTTGAATCAAACCTACTAACAAAACGAAGAATTTCAAGCTTATAAAAAACTCAAACACATATAATTTTTTCTTTTTTATTGAAAATTCGTAGATATTTAAGTTTTTAAATATGGATTCAATAAATATTTATAAAGAAACAAATTTTAAAACTGAAATTTAATTTGTTATAGTGTAAATGCTAATGAGTGTGCCTAAATTACATAAAAAATATTTAGACGTGCCTAATTGGTTTAAAGAAAGACTAACATTTGATTATCTATTACCACATCAAGCTGCTTTTTGCGTAAATTGGTTTAATATTAAAGAGTTTGAAGGTACTGTTTTCAAATATAAAAACGAAACTGGAACTGAAAAATCAGTAAAAATTAAGAAATTTGGGACTAATTATTTTATTGTATCTGGAACGGGGACTGGAAAATCATTAATTGCATATATTGCAATGATCTCCACTCTCAGTAAAAAGGGTGGAACCGTTATTTATACGGGAAATTATAAAGCTTTAATTAATGAACAATATGAAGAGATCTCCAATTTAGTAAAAGGGCAAAATATTAAAATTAGAAGAAAAACTGGTGACTTTAGTTCAGTCGGTATTGAAGAACTTGGAAGATATGATATAATTTTGGCTACTTATGAATCATGTGAACAAATCCTGCAAAATAAGCCGAAATGGCTAAAAAAAGTAAATCTGATTGTCATAGATGAGATACATACTTTGGGGAACGAAGATCGGGGCCCAATACTTGAAAGTGTGATCGCAATGTCAATGAGCCTCAAAATTCCATTAATATTCTTATCGGCTACTGTTGGCTCCGAATCTGACATTGAAAATTTTGCTAGAAACCTCGATGCCGTCCTAATTGATGCCCATGATTTTAGACTAGTACCTTTAAATAAATTTGTCTTATATGATAAAGAAGCATATTTTGATAATGGTAAAAGAAAAATTGAGATAGTTAAATCTACAGGAAGATTTGATAATACCTCTACTGCCCCTGGTGCTATGCGAAATTTTGCATTATGGGTTCTTTTTTCACAAGCAAAAAAAGCAACGGAAAGTGATAATAGTATCCCTCAAATTTTATGTTTTGTGAGGTCAAGGAATGACGCTGTAAATAATTGTAAGAAAATGGCAGAAAGAATTAAAACATTACTCCAAATGAAAACAATACAAAAGCAATTTGATTTTAAACCTTTTAAATTAGAGGAAGTTAAGGAAATAAAACCTCCTTCTACTAATATCGTTTTATCAGATATACTTAAAGAAACGATTCCATATCGTGTGGCATTTCATTCATCAAGTCTTACTTTAGAATGGAGGAATTATATCGAAAAATTATATAAATTAGGTTATATTCGTGCAATCTGGAGCACTCCCACTCTTTCTGCAGGAGTCAATTTACCAGCTCAATATACTCTTATCTATCCAAAAATTGGAATCAGAGATATTAAGATTAATGAATATAGACAATCCATTGGACGAGCAGGTAGACCTAAATATGATAAGATCGGATATGGTGGAATTGTGGCTATAAATAGACAAGATATTTACTCAAAAGAGGAATTAATTGATTGGTACATTAAACACTACTTAGAGGCTCCCTCCGAAACTATCTATAGTTCTATGATTCGGATTGAAGAACGAGAATTTAAGAAGTTGGTAAATACCGGTAAAAAGATTACCGGAGATTTAATGCTCAAATATTTCAATAGAAGAATGCTTAGAACACATCCAAACTATTTTGCGTTTATTCTTAAGTTAATTTCAGGCGATTATGCTACTAATAAGGAGTCTATTATCGAGTTCTGTAAAAAATATCTATTTATTTTTAGACAATTTCCAGAACTTCCGATTAATATTCTTGTAGATGAAGCAATAGAAGTTTTATTGGATCCATACAAAGTAATTGGTGAAGAATTTGGTCAAATTATAATTAAAAAGGCGATTGGTGATAGCTTTCCATTAATTGAAATAAGTGATGATCGAGATAGGTTCTATGTTCGTCCTCTTGGTGAATTCTCCATTAAAACTTATCTTCGCCCTCTAAGTGCCTCTTTATTTGCCTCTCTGTCTAACAACCAAGATATTTTACGACGTTTATTTTACAATCAAAATGAGGACGTAATCGCTAAAAAATTGCTTTATTTTATTGGATTATCACCTGATTTTAATTCTCAGATTTCATTACCATCGAGGGCTGTTATACCACTTATCAATGAATATAATGATCAAATTACTGACGAAAATTTTATTATTGAATATGATTACATTCAAATTGATCCAGCAATCTCCTATACTAATTACGGAACACCTTCCTTATATGTACTATCTAAATCCTGTCATTATCTCCAGATCAAATCTTTTATTGCTTGGTGGGTTTCTATGATAGCTGATGAGTGGATAAATGAGACTCCAATTCGAAAAATCGAGGAAAAATTTAACATCTCTATGGGTAATTATCAAGGTTATTTGGGACAAAATGGTATTTATGCATGGTTACTTCAAGCAGCAGCTCTTATTGCTATGCATTATAAGAACCAACGATTATATAAAAACCTCTACAGATTAAGTCGCCGAATTGAAAGAGGATGTAAAGCTGATATTTTACCATTAACATACTTGAAAAATATTGGCAGAGATAGAGGTAGACAACTCTGGGAACTTGGCTATAAATCAATTGAATTGGTAGCAAAAGCAACACCTGAAGAATTAGCTAAGGTCAAAGGCTTAAGCATTAATACTGCCAAAGAGTCAATTGAACATGCTAAACGTCTGCTTAAAATCAAATCATAAAGAAATATTTATGTTTATATGGTTAAATTCATCAATTTATTAACTTATTCAATGTTCAAATAATTATTTTTTATTTTTTTGTACTTACTACTTTGTAGCTACTATCAAACCAAGAAAATAGAAAGTCATACACTCTATAAATAATGCTATTATTATTATTATAAGTCTTAACTCAAATATTGTTCCATATTTTAAGGTATAATATCCAAATCCCAATAAAAATAGAGCTATTACTGTTGTAATTATACTCAAAATAATTAATATATTCTTAAAATTATTATTTTCATCCAATAAGCCACTCTTTTTTATGTGCTCCCATACTATAAATGCAAGTCCAAATCCTACTATAAAAATGAAAATCTTTAGAAATAATTCCATCATTTCAGCTAAAACATTACCATAAACTACCTGTAAATTACCGTAAATCCCTATACATAATAATGGAATGAAAAATAACAGTATTAATACCAACATTACTGAACTTATAACTTTTACGATATTCCAATCTATTTCGAACAGATTTTTAGGCTCGGAGATATTTGTATTCTCCTCTGTACCATTCTTTTGAGGAATTATATTATGTTTTACCAATATGGAATAATCATAACCTAATAAATACGCAACAATAAATAACAGAATGTAATTTTGATATGGAAGTAAATCTCTCAACATTGATTCTGGCTGAAAATAAAGAAATATACCACTTATTAACATTATTATGAGACCAATAAGCCCAAAAGGTCCGATTATCTTGATGATTTTACTCATCTCACGTATTTTTTCCGAAGAATTTAATATACTCCATAACCAGATGCCACCCACATATCCAAAAAGCGCAAGCACTAATGCCCCATAAATCAATAAAAATTCTAAAAATAAATTAATAATATAACCAACTATTGGAATTATAATTAATACTATTGATATTATTCCAAAAACCTTGACCATTTTCTTGTAATCATTAAAAAATTCCTTAATTTTCATGCCTAATTCCTCAACGCTCTTATTACTGTTTTAATAATTTTTATTTTCAAACCTTTTAATCCGGACATCTTTATTTTTCTAAAATTCAAATATACCTTAATAAAATTAATTCCTCTATAAATATTTTGATTCATAAATAACAAATCCTTCCTTTAAGTTAATGTTGCGATTTTAAATCCGACTTTCCTTGATTGAAATACCTTTTTTGAGTTAATAAGTTAAAAAATATTTAAATAATCCAGTGGTTTCATCTCACATATAAAAACTTAAGAATTATTATGATAAATTTAGAATTAAAAAAATTTCATGTGTTGAATTAAATTGATCGTTATAATTATAAAAAAGGGACGGTAGCATAGCTTGGATAATGCGTCAGCCTCCGGAGCTGAAGATCACGAGTTCAACTCTCGTCCGTCCCGTTTTAATCTTCTATTCAATTATTTACATTTTGAAGATTAATGTTGATTTGTAAATTTATATATTATACTTAATTATTGCTTAGTATTTTTGTATAGGTAGAATTTTTTCATATATTAGTTATATACTTTACAATTGCTAATCTTAAAAATATCGAAAACCTATGAAAAATGGTATAATCATTTGAGGCTATAGACTTTTATTTCAGATAATTTTAAAACAAAAATAATATCAATAAATTTAAAAATATCCGATAGATAATTAAGATTAAGAATTAAAATAGAATTAAAATATATGGATCGGTAGCCGAGTGGATTCAAATCCCTATTAAATGCCATAAAAGGCACTGGCCTTCGGTTTAATAAAAATTTCAACAATTTACAAATTAAAATTAAGAGGACAGCCAGCGATCGCAGGTTCAAATCCTGCCCGATCCGCCATTTTCTTTATTATTTTGACTGTTTTTAATAAATTATTATTGATTCTCTTAATTCCAGAACTCAAATTCAGTCATATGTTAAAATGTTCATTTTTTTGTTTATTTAAGTCCTTGTTCCATAACTTCTTTAATGAGTTTATGAAAAAAACCGATTATTACATTTTTTCTAGAGGGATGATACCTAAAATCTCATAAGCAATTCTTAGGACCGTTTGAAAAGCGACTACTAGTAAAAGCCTTGCTTCTCTCAGCTCCGAGTCGCTTATTGGAAGAATTGGACATTTTGTATAAAATTTACTAAATAATTGAGTCAAATTATATGTATATTGAGCAAGCACACTTGGATCATATGTTTCAAGAGATTTGCGAATTATGCTGGGAAATAATCCAAGATTCTTTATGAGATTAATTTCTTCGGTAGTATTCAATCTAGAAACAAATTTGAGATTATCTACTGAATATTTAATTTTCCTTCTGTCAGCTTCCCTCAATATTCCTGCAGTTCGTGCATATGCATATTGAAGATAAGGTCCAGCATCCCCTTCGAAATTAAGCACTAAATCCCAATCAAAAACAATTTCTTTAGTTGGACTTTGGTTAATCAATGCATATCTTACTGCACTTACACCAATTGATTCAGAAGTCTCAAGTAATTCTTTTTCAGAAAAATCATTCCGTCTTTTTAAAATTTCTTCCTTGGCACGAGCAACTGCCTCATCGATTATCTCATCAATTGCAGTCCAAATACCTTTTCGTCCGCTCATCCGTCCTTCTTTCAATTTGACATGTGCATATCCCAGGTGATATGAATTTTTATATTGATCAATATAATCCAGTATTTTAAGTGCTATAGAAACACAGGCCTGTTCGTAAGTCTGTTCAATTCCGATTACATTAATAAC
>CAZYEE010000145.1:7160-9711 GCA_964646355.1 uncultured archaeon | reverse complement strand
AAATGAAAATGAGAATCTGTAAATGCTGGAATAATTGTTTTTCCTTCCATATCGATTGTTTTTTTAGCTATAATATTGGAGTTGCCCGGCTCCTTGGTATATATTTTTACTATTTTTCCCTTTTTGATTGCAAATGCTTCGATAATATTGCCTCTGTTGTCTAATGGATATATCACGGCATTTAAAACTATAACATCATACATCTACATCACATCTCTTGACTCACTATCCATCTATTCTTATTACCTTAAAAAAATGAGTGAAATAATGAATTTTATTATTTCATGTAATTTCAATTTCTTAGTGATTTCAATTTCCTATTGGTCTTATTTTTAAACTGATTTCATTACTTACCTCGAATATATGGTTAAAAAAGTTTCTTAACAAGAGTTTTTAATTCTAATAAATTTATTTTAACCCGAACTTATTTTTTACCTTAGAAATTGCCCGCTACTATGCCATATAACACTCCTGAGAGTATAGAAAATGCGAAAAATACCGCAAAATAGATTACAATACCTTTCCACTTAAAATATCTTGAATTAGGCACCATTGAAACGATATCATAAGGTTGACCCATCAAAAAGGATAATGCCGTTGCACCACTCATCCCTTTATCAAGCAATGCCCTTGTTAATACAATTTCAACTAAAGTTGGAGTATATAATGGGCCCCCAAGAATAGCTGCTATTACAATTCCCGTAAAACCAGTAAAATATAATGCAATCCATTCATCAGGAAGATATGCAGCAAGATAACTGACCGTAGCTAATCCAATAAGCAGTAAAGGTAGGATTTGTCTTACTAAACTCCATGAAAATCGATACGCATCTTCAACCTTATCGTAAAAAGTCCTTTCAATCAACATCATTTTAGCTTCCCCAATTTTGATTTTATGATATTGTTCTGCTATTTTCTTGGATACTTTAGTCCTGTCAAACAAATATCCCGCTACTATCGCAGCTATAAAAGAAAAAACCAGCCTCCAAATACCCAGTTCCCAGCCTATATATTCACCAGTCATTAAGATTGTGATCATATTAGCTGCTGGTGCCATTAGAAAAAATGTCATGGTAACACCTACCGAAGCCCCTGACATTAAAATCCCCGCATATATCGGTATTACTGAACAACTACAAGTAATAAAAACCGGTGCCAATGCAGCGGCTATAAAATAATCCCTGAATTTTCCTGAACCAAGCACCTTTTTTATATATTCTTGCGGTATAAACTCGTGTATAATACCAGATAATATAAATGCAAAAATGAGCGAGTTCCATGCCCTCATAAAATAATCAAAAATATATACAAATGGAATAGAATACCACGGATAAATTGAATAATCTTTAACTTCCGTGGGCACTGGAGTGAATAACATGCTGATCTTTGAATATATAAAATAACTTATAATAAATCCAAATATAGATAAATAGAGTATTGTAATAATTTTTTGCTTCCGACCAGGCGCAACTTTAACTACCATTTCTGACTTTTGTTCCTTTGAAATTTCAGATGTATCTGACAACCTAATTCTGCCTCTTACATTTTATCAAGATACATTTTTAAGGCACTTGAAATTCGTTTGGCATTCGGAATAGAGCCAGTTGATACCACTGTATCATCAAAAAATAGCACGGGAGTGGCTAATGGACCAAATTTCTCGATTACTTCTGGTCTTGTAACATTCAATGTTTCAATACTAAACTCTATACCTTCATTTTTAAATTCTTCAATCGCTTTCTTGATATTTGATTCAAGCATTTTGCACCTATTACATTTTATCCCAGAATTTCCAATTATTAATTTGATCTTTTTTTCCGATTTTACATTTTCGCTCATTCTAATTTACCTTTTACAATTTTTCATTTTAAAAATGAATTTGAAATAAATTATTATAATTTTATAATTATAGGTCTGTTTCGACTTTATTCGAAATGATAACAAGATTTTTGAATCCATATTGAATATATATAATTTGTGATACTAATATGAAAAGAGATCGTTTGTGTGAATTTCTTAAAGTAAAAAATATTCCCGATAAAAAAGAAGAATTTTTAAAAAAATATAGAGAAAAAATTAAAGATATTTCAAAAAGTCAAGATTTTATTGATGATCTAACCAAATTTAATGCTCTTAGCAATAAAATTAGATTTTTAATCTATAAATTATTACTAGAAAATGAATTATGTACTTGTGCTCTCGCTGAAATTTTTAATGTTTCTGAAAGCACCATTACTCACCACCTAAAAATTCTTGAAAAAGCTGGACTTATCGTTGGCATTAAAAGAGGTTATTTCACCTTCTATTCTACAAAATCTTTATTAGCCGATTCGTTACAACTAAAAACTACTAAATAGACTATGCAGTATTTACGAAACCTATCTTCTTTAATCTTATAAGATCAAAATAAAATAATTGTAAAAGTCTAGCTCTTTTTCTTTTTCTGTCTTTTTGGATACGGGATAAAAAAAGGAACCGATTTTTTATACTCTATAAATTCATCACCAAATCTTTTTTCCAATTCCTTTTCTTCCCATTTGGCTATAAAATA
>CAZYEE010000145.1:0-7150 GCA_964646355.1 uncultured archaeon | reverse complement strand
TTATCGATAATATCAAAATGAATGTTAACTGAAGTATAAAAAAACAACCAAAAAATGTCAAACTCGAACCAAAATATAACGGGTTTCTTGTATATTTATATATTCCAGTTTTGATAAGTTTACTCTTTGATTTCGGCTCATAAATTTCGCTACCGAATGCTCTTTTAATCGATAATTTTAAATATGCACAAATTATAAAGGTAAGCCCAAACCCTAATAAAATACACCCAACAGGTAGCCCTATAATATACGGCATTGCTAGAACCCATGGCAATCCCGTAAAATATACAATTACAATAGAAATGGAAATATATAATGTCATGAAAATTATCAACAATAAATACAACGGTGGCTTTTTTCGACCGATTTTATTTTCCAATATGATCACACTTCAGTATATAATAAATTTAATGATAGAAACGTGTTATCCATTAATTCTAAAGAAATTAAATAAAAATAAATGTTGTACAAAATAAGGATTAGAATATTATTAAAAAAAATTTTTCTATATTTTATGGTATGTCTATTTTTTTGTTTTCCCTTTTTTTTCATCTATTTCTTTAATTATCTGAGAAAATACTATCTTTTTTCTATGAGATAAACTTTTTATCCCAAATTTCGCTATTACTACTATTATAATAATACCGCGAATTAACCATGACCAATATATCATCAATCTGTATTGAAAATCATGAAATATCAAGAGCCCAAATGTATTTTGTGAAGCATGAAACAGCGTTGCAATAAGCGTATTTCCATCAGTTGAATTATATAACCACGCAAATATCAATGAATCCAATATGACATCTATCAAGAAATGAGCGGAGTTATGATAGATTTTTAACATGTCGCTATTATATACCGTTAAATGTGGCCAATGCCATAAACACCAAAAAACTCCTACAATTAAACTTGAATAAAGTACGTTCGTTTTTTCTTGTAATTTTGGTAATGCATAACCTCTCCATCCAAATTCCTCCCAGATGTTATACAAAAAATTCATTAGAAATAATGGTAATAGACTCGCCCAATTGATTTTTAAAAAATCATAACTATTTCCTGTTAACAGGAAGAGCCCAACCACTCCTAAATTAATTATTAAAGGCAATATTATAGATATTATTAGCCAAATTTTATTAAATTTAAATCGAGCTAAACCCCCCAAAAATGTAATCGCCTGCCTTTTTTCCGTGCTCAAGTCGGGTTGCAATTAAAGCTGCAAAAAAAGGTGATGTTCCTCCAATTATCATAAAATATACGTATATAACATCAGGAAACAATCCATATGAAAAAAGCACCCACGGAATATAACCAATAGCACCTAAACCATATAAGATTACAAGAAAGATGATGAAATATTTTTTCTGAAATGTTCCAAATGATTTTTCAATTTCACTATCATTTTCGTTATCTTTCATCGTTATCACTTTAACTATGGGAATTTCTTATTTTTCGGATTTTTTTGTTATCTTTCGCGAGTTTTTATAAAAATTTTTTCTCAATAACTCCTTAAAATTATTGTCTTTTATTTTCTTTTTAATTCTAGTAAATAAAAGTAGAAAAATGTTATATTAGACAATGATTTATATTTCAGACCATATCTTTATCGGATCTATTATTATAAACTAATCAGAAATAAAAATGTCGGAGAAACTACAAATATTAGAAATCTTATTCTAAAAAATTAAGAAGAAAAGTCTAATATGGATCTTATTAGAAAATTTTATTGACCCTTAGAACTATTTTTCGAGAATTAAAATAAACTAAATCTTCAGAATTAATGCTGTAAAGTATTATTTTTGTTAAAATCTTTAAAAATTTGTTTGGATGAATTTTTTATTTAAGAATTTCGAGAGATATAAATATCGAAATTAACAGATTTGATTAATAATGTATCAATAAACGAATAAACAAATATAATATGGTTAAAAGTATCATTATAATTTTTAAAATAATCTCTGTTTTGAGGGAACAAATCCATGAAAATATCCCATAAAAAGATGTTAATTTCTAGTATCTTTTTATTAATGTTCATAGGCGGGACTATTCTAATTTTTAATGTGCCGTTTAGTATAAAAATCACTTATAGTCTTACAACAAAAACCGAAGATGGCACTTTAATCGCATTTAATGTTTTTGAACCAAGAACGGACGGTATAAAGAAAGCTGTAATAATAGGCCACGGGATTATGGCATCAAAAGAGTTTTTAAAAGGATATGCCATAGAACTAGCAAATGCAGGTTTTATAGTGGTGGCTCTTGATTTTAGAGGTCATGGACAGAGCTGGAACTCTTTAGATACCGAACTTTTGGTTAATGATGTTAGAGCTATAAAACAATACCTGAATAATCGAGCTGATGTCGATATCCATAACCTAACATATATTGGATATTCAATGGGAGGATATCCCGGCTGGCAAATTGTTAAGAATGATACTGATTTCAAATGTATAATCGGCATTGGAACTGGATTTCCCAATCATGACTATTTGCCCGAATGCATCATTCCAGCAAATTCAGGACGTAAATTAAATGTATTAATGATCCAAGCATTATTCGATGAAGGCGTTCCGCTAAGCCATCTTAAAGAAGGACTTGCTTTAAGATTGAACATATCCTATTCGGATGTTGAACTGAATCAGATATATGGGAGCTTTAAAGATGGAAATGCTACTATGATTTTTCTTGATGATAATAGCGACCATGTCCTATTATGCTGGGATGAATCTTTCATAAGAATAGCAAGAGATTGGGTCATTAATTCTTTTCCCGATGTAAAATCCCAAGATGAAAACTTCTATGTCAATTACAGATTTCTATTTCTACTATTACAGGTAATAGGAGGATTTGGATTCTTTTTCATGATATTAAATCCTTTATCTAAATTAATATTAAAACCAAAATCTGAATACAAACATAAAATTGATTTACCAGACGAATCTATCGGTAGTCTATCAAAAAAATATATAATTTATTCACTAATTCTTGGCATTATCGGAATGGCTATCATGAGTCCTGTGGCGATATTTCTCCCATTAACCATCGCAGGTGCAATTCTATTATTACTATTTGGACAAAGCTTTGCCACCCTTATCTTAATGAAGAGACTTGGAAAAAAGAATGACCTATCATTGATGAAGATTCTGAAAGAACCATTTAAAGAACCTAAAAATAATCTCATTAGAGAAATTTGCTTGGGAGTTATTTTGACAACAATTTTATATATCATAATATATCTGTCATTTGGACTTAATTATGTTGGTTTTATTCCAAGTCTTTACAAACTACCATGGATACCTATTTATTATACAATCGGTATATTCTTAATGATCATATTTAATGTGTTCTTCCAATTCATTGTACAGCAAAAGATCAAAAACGGTCTTATGCAGCAGCTTAAACTAATACTCATCATTTTCGGACTTATAATGTCATATATTTGTATATTTTTATTAATAGCTTGTCTAATTGTCGGTTGGTTCGCCCTCCTAATAGTGCTTCATATAATAACACCAGTAGCATTTTTAATCTCGACTCTTTCAGTAGTTCTTTATGAAAAAACAGGTAATATCATAGTTTCTACTATTACAAATACCACCATCATTATCAGTTTTGCTGCAACCATGTCTCCATTCCTATTTCTTCTAGTTTCGCCATTAATTAATCTATCATTCTAATTGAACACTAACCAACTATTTCGATATAGAAATGGTATTCTTTTTTTACCATCCCTATTTTTTTTAATATTTTACCAATTAACATCCTTCTCTTTGCGAGACAAAATTTTTAAATTAAGTAGAAAATGAGAAATTTATTGAAAAATGCGAACCTTGAAAGATATAAATAAGGTTAAGCCTATTTGAATTTATTTGACAGAATTAAAGCGGGAAGAATTTACCATAGGTGGAGTTGAAAGACTTTTTAAAAATGATGAATGGTTCGGCATAGATATAAGGTGAGTTTTTGGCAAAAATATGGTATTTAAGTTTAACAAACCTACCTACCAGGCGAGATGATTGAGAAGGGTAGGATTTATTCCAGAGATTAAAGTAGTTGAGGTGGTTGGAGGCTTCGATGAGGAAATTAGGTCGAAAATGAGGAGTGGGCTCAAACCAGAAAGCAAGCAAGCGGATATTGGAATGGGAGTAGGAAGAGTGGAATTTAGGATTATTAGCAAGTAAGAAGGATCGAGTAATTAGATATGAGGTAGCTCGATGATCGGGGTGTAGTGCACGATAATAATGTGTTAGGATAATTGTAGGTTTGATAGCACGTAGAAGGTCAGTGATTTTAAGCAGCGCGGATCTATCACTGAAATGAGGGATGTGAGAATCTTTAAATTGAAGAAAATGAGGAGTAGCATTAATAAGACGAGCAGAATTAAGTGCCTCATGGAATCGAATATTAGAAATGGTTTTAGAGAGCTTAAGTCTAGATTTTTCAGATATGAAGGATTTTAAAAGAGAGGGTAAGAGATGTGAGAATTGACGTACAGGGGTAACGAAGCGATCACCAAGTGTAAGCCAGACGATAGAGACTTTAGCTCCGAGAGAGGAATATTTAGAAAGCGTGGCACAAGCATTTCCTTCATCGTCGGGATGTGCAGCAAATGCGACGATATGCTCATTTTTAAGAAGATTGAGAGACATTTTATGACATGGAGGATGTGATTAGTTTGGATTGGATGAAATTAAGGGGGATAAAAGATTCTAGATATCAATATTTTCAGAAACTAAAAATTGGAAGATTTAAAATTAAATGATCAAATTATTTTCATTAACATATCCGCCTAAAGTACCAGCCAATATAATAATAATGATATTTAAGATTCCCATCGAAATTCCAGCAGTATAAATAAAAATACCGCCGATAATAGAAGCAATAACAACAGAAGTAGCAATTCCACGCTTCAAGGAATTAGAAAGCCAACCTGAGATAAAAGAGCCAAGAAAGAATCCAAGATTGATAAAGATCAAAGTGAAAATTTGAGATGTGATATAGGCGAAACTACCGAACCAAGTAATAGCCCAGAGGAAGAGAACGATGGCAAAAACGATATTTAGAAAAACTCCAAGCAAACTACATACTGTAATTCTAAGAATTAACCTTAAATATTTACCAAATTTATTTTTCTGATCAGACATTAAAACACCTCAAGCAATAGGACCAATTAATTCAGTGAACGAGACAACATAGAAGGGGCCTCTTTTTGGATTGGTGAGACAGATTAAACTATAGTTGTGTGATACGATTGCAGCAAAAGCATGCATAGTCCCACCATACCATTCATTACATACACAATTTTCATATCCATAACCGGGGTCGCCTTGTATTTTAATATCGTAGCGAGAACGAAGAGTTTCAATAGTATCTTTCAAGTCAAAATTCTCTTTATTAAGAAGATATTCTTCTAAAACTTTTTTCCGATAATAGGAATTACTCATGATATCATATACATAATTATGAGGGATCATTTCAGGGGATACAAAATGATTAGTAATAACGAGATAAGGCTTAGTAGATTCAGAGTACCAGATGGTATGATTTAAAATATGAGTTACTTCTATGATGCAAGCATCATAATATTTATCAACAATCATGTAGCACCAAGCACCAGCATGTCGTAAAGTACTTTTAGAACCGTTAACAATATGTTGCTGGGCATCTTTAGTATTAGTGGTATTAAATAAAGTATCAAGAATTATGATTCCCATAGGAGTTCCAAACCCAACTTCATCTGAAGTTATCTGAGAAATGCCAATAGCGAGTCCTCGATCGTTCATACCAGAGAGCAATCCGATCCAGCCAGCTATTGTAACTCCAAGTACTTTATTCATCCCACTCCAAGCTGGTGGTGTAATTCTAACTATAACCTGCCAATTTTCCAAAATATATTGCGGCGCATAATCAAGAGTTCTTGCATAAATTGGCCCAATTCCAGAAAGAGTGTTATTGATGCAACAGAATTGGGAGCACCCCATTGCTTCAAATGACATTTCGACCAAATCAGCAAAAGAATTTAATAAAACAATATATTTAAAATCAATACCAGTAGCATTAGCAAATCCATACATCATTTCAACAGCATAAGGTGGTATATGGGATAAAAATCCATTTAAATATTCAGTCATAGAAGTTCCGAACAAATTAGGAAGAATCTGTTCCAGATATTTTGCAACTTCACCTATACCAGCAGCGATATCTCTTACTTTACTACCATACATTACACCTAAATCATAAAAAGTATCACCATAAATATCGATAACTCTTGGTTTAATATTGAATTTATCAAAATACCATGCTGCACTGAATACAGACACTAAAATGAGACAAGTAATAAATATAACCGATCTAATTTTCTTTTTATTCATTGGAATTTCCTCTCTTAAATTATTATCATTAGCCCCAGCTGAACTGCAAATTCAATAGCGATAGAAATCAATACAAGGGGAATTGAAAATAAAATACCTATAGCTTTTGAAACTTTAAAAACTCGACTGATAAAATATCCAAGAAGAATTACAAATAAACAGAAAGAAATTATTGGAATTGCTATAAACCAAAAAATAGAGGCTTGAACAACCCAATTGAATAATGCCTGTCTAATTTGGTCAATTTCATATATGTTATCAATGCCCGAAGTGGTATATTTTTCAAGGAACGGGACTATTATATTCGATATCAAGGTGGGCAAAAAGCAGAATCCAGTTTTTTCTCCAAATTTCTTAAAGCAAAATTTGACTCTCGTTTTTGCATAATGAAAGAAAATTACTGGAACTGCTGTACAGATCGCCCAAATTGTTAAATATTCAATTACCTGGAAAATAATACCTAAATTTATACCAAATGTAATAATAGGTGAAATAACTCCCGTTAATACAACAATTGACAAACTTAATAATATCTTGGAATATTTAAATTCACTTATATTCATTTTCCTTCCACATCTTAATTTTTATATCAGAATTGTTCCTTCTATTAAACTCAAGAAATTTTCAGTGCCCAAATTTATGTTATAGCACCAATAAAGTTATTTCGCACCTATATAACACTATTAAATATTCGGTTATCAAGTTATTAAATATTTCTTTTTTAAACTAAAGTTCGACACATTAAATTAAACGGGACGATATAATAAAAATAGTATGAT
>CAZYEE010000144.1:0-9760 GCA_964646355.1 uncultured archaeon | reverse complement strand
TAAATTCTTATCATATCTTATGAGTATAATTTTACCTTTTCAAATAAGAATTTTTATAAAAGATATTTCAGATGAGTAACAGTTCATTAATAATGACTGGTGAATTTAAATGACCGAATATTACAATAAAAAAATTGAAACTATGGATAGAAAGGAATTAGAAAAGCATCAATTTAAATTATTGAAACAAGTATTGTCAAGAGCTGTAAAGAATGAATATTATAATAAAAAATTAAAAGAAAAAGGCGTTTTAATTGATGATATAAAAAGCTTAGATGATATTCAAAAATTACCGTTTTTAACAAAAGATGATTTTAAAAATAATTATCCATTTGGGCTTTTAACGGTACCTAAGAGTGAACTTATTAGATTGCATGCGACTTCTGGAACTACAGGAAATCCGACTCCCGCCTTTTATACAAGAAATGATTTAGAAGTATGGACTGAATTGATTGCAAGAAACTTATATACAATTGGTGTTAGAAAAGATGATGTTTTTCAAAATACAGTTACTCATGGTTTATTTACTGGTGGTATGGGTTATCTTCAAGGAGCACAAAGAGTGGGAGCCCTTGTAATACCATTTGGGGGTGGCTTTACAAGAAGGCAGATAAAATTCATGCAAGATTTTGGTGTAACATGCTTTCATGCTATTCCATCTTTTGCATTAAAAATGATAGAAGCAATAAATGAATTAGAGCTTAACCCTGAAAAAGATCTGAAACTGAGAATCGCAATATTAGGTGCTGAAATCTGGTCTGAATCTACAAGAAAAAAAATAGAAGAAGGTCTTAATATAAACGCATACGATAATTATGGACTAACTGAAGCAATAGGACCAGGAGTCTCGTGTGAATGTCTTGAAAAAGATGGACTTCACATCTGGGAAGATTGCTTTTATGTAGAAATCATTGATCCTAAAACCGGTGAACGTATAGAATCCGAGGAGGAAGGTGAATTGGTCATAACAGCATTATATAGAGAATCCTTGCCAATCATTAGATTCAGGACCAGAGATTTGACCACGTTAATCACCGATCCTTGTAATTGTGGAAGAACATTTATTAGACATAAAAGAATCAAATCTAGAATTGATGATATGCTAAAAATTAGAGGTGTTAACATATTTCCAAGTCAAATAGAACAAATCGTAATGGAACAAAAAGAAATTGGCTACAATTATAGGATAAGAATCTGGAAAAAAGGAGTATTAGATGAGATAACTGTCGAGGCTGAAGTTGAAAATAAATATTTTGAACATTGTAAAACTGAAGATGAAATATATAATGAAATGGAACGTATAAAAAATGAATTAAGCAGAAAATTGCACGAAGTCACGTTATTAAGGATAAATGTTGAGCTTAAACCGGAAGGCAGCATTCCTCGTTCTGAAGGAAAGGTAAAAAGAGTATTTGACGAACGAGGAACTGAAGAATAATAAAATAATGAAAATTTAAATTAACTTAAAAAAAATAATAGAAATATTAACCAATTTAAAAGCCCAAATCCTCGTTGATTAATACCACATTCAATCTTCTGGACCATGGAGTAAATCCACGTTCAATAATAAGAATATAATTGCAAATTCTAGCACCATAGCAATTGGGTTCATCACAAATTCCAGTTTCGGTACAAGGTAATGTTAAATTATATCTTGCAGCATTTTTTGGTGCGGCTATACTTCGTATTCTCTCAATTGCAGCCTCCACATTTTTTACAATTTTATTTCTTCCCACTAAGAAAAATACTTTTTTTGGACCAAATATCATTGCAGCAATTCTATTTCCCATTCCATCAATATTGACCAATTTACCATCTAATGTAATTGCATTACTACTGGTTATAAATACATCGGCTGATAGATTTTTGAACCTAGTTTCTAATTCTTCTTTGGGAGTAATACCTTCACGCCAGCGATTCAAGAATTGTATTCTATCAGATTTTATTAACTCATCAATTAATCCAATTTGTAATAATGTTCTAGAGCCGCCTACACCTACCACATTACCATCTTTTAATTTGTTCATTACATATTCTACAGCTTCTTTTCCACTTTGAACTATTTCTGCCTTAATCCCATTTTTCTTTAACGCTGATTTCACTTGATTCAAAAGAGCTTCATAATACTTTTTTTCACCTTCTGAAAATTCAGGATGTTTAGCTTCCATAATTATCACTAATTATAAAGTTAATTAAGATTTTTTTAATCTTGTTTTAATTTCAGTTTTTATAGTTTCCGTTTTAAATTATTTATTCAATTTAAAAAGATAGTCTATTTAAATTAAGGTAGTTTAATGAAGATATAATATAATACTACTCATTGAAATTTAAAATTATTGATTTAGAATTTGATAAATATGATTTTAAGATAGTTTAAATTAAATTAATTATTGAAAGATTATTTTTAAGGTATTAGAAATATAATATCAAAATATAAAAGCAGAATACTGAAACAAGAAGAAAATAAAAAAATATTTTTAAGATATACCTATGATTGCTACAATTATTAAGAATATAATTATTAGAATTAATATTATTTTAAAACTGAGTGTTAATCCATTTCCAGGAGTGGGTTTTGGTTTTGGTGGTTCTCCGCTTTTTATCATATCATAAGCTGCAAATGCATCACATCTTCCAGAACCTTGAGAATTTGGATCTATATGTAGATCAATAGCTGTTTTCATGATAATTTCTTTAATTTGATAAGAGGTAAGCCTTGGGTCATATGATTTCAGAAGAGCTGCTACTCCAGAACAATGAGGAGTCGCCATACTTGTACCTGATGCAGAGGTATAGTATTGATTTACTGGATGTCCCATTGAGGTGTTTTTTGCTCTCGCTGCTACGATATTTACTCCCGGGAGACAGACATCGGGTTTAACTCGTCCATCAGCAGTAGGGCCCCTAGAACTGAACCAGGCAATTGCATCACTTTTATCCGTAGCTCCAACTGTAATAACCTTTTTTGCACAACCTGGAGTGCCCACTGTTTTAGATTCGGGACCACTATTTCCAGCAGCAATACACATTACTATACCTTTATCCATTGCAGCATCAACAGCTTGACAAACTGGATCCGAACCATCACATGAACCTGCTACATTCGCACCCAGACTCAAATTCATAACTTGACAATTTTGTTTAGCAGCCCAATCGATTCCAGCTATAACTCCAGAAAAAGAGCCAGATCCGTTTGATGCAAGTACTTTTGCCGCAATTAATTTAGCTTTAGGTGCAACGCCTTTGTATTTACCATTAGAGGCAGCTCCTGTTCCAGCTATTGTACTCGCTACATGTGTACCATGTCCATTACCATCAACATTTTCAAATTCTGTTCCTTTTTCTGAGGTAAAATCTTCTTGTAAGATGACTTTCCCTTTCAAATCGGGATGATCTTTGTCAATACCAGTATCCACGACAGCTACTGTTACTCCTTCCCCCTCTACACCATCAAGCCAAATTTTTGGAACATTAATAAGAGGAACTGACTCGGATAATAAAATGTGGACCTCCATATCCTCATCAATAATTCTTACATTATCCATCGTACTTACTGTATCCAATATTTTATCGGGTGTAGTCTCTATCGCAATTGCATCAATAATGTCATAAACGTATAAAATCTTAATATCGGGATGCTCTTTTTCTATCTTTTTTGCAAATTCTTTTGGATTATCACATGTAATTATAGCATTAACAGTACTGACTTCCGTTTTAGATATACCACGTTCGATTGCATCTTTATCTTTTTTTGCCATGTTTTGGAGTTTTTCTAAAAATTTCTTGCTCCTAAATACTTTTTCATTTACCATTTTTACCACAAAAAAATTGATATAATAAAGTATTTGTAAACGAATATTAAAAAATATTTGAAGATTATGAAAATTAAACACAACCTTTTTATCAATGAAATATCATCAAAATAGAATAAAATTAATAAATCAAATCAAAAACTAAAAAAAACTAGCTAATCATTTATTAGGAATGCTGATTAAAATAATTATAAAAAAATTTAAAATAAAAATTTAAAATGAGGAGAAATGGATTTTATAGAAGTAGTTAAAAAGAGATTTTCGATCAGATCTTTTAAAGATAAGAAAATTGATGACGAAACAATTTTAGAGCTTTTAGAATTGGCAATAAGGGCCCCTTCAGCGGGTAATATCCAACCATGGGAGTTTATTATAGTTAAAGATCGGGAACAGAAAGAGAAACTAGCTCATGCAGCATTGAATCAGCGCTTTGTAGCAGAATGTAGCCATTTGATAGTAGCTTGTGCCAATCAAGAACTCTCCTCTAGGGTTTATGGGCCCAGAGGCTGGGATTTATATTCGATTCAAGATGTTTCGGCAGCAATTATGATACTATTACTTGGGATTACAAATGCTGGGCTTGGAGCATGCTGGGTAGGCGCATTTAGAGAATCTATGGTCAGAGAAATATTAAAAATTCCGCAGGGAATTAAACCAGTAGCTTTAATCCCTATTGGTTATCCACATGATTTCGTCGGAAAGGGACCTGGTAGAAAAAGTTTAAAGGAAAAACTTCATTATGAAATTTATTGAATATTTTTAACTCAAATTTATTTTTTACTTAGATATCTATTTTCTGAATGGTCTTGCAAGTAAACTAAGGAATTTGCAAATATATAGGCCACATCTAGAAAAAATTCCACTTTTTCTTCCAAACGCTATTGTTCGACCTTTTTTAATCTCTTCGATTATCGAATTTAAAGAGATTTTATCCACCTCAAATCCTGTAACTCCATTACCAATATCATATACCCAATGAGCATCACTGGAGCCAACGCCAGGCATATTTAAAGATTCGGCTAATCTTCTTGCTCTTTCATTTTTATGATATCCAATACTTGCATTAAAAGTTTCAATTGCATCAAAATTACTTTTACGAGGAATATTTCTTATAAATTTACTATTCACGCTATTTCTTGTTATGTGTAAATATGGATGAGCGGCAATTGCAATGCCGCCTGCCTCATGAATTTTTTCAATAGTTTCAATAGCAGGTAAGTTTGGTGGAATATCCTCAGTTATTCCGATTGCTACAATATCACCATCATTACTCAAAATTTCAGAGCCAGGAATTACTTGAAAACCATTTTTTAATTCAAATTCTTTCAATACTTTAAGCCCAATTAATCCTCCCTTTACAGTATTATGATCTGTTATAGCAACGCCATTAAGACCTCTCTTAATTGCCATTTTTATTATATCTTTAGGATGTGCTAATGCATCCTTTCCCCATATTTTATGCTCTGAATAACAACTATGTACATGTAAGTCAATAAATTTGAGAGGTCTTTCCATATTGTTCAGCCAACTAAATAAACAATTTTTAAATTTATAATTTTTATAAAATTATTTTAGATATAAATTTCAGTATAACTTTTAAGTGTTTCTAATAAAAATTAATTTATTTTGCAAGTTTAATTAAAAAATCTTAAAAAAAAATTAACATAATGTTAAAAATTTTTATCAATATTTTCAAAATTCATTATCAAAATTCAAGGTTAATACAATGAAAATATCAGATATTGGTGAAAGTGGAATTATTGAAATTTTTCGAAAAAATTTCATTATGACATCAAACATTGTAATGGGTGTCAATACTGAAAAGGGAGTATATAATGATGCTGGAGTAATCAAACTTGACGAAACTAATTTGTTAATAGTTACTACAGATATGATTGGGTTAAAAACACATATCCCAGATATTGCAAGTCCAGAACAAGTAGGGAAAAAGGCTATCACGGTAAATATAAGTGATTTAGCTGCCATGGGTGCCAAGCCTATAGGAGTTGTAATGTCTGTAGGTGTTCCGGCATTTATTAATATATCATATCTAGAAAAAGTTGCTGTTGGAATGGGAGAAGCTGCAAAAAAATATGACACATGTGTTTTTGGTGGAGATGTAAACAAAACAGATGATTTAATTCTAGCAGGCACTGCTTTAGGGATTACAACTGAAGATAAGTTGTTTACCAGAAATAATGCGGAAGTTGGAGACATAGTTTGCGTGACAGGTCCACTTGGAGATTCTGCTGCAGCCTATTATGCATGGAAAAATCAACTTGAATTACCTCTAGATGTGAAAAAACGATTATTTCCTAGATTTTTAGAACCAGAGGCAAGAATTAAAGAATCATTAAAATTAAGGGATTTACATATTGTTTCAAGTTGTGGAGATATCAGCGATGGATTGGGCTGGGAACTTTATAAAACGGGACAAGCGAGCGGAGTAGGATTTCTAATATATGAAGAAAACATTCCAATCAATAAGGAACTATTTTATGTTGCGAATAAACTTGAAATTGACCCTATGGACATGGTATTATATCATGGCGAAGATTTTGAATTACTAATTACAATAAAAAGGGAAAAATGGAATGAATATGGGAAAAAAATGCATGAATTCGGTGTAAAACTTTATAGAATAGGTGAAGTATGCGATATGAAATCAGGTAATAGACTTATTAGAAAAGATAATACTGAATCTATCATCAAAAATTTAGGTTATGATCAATTTATAAAAGATAATTAAATTTATATCATTTAGTAGAGTTGATGAGAGAAATATTTATTAAATTTTAAAAATGAGAAATGTTATATTATTCTAAAAGGTATTCACAATTTTATTATTATTAATAACATTTTAGGAGATTTAAAAACTAAAATGGAGATTAATATAAGAGAATACGTTCCTTTAGACGAAAATAATGTATATAAAATAAATAAGAAGACTTTAGAAATCAATTTTAAGTCATTATATAATATTTTTCATAGAAATCATCCAGATTTATTTTTAGTGGCTGAAAATCCTAAAAATTATGAGATAGTTGGATTCATTCTTGTTACACTTACAAAAAAATTTGAGAATAAAGATTCTGGATTAATTTACGCAATAGCAATACATCCTAATTATCAAGGTAAGGGTATTGGAAAACAATTAATTAAGAAAATGAGAGAAAATCTGCTAAAACGGAATGTTCATACATTATATTTGCATGTAAAAGAAAGTAATAAAAAAGCAATAAATTTCTATAAAAAATTAGGTTTTAAAAAATTAAATCATATAAAAAGGTTTTATTCTTGGGGCGAAGGAGCTTTCAGAATGAAATTAGAACTTGATAATGTTAATATTTATGATAATAACGATAGTATTGAAAATTGAATAAGACAAAAGAGTTTGAATTTGTTGTGATAAAAAATGAATAAGGTTAAGAACATTCATGATGATATTTTTTTAATAGGCGGTTCGGGTATTTCGGGACCTGGTGATTGTTTAGTTTATTTGATAAATACTGATGAAGGATTAATTTTAATTGACTGTGGAGTTGATAATAGATCAGCTGCCAAAATAGCAAATAATATTAAAAGTATAGATTTAGATCCAAACGATCTTAATACCTTGATATTAACACATTGCCATATTGATCACGTTGGAGGTGCTTCTTATTTTAAAAAGAAGTATAAAGTAAAAATAATAGCGCATGAGATAGAAGCACCTGTTATAGAAGGTAAGGAACATCCTGAACGTATTGGAGCATTTTTTTATGGTGTTGATTATGAACCATGTAAAGTGGATATAAAGATAAGTGGAGACCTTAATGAATATAAATTAGGAAAAAAAGTCGTAAAATTATTATTTACTCCAGGGCACACACCAGGAGGAATATCGCCATATATAGACGTGGAGGGAAAAAGAATCTTATTTGGGCAAGATGTCCACGGTCCATTAATGAAAGGATTCGGTTCAAATTTAGAGGATTATTTAAATTCTATGAATAAATTATTAGCCTTAGAGGCGGACATTTTATGTGAAGGGCATTTTGGAATCTATTCACCAAAAGAAGAGGTTTCGAGATATATTAAAAAATATATCACTCATTATTCAAAATGATAATAAGAATAGCAAATTAGAAATAGATAGAAGGCCTTTAAAATAATTAATTAATCAATGGAACTATTCTTATTTAGGTATTTGTTTTTTTCGGAAGGACTTTTTTCAGAATTAAGAATTTGAAGTATTTTATTTTTAATATCTAAAATACTATCCTCTTCATCTACTTCAATCTCAATAATATCTTTTCCAGGAGGTGCTCCAAAAATTTTGAACTTGTATTTCATTTTAATATACCATTAATGTTAAAAATTTCTTGCAATTATCTATGGGCTTTCAAATATTTTACATAGAAAACAATCCCAAGAATTACAGATAAAGTTGAGGCGAAAACATAAATAGTAAAATCAGAGGCTCCACTAATTATTACTTGAGTTAATTGAATATCTCCCGTTCCATACAATGCCTCGATCATTAAACTGGAAATAAACCAGGTCTCATAGATCCAAGAAACTGCAAAGATTATGAAGAATAAACCCAAAACGGATTTGTCTCCTTTTGAAATGAAATTTCCTAAAGATTGAATGGTATAAATTAAAGTTCCAAGGATCAACAAGATATCAATGATTGATATTGCTGGGATCCAATTTTTAAAATAACTTTCAACATAAATTAAGATTCTTAGTGGGAGATAAAATATATAGGCGTATACAATGAGAAAGAATCCCGTGATATACATTCCTGCATTGTAATCGCGTTTACTGAGAGATATGATCGCCATTACAATCATTGAAATAAAAATACTGAAATTGATAAATACTAGGCTCTCAACAGGGTACCATGGATACACATATTTAATTAAAGGCTCTAATTCATTAAGAATTGGAAAAACAAAAATAAATAAAATAAATACTATCACGCAGAATAATATAGCAAAAAATATTTTCCATTTATATTCCAAAATACTTTCATTAAACCATTCAGAGGTAAATTTACCCATTAGATTTATTCCAATAGCTTGAAATGCAAGCCAGATATATACACAGATATAAATAAAAGGTTCAATATAAATGGAAAATATTATGTTCATTAAGGTAAGGAAAATAATAAAAAAAAGAAGTGTCCCGAATATAGAGAAACAAGGAGCAATCAACCCTCTCCATTTTGATTCTAATAGGAATGATCTGGTTCTATCACTAACAAAGGAAAGTAATGCTAATAAAAAAAATGAGTGCGAAAAACTTATACCAATTAATACAGTAAGAGATAATGAAAGTTCAGGATCTATAAAAAAGGTATTAAAAGACGCAATAGATAATATTATAGTAATGACTATGAAAGTGATAGAATAATATCGAAATTCTTTACCAAAAAAGAACATAAATCCTTCAAAAAATTTTCTTATTAGAGAGGACATATCGATCATCCTTATAAGAAATTAGCAATATTCTACGAGTTTCTTTTATTTTGAATTTAGTTATAACTTAAAATAAAAATTAAAATTTAGGACATTTTTAATCAAAATTTAATTTTTTCATTTAATATTTAATCTTTTAGGATTTATAACACACTACAATCCAATTAATTAATTTACTTAAAATCAATTAATTTACTTAAATAAAAATCATAAAATTATAATAATCCACTTTTAACCAATAATTGAAACTCTTCAAGAGTTAACCGTTTTCCTTCTTTCATTTTTTGAAGAGCTTTTTCTACCCGGGATTCAACGACTGAACTAATTTTATTAATGTCATTCCTGGTCTGAAGTAATTTCTTTTTCAAACTTTTAATTTGAGGAATGATTTCCATCAATTTATTATGATATTCATTTGCCATGTTTTTAGCTTCTAGGAACTTCTGATGTGCATTATCAGCTTCTGGACGAATTTTATTATCA
>CAZYEE010000143.1:0-9785 GCA_964646355.1 uncultured archaeon | reverse complement strand
AATAAAAATTATTCATTTTGAAAATCACTCTGAAGAGAATAAACAATTATTCATTTAATACGTTTTTTCTTCGATTTTATTAGTCTATTATATCCTCGAATCAATGAACTCTTGAAATTTTTGAATATTTCAACTCTATAATAATAGAATAACATAATAAATACAATTAAAATCAAAATTATAAATCCAAAAATGAAAAAATATTCATTAATTTTCATCAGAATATATACTGTAACTACAATCAATTGAATAAGAGTTGATGCAAAACCAAATCTAAAAAATTGATTAAATTGGATTCTCTTACCATAATTTTCAACTATTTTCATTACTAAAATATTATCGCCCATAGGCGTTAAATTATCACCAAGATTTGCTCCATAAACAAGGGTAGAAAATACCATATATTTGGAAGTTTGATCAAATCCTGATAATAACGAAATTCTATCTACTACAGGAATTAATATTTTGGTAATGGGCGCATTATCAATTGAACTGCTTAAAAAGGCAGAAAACCATAGGATTGTAAGTGATGTTATAGTTAAATTACCTTGAGTAATGTAGATTAACCAATCAGAAATATAATTTAAAAGTCCTGTATATTCTAATGCATCGGTCATTAGAAAAATGCCCAATAAATATAATATTAGTTCAAAATCTATCTTTTTAATTAATGATTTAATCTCTTGCTTTTCAATAATGATTAATAGCAAACCACTACTTATTGCAATCAAATCGATATCAATTGATAGATATATTGGAAGTGTAATAAATAATATTATCGTGATGATTAACATTGAAAATGTCCTAAAAAACGCTTTTTTGCTCCTCACAAAATACCAAGGGTCATATTCCTTAAGCACCATAACTAATTTCTCACTGGGAATATCTAAATTATTCTTATTAACTCCACTCAAAAAAATTATCGTAATTGAAAGCAGTATAAAAGAGTAGATACCTACATCTAAAAAAAATGAATCAAAAGACCAGCCAATTGATTGACTAATTAAAATATTTGGGATTGAACTTATAACGAATAAAATACCACCCAAATTTACTACTAAAGCTTCTGTAATTATATAGGGAATAGGATTTACATTGAGGATTTTGCAAATAGTAATAGTTAATGGAATCAATAATAACACTGTCAATATATTATTTAATATGGCAGAGAATAAAAAAGCAATAAATGATAGCATTAAAAAGAGAATATACCTATTACCACCTGTCATCTGCACTATTTTAAATGCAATTAAAGAAAAAACACCGACCTCTTGACATATAGTGATAATTATCAACATCCCTAAGATTAGTATAATAGAGTGAAAATTTACAAAGTTATTTTCGGCAGTTCCCACAATAAATCCAATAATTGTAGAAAATGGAATAGAGTCTATGAGTAATGAAATCGTGGTAATTATCGCGCCACTTAAACTTGCTACTAATCTATCAACTCTATCACTCATTATTAAAATAATCACAATAATCAGTGCTATTGGAATTACTATTGTAGAGATCATCATCTTTAGTCCCAGTAACGGCTCTTTATTTAGAATTAAGATTATTATCACATAATATTTACTGAAAGATAGTTTAAATTACGAAATATATTGTGAATTCATCATAAAATTTGGGAGTTAATATCAATAAATATTTAATTTCTAAAACTACTTTCTCCTTTAATTCTGTTTTTGAAAATTCTCTAGATATATTAATTCATATTGAAATTTAAATTCTCCCATAATTTAGACCTCATATAATGATTTGTCATTCAAATATAAAAATTTTGAATAATCTAAACAAGAATTTAAGTTAAATTTCGAATAAGGAATTTTTATTTAAGTTCTAGAAGATTTGTGGTAAGAATTAGAGTTTGTTATTAGCTGTTGTTTATAGATATAAATATAAGAATTTTTCTAAGCAAAATATAAATGGCTATAACCTTTTATATCTCTAAATAATAATAAATTTTTAACCTTAACCTTCAATTTTATAGAAAATATTTGTATCTAAAAAATAATTCATAAATTTGTCCCGATTTTAAGTAATCCTGCTGTATTTGCTATTTATTATTATGAAAGATTTTCATTAGATTTATTCTTGATATTTTTTTAATAATTAAGTTGATAAATTCTTTAATTTCTTTTCTATAGAGCCAAACTACTATGACAATTATTATTAGAATTATCATTATTATCCCGCCCATCATAAATCCTGAATCAATTCGCATCAAGATATATGAAGTAGTTGCAACTAGTTGGATAAATGCTGATATCACCCCTATCTTAAAATATCTGTAAAAATTAATATGTTTACCATAATTACTGGATATCTTCATTGTAATAAGATTATCTCCCCAAGGTGTAAAATTATCTCCTATATTACTTCCATAAATTAAAGAATTAAAGATTTTGCTGGTATCAATAGAAAATGAGGTCCCATAATTTTGTATAATCGGAATTAATATTTTCGATACAGGAACTTTATTCATTATTCCACTTAAGCCCGCGGACAACCATAGTATTAAAATAGAGCAGATTATTAAATTTCCAGCTGTAATTGAAATAATAAAATTAGATAGGTAATCTAATGCACCAATATAACCAAGTGCATCAATAACTATGAATATTCCAATAAAATAAAATAACAGCTCGATATCAAGTTTTCTCATAAAGTATTTTAGATTTTTATTGGTGGTTAATAGGATTAATAAGACACCTGCTGTGATTGCAATGTAATCAAGAGTAATTGAAGTGAAATGTGGTAATATTATAAATGCTATAATTGTACTAATCAACACAATAATAGAAATAAAAAAATGCTTTTTATTTTTTACAAAAACCCAAGCATCATATTGCTTTAACACCTTAATTAATTTTTCATTAGGTATTTCCAAACTTCTCTTATAATATCCAAGTAAAAATATTAAAGAAATTCCAAGTAGTACAAAAGAAAATAACCCAATTTCAATAAAAAATTGCTCAAATGTCCATCCTATAGTCTGTCCAATTAAGATGTTTGGCATTGAACTAATAATAAATATTAAACTGCCTAAATTTACAATTATTGATTCTGTAATAATATATGGAATGGGATTTATGTTCAGTATTTTACAGATGGTTATAGTAAGCGGAATAAATAATAAAACCGTTAATATATTTCCAAGCACGGCTGAAAAGAGAAATATTAAAGCACATAATATCAAAAATAATTGATAATTTTTACCTTTAGTTGTTTGTACAATTTTGAATGCTACATACGAAAAAACTCCCGTTTCGTGGCACACGTTTATGATAAATAACATTCCTAAACTCAAAAGTAATGAATGAAAATTTACAAATGAGTTTTCAGGAGTACCAAAAAGCAAATCTATTACAATTGAAAAATCATGCCCATCCAGTATTATTAAACTAAAAACAGAAACGATTGCACCAATTAAACTAACAAGCATTTGGTCTAATCTTCCCCATAACCACAGGATTATCATAATTAAAAATACTACTGGAATTATAATAATTGAGATCATTTTAATAGATTCATCCTGCTCTATATCTATTTATTTAATCAGATTTAATTCCACTTAGCTTAGTTTATTCTATCTTAATTAGAATTTTTCGGGTCTAATGAAATATAGCTTAATTTATGAAAATTTAGTTATGTATGATTAAACTCAAATTATCCGTATATTGGATAAAAACGGTTATAGATAATAACTATGGAAATGAATATCATTAATTTTTTATATATCTTTTTATTGAATCATTTTTAATCTCCATTGACCCCCTAGTTCATTTAAAACTATCTTTTTTCAATGAGTTTAATTAATTGCAAATCTATTTTATATTTGATCCTTACATTTTGCTAATTATTAAACATATCTCGTTTTATATTCTTCCAAACTATTTATATTATTTTGGATATATTATCAACATCATCATTATATGTTATTAAATAACGAATTCTTAAAAGATATTTAAAATTTTAATCGATCTTAGGTTAAATATACAATTCAATAATGGATTAAAAAAGAATTTTTAAGTAATGGTTGATGTGTTTAAGTTAATTGATTGTAATCAAATAAAAATTCTGATTATATAAATTAATATTTAACCTATACTAATCGATTAAATTACAAAAAGTTTAACCTGTCTAAAATTAAATAATAAAAAATTGAAATATAAAAAATTAAAAATAATTTTTATTAAAGAATATACCTATAATTATCTGATTCAAAATTAAAAGAAGGTGTTAGCATTTACTGATCGAAGAAAATGGATAGTTACATCAGCGTGGCCCTATATTAATGCTGTTCCTCATTTAGGTAATCTAATAGGGTCAGTTTTATCAGCTGATGTATTTGCAAGGTATTGTAGATTGAAAGGTGATGATGTAGTATTTGTATCTGGTTCTGACGAGCACGGGACTCCCGTAGCAGTTTCAGCAATGCAACAAAATATTAGCTGTGAAGAATTAATCAATAAGAACCATAAATATATAAAAGATTTATTCGTAAAGTGGGGAATTTCTTATGATAATTATACAGAAACTCATAATCCAATTCATTTTGAATTTGTACAGCATTTTTATAAAGTAATTGAGAAAAATGGTTATATATTTACAAAGGAAGAGGATGTTCTTTATTGCAAAAACTGTAATTTATATTTGCCAGATAGATTTGTTGAAGGAACATGTCCTAAATGTGGTTACGAGAGTGCAAGAGGAGATCAGTGCGATAATTGTGGTCAATTATTAACACCTACTGAATTAATTAATTATAGATGTAAAAGCTGTGGTAAGAATAATATTGAGATCCGAAAATCTAAACATTGGTATATGGATTTTCCAAAATTAGAGGCCAAATTGAAAAAATTTATAGAAAATGATCGTTTTTCACCAAACGCAGTAAATATCTGTAGAAATTTCATAAAAAACGGAATTCCAGCAAGAGCTATAACAAGAGACCTTGAATGGGGAATTCCGGCGCCTTTTGAAGGTGCGGAAAATAAAGTGATATATGTTTGGTTTGAAGCAGTTTTGGGTTATATATCTGCAGTAAAAGAATGGGCAGAAAAAATCAAGAATGATCCAAAACTTTTTGAATATTATTGGAATGATAAAAATTGTAGATCAGTATATTTCATTGGCAAAGATAACATAATATTTCATTTAATAATATTTCCAGGACTAATTTTTGCATATAATGATAATTTACCTGAGGAGAAAAAATTAACACCTCCATATAACATATCTACTACTGAATTCTTAATGTTTGAAGGTGGAAAATTTTCAAAATCCTTGAATCGAGGGATTTGGATCGATGAAGCGATTAAAATATTGCCAGTCGATTATTGGAGATATTATCTAATAAGGAATAGACCTGAATCAAAAGATACATCTTTTCTGTGGGATGAATTTGTCGCAAGTATTAACGAATTGAATGATGTGATTGGAAATTTTATACATAGAATACTAACTTTTATCAAGAATTATTTTGAATCAGTTATTCCAAAACCACAAGATTATGATGATGATGACAAAAATTTGATCAAAATAATTGAAAATAAAGTTAAAATAATCGAAGATCATTATGAAAATATAAAATTAAAAAATGCTCTTCTTGAAATTATAGATCTAGCAAGAGAAGGAAATAAATATTTAAATGATAAACAACCATGGCATTTAGTGAAAAAAGATAAAGAAAAAGTCGGGACTATACTGTATTTATGCTCCCAATTGGTCTATAAATTAGCTTTATTATTATCTCCTGTGATTCCAAACTCTTCAAGTAAAATCTTGAGTCTATTAAATCAAAAAGAAGATATTGAATTACATAATTGGAATGAATTATATTCTGACATTTTAAATTCAGGTATGAAAATTAACGACCCTAAACCTCTATTTAAAAAGATTAAAAAAGAACAATTATTACAGAAATATGAAGAACTTAAAAAAAGTTAAGCATTAACTCTCTATAAAATAATCAAAATCAGGTATTCTTGTTAACCATACACCTCTTAAATTTCTCCAAATATAATTGTTTTTAATATAATAAATTACTCTTCATATGATAAATTTCTTTAATTTAAAATTAATATACTATTTTTCCGTTCATTTATTCGAACTTTTTTTAGAATCTTTTTTGGAAATCAAGAATTTGCAATATGATTTATTTTGTGGCATTCCCTCAACGAATTTTATTTCATAATCTGGATTCAATTCATTAATTTCTGCATTGAAATGAACTTCCCACCATTTATTACATATAAATGGTAAATTATACTGCTTTATTTTAACGCCATGTCCACAATTTCTTTTAAAAACTATCTCACATTCATCATCATTCAAAAATTTAAATTCTGTTTTAACACCCATATTAAATGCTGCAAAAATAAATTTTTTAACCACCTGTTCTAATGGTTTTCCTGAGAATTTAAAAGGTTTCAAAGCATTAGCACCTTGAATTCCTGTTTTTTTGCTTATTTCAAGTTGTTGTTTAAATAAAATCTCAGGATCTAAATTCTCATTCTCGATCAAATTCTTAATAAGTTCCCAAGATGTTTGAAAATATAATTCTCGTATTAGGTTTAAAAATAAATCTTTAGGAATATTAGCACTCAAATTCTTGATTTCATGTTTTATTTTTTCTTCCAAATGAATACCTCAGAATATTTTTTTATAATGATTATAATTTCATAGAATTGGACATTCTATTTTTATTAAAATATTTTATTTGTTGGGTTATATACTTTTTGAAAGTTTTTTTCAACAAATTAATGTAAATAGAAAAAATTAAATAATTTTTCATATTTCCTATCAAAACATAAATATACAATGCTAAATGAGTAAGAATTAATAATAATAAAACTTAAATTAATTATGAGATTTGTAAAAATATGGTGTAAAAATGACAAAAAATAAGAAACAGAACTTAATTTTAATTACTATTGATACTCTAAGATTGGATCACCTTAAGATAATGGGCTATAAGAAAAATATAACACCATATTTAGATAAATTGGCTAAAAAGGGAATATTTTTCACACAAACAATTACTAATGGACCATGGACATTACCTTCTTTTTCATCGATTTTTACATCCATATATCCATTTCATCAAGGAGGTTATTCTCCGCTACCAGATACCAAAACAACCTTAGCTGAAGTATTAAAGGGAAATGGATATCTAACTATGGGAATACATTCTACTCCCGTTTTATCTAGATTTTATAGATTTGATAGAGGTTTTGATATTTTTTACGATGCTTTAGAAAAAACCAGTAATCATCCAGTAAAGAGTAGATTTTTTAACAAGCTTATAAATAACATGAAAATTTTTAATAGAACTGCTGATTTCTTCATTAATTTTAAGATACTTAAAAGGATTAATTATTATCTTCTAATTCTATTTTATAATATGATTGTTGGTAATATAGAATATTATAAAGATGCAGAGAGAATATTTAAAAAAGCCGTTGGGTGGCTAGAATCTTATTATTCCAATAAAAATTGGAATAAAAAACCTTATTTTCTCTGGATACATCTTATGGATTTACATGACCCATATTTTCCAAAAAATTGGGTTATCAAAAAAATTGGTGCTGAATATATTACCGAAAATGAAATTAAATATATTGAAAAACATCCAGAATATTATTATATTCTAAGAGAATACAAAATGACTAAAAAATTAATAGAATTATATGATTCTGAAATTAGATATGTAGATATAAAAATTCAAGAATTTTTTACAAAATTAAATCAACGAGGCTGGCTAGATAATACACTTACAATTATTACAGCAGACCATGGAGAAGAATTTAATGAACACGGAAAATATGGTCATAATGCTCAATTATATGATGAATTATTAAGAGTCCCCTTAATTTTTATTAGTGAAAAATTGAAAGAAATCAGAAAAGAGGGTAAAAAAGATATTAATAATTTGGTAAATATGAGAGATCTAGCTCCAACAATCCTAGATTTACTTGAACTTCCACCAGAACCAAATTTTGATGGAAAAAGTTTTGCAGATTTAATTTTTTCTGATAAAACTAGCAGCGAAGATCCATTAAATAATGGTGTATTTAGTGAAACTTATCATAAGGATGGAAATATTATTTTCTCAATAGATAAAGATGCAAGTCGTATAATTTCTTATCGAACAATTAAATGGAAATATATTATTGACGAAAATAACCTAATAGAACGATTATATGATTTAGAAAACGATCCTAAAGAAAAAAATAACTTAGCGGAAAAAAATCGAGATTTAGTAAAATTATTCAGAAAAAAAGTAATTTATCATATTCGTGAAAAAGATGTTCCCAAGAAAAATGTAAAAGACATCATTGAAAAGAAAAAAATTATGCTTGCAGTCAGAAAATTAAGGATTTAGCTATATAATTTTTTATATAATTCCTAATTTTATTGTAATTTAATTTCAATCATTTAATATTATTTAATAATTGTTTTCTTGTTATCTAATAGATAAATAGTCTATTTTGAGTGATACATCCATTATATTCATTTTATCTAAATCCCTAGGCTTCATTTTATTTCTATTTTCATTTATTTAATTTCTTTCCTTTTACAAATTGTAATGAAATCAGTATTATTGTAGCAATAACAATTATGAACATTATAAAAAAAACGATTTGCACGCTAGATACAAATAATTCAAATTGTTCCGAAGTTGGTGTTATAGTGCCTGAAAGAATTGCATTTAAGAGATTGAATGGAATAAAAAGTCCTAATATTGCTGTTGAAATGGCAAATGAAGAGGATTGACCGATTGTACGCATCATTGAAGCTAATGAGGAAGCGAGGCCCCTTTCCTTGGGCTCAACAGAATCCAGTATCATACCTACATTTGGGGCCCTAAATAACCCTTGACCAATTCCACTAATAATAAGAATAAAATATGATATGGGCGTTGTAAACTTCAATAATCCTAATAATAAAAATGAAATTGAGAGGATTATAAGCCCTATCAAACTTATTTTTTTATTCATATATTTATCTGATAATATTCCTGAAATTGGAGT
Source organism: uncultured archaeon (assembly GCA_964646355.1). Lineage (GTDB taxonomy): Archaea > Asgardarchaeota > Lokiarchaeia > Helarchaeales > HEL-GB-B > HEL-GB-B. The sequence goes on along the minus strand of CAZYEE010000143.1, from coordinate 744 downwards.
AAAAATACTCATCATTAATGGCATTGGAAATATTATTAATGCAATGGTAAGTCCAAAATAACCAAAACCTGCTTTTAATTCCAGTGGTATTAAAAAGCTGATACTCATTGTGGTGATATAAAAGATCAGTGCTATTAAATTTGAAATGGTAAAATCAAGGTTTCTAAAGAGTTTTAAATGAATCATGGGGTTTTTTGCTCTTTTTTCTGTAAATACGAATAGTGGTATAGAGAATAATAAAATTATCATAAATATAATTATATAATTGTTAGTCCATCCAATTTTATTACCAAATGTCAAAATTAAATACAAGGATACTAACAGTAGTGCAAGAAAAAAGGCTCCTAAATAATCGAATCTTTCATTATAAACGTGCGATTCTTTAATATTATAAGTCTTATATATAATAATAAATGAAATTATTCCAATTGGAATTCCAATTACAAAAATCCAATTCCAACTAAAATAATCAATTAAATATCCTCCTAAAAATGGCCCAAAAGTAAGTCCAATATAAACGCCCAAGGTAATCATTCCAATTGCCTTCCCCTGCTTGTCTTTTGGAAAAAAGTCTTTAGGAATTGCATAAATATTCGAGATCAGTAATGATGATCCAAGTCCTTGTAATACTCTGAACCCAATCAACATAATATCTAAAAATGATATAGCACACAATAAACTACTTATAGCATATAAAATGATTCCTCCAAATACAACATACTTCCTTCCCTTCAAATCTCCCAA
>CAZYEE010000142.1:0-9804 GCA_964646355.1 uncultured archaeon | reverse complement strand
GAGGTGATAAAAAATTTCTGAGAGTTATGATCACTGCAGATGAGAAAATAATGAAATACACAAATAATTTGAGTTATGAAGATTTTCGTAAGAATGAGTTAATTATTGACGCTATTATGAGAAATATTGAAATCATAGGCTAATCTTGTAAAAACACATCAAAAGAATTAAAGGAGAATCATCCTGAGATCGAATGGCGTGAAATTTCACGAACAAGAGATAAAGTTATTCATTTTTATTTCGGTGTTGATGTGAATATAATATAGGTATCATCACATTAGATATTCCTTTCTTAAAAAAGAAGCTTGAAAGGATAGCTAAAAAAGAGGAGTGGAAAATATGAACTGCAGAAAGAAGAGATTATCGAACCAATATAATAGTATATCTTCAGGTGATAGGCTATGAGTATATTTCGCATGTAGGTTTAAATAAGAAAAAAGGGGTTGGTATAATAATGTCCTTCATGCCTTAAGATTCTAAAAAAACTCTAAGGACTTAGTAAAGGAATAAGAATATATATAACATTTTTTTTCAAGCTTTTTTAAGAAAAAGATTTAATAAGGAGAAAAAACTTAATATTAATTCACTAATCTAAAACAATAACAAACATTTATAAAAAAGATTAGAGTAGTATAGGGTACTGGAGTAAATTTAAAGCATAAATAAAATATAATAAATAATGACTTTAACTATTAACATTAATCAAATCAAATAAATTAATGAAATACAGACATTAAATGGGGCTTTAGAGAGCATAAAACAAAAAATAGGTTGGGATCAGATTATGAGATTAAATAAAAATAATAATAAATATATAAACAAATTTATGTTATTTTCATTATTAATCCTAATTTTTAATCTATTCATCATAAGTAGTCTTCACTCACCTTATAATTCATATAGGTATTTTTCAGGAAATGATATCAATTCAAAAAATAATACAAATATTTTGATAATATATGGTGATCATGATGCTGGATATGGAGGTCAGAGATATTTAGAATTTGAATCATATCTGACAGGATTAGGATATAATGTAAATTCTACACATATTAATACTTTTGTTGCTGATCCATCAATAGTGGATAATTATAATTTGTTGATCATAGATAGGAGCACGACAACAAATCTTGATGTGATAAATTCGGTAGATAAACCAATATTAGCTCTTGGTTATGGTGGAAGTCTATTTATGGTGAATGAGGTGGGATTTGCTTCAATAACATACGAAGTACCAACATTTGTAGATAATTCTCATAAGATATTAAATTCACATAGTATTTTTAAAAATCCTAATTATATAGGTAGTCCTTCAGATGTTATTGAGCCTGTATTTTATGGATCTGCTTGGTTTGGTGATGGTAGAGAATATTATTCTGAAATTTCGAATTTATTACCAGGTTCAATAGCTCTACTTGATTACTACTTTGAGGGAACTGAACGGACTACAAGGACCGTGTTATTTGCTTACAACGTTTCAACCACCAAGAAAATAATATATTGGGGATATGACAGTTATTATAATGGCTATAAGAATTGTTTGGCCTCATTAGGAATTAATTTACTCCAAAATATTGTTGAATATTTGAAAGTTCCAGTAATGCCTAAAGAAATAAATTTTGTAGATATTAATCAAATTCCTTCCAAGCCCGGTAAAAATGAAGATGTCGTGGTTAATGCCATTATTTCATCAAAAATCAATATTTCAAGTGTATCAATGTATTATAGAATAAATCAAGGTAGTTTTCAATCTACAATTATGAATTTAGTGAACGGTACGCCCAATTTGGGTACCTACAGTGGAATAATACCCGGACAACCACTTTATACAAACATCACTTATTATATTTATGCTGAGGACATTCAAAATAATTCTAAAAAGGCTGGTCCTTTTAATTATACAGTATCAGATAATGATCCACCTGAAGTAATCAATAGTAGTCGGTATCCAATTAATCCTGGGCCTTTAGATGATGTCAAAATAAACATCTCAATATCAGATTTGTCTGGAGTAAAAAAAGCTCAATTATTCTATCAGATTAATGGAAGCGGTGGATTTAATGCTGTTAATATGACCTTATATTCAGGAGCTATTTATAATGGAATTTGGAATGGAACAATCCCCGCTCAAGTTAATGGTACCAAAATAAGCTATTATTTCAATATTTCAGACAATTTTGATAATTTTGTTGTCCATCCTTCGATTTATTATTATGGTTATTGTGTCGGTCAAGATGATATTAATGCACCTATAGTTAATTTTACGACAATTTATCCATCCAATCCTTCATATCAGAATGTTGTAATGATAAGAACATCCGTAAATATCACTGCGGAGGTTTCGGGTATTAAAAATGTGACAATGTGTTATCGAGTTAATAAAGGAAATGCATTATACAAGAATATGATTTTTATAGGAGTTTTTACTTATAATGGAGATACATTTTTAAATTATAGTACTTTTCTGTCGAATTTTAATTATGGAGATTTAATAGAATTCAATATTACATCATATGATATTTGTGGAAATAGTTATACTACCCCTATTTATAATTTCAGCATAATTGATACAGTATCTCCTGAAATAGTTAATATCAGCCATACACCAGATAGACCGACTAATTTACAGAATGTTCAAATCACTTTAAATCTCAAAGAAAACAATTCAGGTTCTGGGATACGTAATGCCACCATTTATTACAATGTAACTGAATATGCATTCATAAATTTAGAATCACCACATCTGGTACCGAATTTTTATGATAATACTTGGGATATAATTGCCCCAAATTGTTATAAAATGGAATTAATATTCAGCAATATTACTTTAGAGGAAAATTATGATTATTTATATATTTATAATTATTCTTACGGAATTTTAAATCAAATTACTGGAAAATATACAAATTTGAACATTACTGTGTTTGGAAACACTTCTAGGATACGGTTAATTACTGATTTTGATATAAAAAGTTGGGGTTTTTCATTAATTTTTATCAAATTTTATTATAATGTGCGGTCAGTTTCAGCTTCGTTGACCTCAGGCAATATTTATGATGGGCAATGGACTGCTACAATTCCGGCTCAAAATAATGTAAGTATAGTGGCTTATTGGTGTAGAGTTTTTGATTTTGCAAATAATTCTGCGGAAACATTGTCATATTATTATATTTCAGGAGATAATGAACCCCCCACTATTATTAATACTTCACAATCACCTTCGGGAGAATACATAGATTCTACAGATTCACCATCAATTACGGCATATATATCAGATAATTATGGTATTGCTCAGAGTAATGTTTATCTTCAATATACTTTAGGTGCCACCTGGACAAATATATCAATGATACTCGATTCAAACGATCTTTATACGAAAAATGGAGAATGGATTGCATCAATACCAACATTTCCTGATGGAACAAAGGTAATTTATAGAATTATGGCTTTAGATATAGCAAATAATACGATATACAGTCAGAACTTCACATATTATTGTGATGGTAAATCTCCTGAAATAGTATCAGCTGAAATTCTACCCATTGATCCAAATCCAAGCGAAAATGTATGTATTAGAAGTAGAATAACCGATTATTCAAGTGATAAGGTAGGATCGGGTACTAAAAGCGTATTAATTTTTTATTTTTATAGTGTCAATTATTTAATAGAATCTCCACATCCATATCATAACAATCAAACACTCAATTGGACATTTAGTTTTCCAAATGCATTAGGATTTCGTATTCATTTTCGAATGATTTTGTTGAACTATGGAGATATAATTAGAATTATTGATGGTAAGGGATACGTCTCACAGACTATCTTGTTTTCAACGGGCGAATTCTGGACTAATAATATTATGGGTAATAATTTTACAATACAACTAGATTCAGATGGAATTGGAACTGCTTTTGGATTTGTAGTTGACCAAATTATCATTTATGAAAATACATCATGCCAATTAATTAATGGAACAGTAAATGATGGTATATGGGAAGGCATTATTCCAAATCAACCTTTCAATACAACAGTAAGTGTAGAAATTATTGTCCAAGATTCTGTAGGAAATATTGACGATCAGTATATAGGAAATTATACCGTTAAAGATAATGTTTCGCCACAAATACTTCAATTCAATTTATCTAATGAACATCCAACTCCCGATGAAACTGTAAATATTACACTACATATCTTAGAAGATGATTCAGGGATTAAGAACATAACTCTTTATATTTCTATGGACGGGGGACTTTCATGGTATAATATTTCATTTGAGAATATGTCTAATGGTATTTGGAGAGTATATATTCCAAAACAACCCGATAATACTATTGTAGAATATTATATTGTAATATATGATAAATGCGGTAATTCTAATCGGTATCCTGAATACGAATATTTATCTATAACATTTAATTCTCCATCGGAGCCGACAATAATTGACCCATTTATGCTTTCATTAATTTTATTGGGCGTTACGGCCATAATAACTGTATTTATGTCATATTTTTATTTTAAATCAACAAAAGAGATAAAATCTAAGATTAAATTAAGTTCTAAATATAAAAAAGGGTATAAAGGGAGTTAAAATGAAATTAAATAAAAGAATTAAACATATAATCATTATAATAGTTTCAGCCAATTTGATTCTGCAACCAATATTAATATCAAGTTATTCTGGACTATTATTCCAAATTATGGATAGGAATACAGCACTCCATAGTAATGAAATACAAATATTTAATATAGTTCAGACTCCGAACAAACCAACAATGGATGATGATGTTGTAATAGAAGCAAGAATAACAAGCACAGAAAATATTACAATTGTAAGGCTATATTATACAATCAATGATGGCCCTATAGCTTATATAGATATGAATTTAAAATCAGGATCTATTCTTGATGGTATTTGGAGAGGTATTATTAGTAAACAGCCTTATGGGACAAATGTATCTTATTATATATATGCCGAAAATATTAATTCTGAAATGAAAAAAGCGGGTGTGTTTAAATATACTGTTTCCATGTCTGAAACATATTTAAATATCAATATCACTCGAACACCATTGCATCCAAAAAGTAGTGAGGATGTAAAAATTAATGTTTCAATTAATTTGATATCAGGGGTTAAAAGTGTCGATTTATTTTACGGAATAAATAGTTCGGTAATGAATATCACTGTAAACATGAGCTTAAAGGAGGGAGATATTTATGATGGAGTATGGAATGGGACTATTCCTGGAGAGCCCAACGGAACTATAATTAAATACTATATAAAAATTGTTGATATGGATAATAATGAAATTTATATTCCTAATAATGCTCCTTATAATTATTATGGATATTGGGTAGGAGTGAATGACACAAAAGGTCCTGTTGTCCAGCAAGTCTCATTGAATTTGGCTAAACCGAATTATGATGATACTGTAAAGGTAAGAGCAAGTATTAATATGAGTGATGAAGTTTCAGGACTTAAAAATGCTACAATACATTATTCCGTAAACAATGGGAATTTAACTTATGCAAATATGAGATATAAAGGTTCATCATTCGGTTCAGGGGGCAGTACAAACAATTTTTCAAATATTAGGATTTTGGGATTATTAAATAAAACATATTCGGGATCCAAAGATTATTGTGGTTTATATTCATTTACAGATGATTTAGTAGGATCCGATCCGGAGAACTGGACGGTAGATCAACCTGCAAATACTAATGTGGAAGTTGTTTCTCAAATTGGGAATCATAAAAAGGTTGTTGAATTAGTTGATAATTCTATTAATGGTTATCCATATATTATTAATTATTTTGATGCACCTAAAATATCAGGAACGGCTGAATTCTGGTTTAGAGGGACTGACCTAACGGATACCATTTATATAATGATTCGTAGAGATGGAACTGAAGTAATCGGGTTTAGAATTTATTGGAATAACATTTATTGGAATGTCGGTGGATCTACACATTTTATAACTACCATTAATAATAATGAATGGTATTGGTTCAGAGTAAAATGGAATGGAACTGGATGGATGGTAATTATAAATGGAGTAGAGTATGGGACTGGCTATACCTATCAGTTTAATCAACCTATAGAAAGTGGCGTTAATAATATTATTTTCCATCATAGAGTTGGTGGTTATGGGTACACAATATATGTAGACGCTGTAGATTATAGCTGGGCTCCTGGATACTATGAGGGTAGAATCCTGGATTATAATATTACTACCCAAGATCAAGAGTGGTTTGATATTCTTACAAAAGACGGAAATTATACTGTAGATCAAATAAATATTTCAAAAGTTATAGAAAATATTTCAATAGCAGATTCTTATAACATGCTTTTGATTGGAGATTTAACGATAGGACTCAATTGGAATGTTACCGAAGCAGAAATTATTGCGAATTTAAGTAAACCAATCATAGCAAGGGGTAGAGGTGGAGCAGGTTTTATTTTCGCATTAGGACTTAACTATACCGATTATTCGGATAATATACTCTATAATACTCAGATATTCCCTTCAGAAAAAGAAAATCACTTGGTGCTTAATTCTCCATATGATTTACCATTAAGTTTTGCGGTAGACTCCAATACTTCAAGATATGTCTGTAAATTCAATACATCTGATCCTAATTTTGAAAAAATTGGGTATGCCGGTTCAATAGCATGGAATAATGTTAATTTTGGGCATTATAAACCTCCTCTGAATGATAAGATACTTTATTGGGGAATGAGCCATGATTTTTATTATGATAACATTACCACTGATGCTAAACATTTTTGTATTAATATGGTAGAATTTCTGATCAGAATAACATATGGGGCTAATATCTCTTACAGTATTTTAAATTTTGAATATGAATTTCCTAAATTTTCATTTAATGATACAATTTCTTATAATATTACGGCATATGATTATGAGGGAAATTCCTATACATCTCCAACTTATAATTTCACGATAGGTGATGATATTTCTCCCCAAATTGGAGTATATCAAAATCCGGAGCACCCAGATATTTCTCAGAATGTTCAAATTAGTGTAAATGCCCAGGAGCCCATTAATGCATCTGGAATTAAAAATATAACACTATATTATAACTCAACTGAAACTGCATATGTGGCTATTGATTCTCCTCATTTAGTACCCAATAATTATGATTATACCTGGAATATATCTGCTCCCAATTGTTCTAGAATCGAATTATTTTTCAAAAATATTACTCTGGAGGAGAATTTTGATTATCTATATATTTATAATTATTCATATGACTTGGTTAGTCAAATAACCGGTTCTCAAAGTGATCTAAAAATCATTGTTAATGGAAATACCACCCGAATACATCTTGTTACTGATTTTATCGGTAATAGTTGGGGGTTTTCATTGACTTGTTTAAAGTTTTATTATATAATACAGAAGGTCCCGATGAACCTCTCGAATGGAAATAATTTTAACGGTACCTGGACTGCAATTATTCCCAAACAGACCAACATAAGCTATGTATTATATTATTGTCAAGCTTTTGATTATGCAGGTAATGATATTTATTCTTCAATATATCAATACATTTCTGCAGAAAGAGTAGCACCTAATATTTTAGAAGTATCCCAAGTACCTAACAGATCATTCTTGAATACATCTGAATCACCTATAATTACAGTCCATGCATCGGATTCTGAATCAGGAATACGTCAATCAAGTGTTATACTTCAGTATACGAATGGTGGGCACTGGAACAATCTAACAATGAACCCCAAATTCCCAGACGAATTTGTGAATGATGGATATTGGAACATTTCATTGCCCGTGTTTTCTGACGGTAAAAAAATAACTTATAGAATTATTGTAAAAGATTTGATAAATAATACAGTAATTAGCAATAATTACACTTACATAATTGATGGTAGCCCACCTCAGCTTCAGAAGTTATCTCTATCTCCTTCAAAACCTCAGTATAATGATACTATCATGGTAAAATGTGCTTTAACAGATTTATACTCATCATTTCATGGTTCTGGGATTAATTCTGTTTATATTGAATTTCATTATCCCATTGATTATGTAATTGAATCTTCCCATCCTTATATAAACAAATTCAATAGGACTTGGACTATCTCCTATCCGTCTGCTTCTGGTCTGAAAGTATTTTTCTCTAAAATACAACTTGCATCAGGTGATTCTATTCAGATATATGACGGAAATAATAACCTTATTCAGACATATACTGGGACAGTATCAAATACCTATTCTCCTCGAGTTAATACAGACATCATTAAAATCAGATTGATTACCGATTCATCGAATACGGATTATGGATTCTTAATAAGTCATTATGTTGTATATAAAAAAGTCTCAGCACAGTTATTTACCGGAACTATATATAATGGCACTTGGGTAGGCAATATTCCACCTAATTCATATGGAATAACTATAAATTATGATGTGATTGTGTCGGATGCAGCTGGTAATACTGCAACTGTTTCGAGCGGTTCTTATACAATTCAAGATAATTATTGTCCAGAAATACTTGGTTTAGAATTACCAGACCGCAATCCTACTCCTGATGAAGATGTATTAATTAGATTAAAGGTAAATGATTCCGGTTCTGGAATTAAAAATATCTCGTTATGGATATCAATAAACCATTCTGATTGGGTTTGCTTGGCATTGACACTTAATGATTCAAATATATGGGAATTCGAAATTCCGAAACAACCCGATAACACCGAAATTCAATATTATTTCATTATCTATGATAATTCGGGGAATTCTATGCGCAATCCAATAGATGGTTATTATGTCTTACATTTTGAAAGTGCTGTTCAATTGAATAATTATTGGATATTGGATGTTATAGTAGGTATTTTGAGTATTATCGCAGTAGAGTTGTTTTTAGCCTATATTTTAAATAAAATTAAGATTAAAGAGCTTAATAAGGAAATTAAAGAAGAAAAAGCAAGTAAAAGGAGTATGATGTGAAATGAAGAGACGATACTCGCTATTGATTTTAATATTAATGTTATTAATACCCATAATTGCCTTAAACTCCTCAGTTAGTTATGCACATTCAGGTGATATAATTTATTCGAATTTCAAAAAAACAAGCCCAATTATAGATGGTAATTTTAATTCATTAAGTGAATGGAATGACGGAACTGTACTTCATTTGATCAATCCTTTTGAAGTATTTGTATATATAAAACATGATAATTCATTTCTATATTTTTGTTTTGATACTGTTGGAGATATTTCTAACGACCTCAATTATGATCAATGCAATATCTTTTTTGATACAGATCATAATGGTGTTCCTACTGTAGGAGCAGATGATGTATTTGCTATTATGGCAGGATTTGGAGGCATACATGGAATAGATGATTCAAATCCAGGATACACCCCTATACTTCATTGTAATTTTAATTCGCCAGATCCAGATCATGCAGGACTTGAGGGCGCATATAGTTTCGGAATAAGTCCTAATTCAATTACAAATCACCAAATCTATGAATTTAAAATACCGCTTGCCTTGCTAGATATTTCTGTAGGTCAAACTCTAGGTTTCAGTATTGAAGTAGTAGATTATTCAATTCCCTTATTTTGGCCAACTGGACTTGATCTTTCGGACTTAACAACTTTTGGAGATCTTGTACTCCCATATCCTTCAACTGGAAATATAACTGTATTTAATATCATTCAAAGCCCTGATAAACCGACACCTAGTGATTCTGTTGTAATTTCGGCAAATATATCTTGTTCAAACGATATTTCGAATGCAACTTTATGGTATTCAGTGAATAATGGC
>CAZYEE010000141.1:0-9820 GCA_964646355.1 uncultured archaeon | reverse complement strand
TATCCCTACCTTTATCTGTTTCAAGCTTTCTATATCGATTTCTGCCTCTTTTGGTACTTTCTCCTCTTCAGCCTCTTCTTCAAAGAATATTCTACTAATCTCCTCTTTAAATGGATTAAATTCAGCCAGATTTTCTGGAAAATCGTTTAATTTATCTTTATATTTCTCAAAAAATTTTTTTAAAAGCTTTATTTCTTTTCTTATGATTTTTAAAATATCCTCACTTGTATCCGAACAATTAACGAATATTATGTCATTATACGATGAATAAATAAAATTTACTTTACCTATTTGTTTGTATCCTTGATCTATATTTTTTAAAGTGGGTAAAATTTCTATAAATTTATTAATAAATGGTATTTCAGTATCTAGATTATTGTATTTTTCAGATAAAATGCATTTACCACTTAAATAATAATCGTGAATTTCCGGAAATATTATGAAATTACACCAAATCATTTTTTTGACCTTCTTTCAACCATTTTGGAACTCTATTATGGTTATACTAAAGTTCGCAAATTTATTATTTTTTCTTTATTTTTGATCCTCACACATTAGGATGAATTAAAAAATTAATGGTATTTATTCTTCTTTTAATAATCGATGTTAGTTCCTAATATGTTTTGATAAATTATAGGATGAATTTATATTAGATTTAACACCAACAAATTAAATAATCTTATATATTTATTTTTATATTCTTTTTTTCACACATTTAAATTTGTGATAAAAAAGATTTCTATTGGAAATGAATTTTTCCTAAAAATTTGTTATGCGTTTATTTTATACAAATTTTTATTTTTATCTCTATAATCCCCATATCCCTTCTATAATGCCCATTTCCCTTCAAATTTCTAAATACTCCCTTTAAATTTTTAAATAACATATACTATTTTCTCTATAAACTAAATTCATAATAAGATAATGAAATTAAAAAAAAGAAGATAATTTGATTCTTTTAGGAATAATTGCCAATTTCTATGTAAATTTATTGAGATATTTTCAGCATTTCAATTAAATAGCTTTATATTCTTCGATTTTGATTTGATTAACCTGTAAATTATTATTCCAATAATTATTAAATCCAGCGAAATTAATAGTCCATAAAATTGAAATCCAGGAGCGATGATTGGAACATACTTGATGTATCTGTATCTAATAAGAATAGCTATATGATTTGAGCCAGAGGGAATAGCGCCACCAATGTATACATCCAAACCAGGTGATACAGCTATGGCATATCCATACATATCACTGTTGACCAAACCACCCCATGTCGTATTGAATAATATATTTCCCGAGCTGTCTATTTTCATGAAATAAATGTTCCGTGCAGGGTTATAATACTCTTTAGAGCCTGAGATGTATATATTATTATATCCATCAATTGCAATATCGTATCCATAATCTTTTTTGCTGTTTCCATAATATTTTTCCCAAATCAAATTTCCCAATGAATCATATTTAGCCACAACAATATCATATGAAGAAGTTCCAGTATTGTTAATTGAACCAACTATGTAAATATTATTATTCTTATCAATCGCAATTCCTTCACCGTAGTCTGTATATTGGTTTGATCCTAATTTTCTGGTCCATTGAAATGTTCCATCGCTCGAATATTTGTTGATAAAAATTAAATCATTAGCAGAAACTGTATCATAATAAGTACCCACTATATATACATCATTTTGGCTATCAACTGCAATACCTTTTCCACTATCAAATCCCGTGGATCCCCAAGTTTTATTCCAGATTTCAGTTCCACTAGAATTATACTTTACGACAAACATATCAATATTAGCTCCAGGCACTTTTCCGGTAATATAGATATTATTATTTTTATCAATTGCTACTGAATAGCCTTCTATATCCCCAGAAACCATTCCGCCCCATGTTCTATTCCACAATTGATTTCCATTTCCATCATATTTAGCAACAAATAAATTTCGGCCACTAACAGGAAGATTTTGAGTAGATCCTACAATATATACATTATGTGCATTATCTACTGCCACATCATATCCTATATCCGTTTTATCATAGCCCCACGTTCTATACCAAATGACATTACCGTTTAGATCAAACTTTACAAGCATTGCATTTGAATAACTTGGGGTGTTTGTTCCATAATTTTTAGTCGATCCAACTAAATAGACATAATCATCGGCATCTATTGCAACTCCATAACCTATATCCTCTTCGATTCCACCAAATGTTTTATTCCATTTCTCTGTATAGGTGGGATTGTTGCTTGATTCTATCACAGTCAATGGCATATCATCATGAATTGGAGTTGTGATAATAATTTGGCTTATTGGCGAAAAAAAGAATATTAACGAAGCCCATATTATTATTAAGGAAATTGGGAATACATACTTTAATTTCCTATTCATTATTATTACTCTCCTAATTTTTTATTTAATAAATTTCAATCTCTTGTTATTTGTTTTCTATAGTAGAATCAATCAGAATCTCAATTATTCTAAATTTTAACATTATTTTTTATTTTTAAAATTTAATTTCTGATTTTTATCTATGAATTTAAAAAATATAAAGCTAAAGAATTTTGCATTATTTGGGAAAATATATTTTTTATGGTTTTGGGGAAAAATCAGAAGAATTTGCAAATTTTAATCGATTTTAATTGTATATATAAATAGAGTTTATAAATTTCACAAATAAAATATTCAAATCTACCCAATAGACCTTTTTTTAAGTAAAAATCATTCAATCAAAAAAAATAATAATTACGACGGAAAGTTAGTCGCAATTATGGGTATTAAAACTCAAAATTTGGTAAAAATTTTTCAATATTTGTAAAAAATAAAATAAAACTGGACAAAAGTAGTTAAATAATTATTAAAACAAATGTGATATTATTAATATAATATCTCCTATAAAAATTAATAAAAATAAATCTATGGTTATAAATGGAATAAGAGGAATAATAGGATTAATCCAAACTTCTTTTCTATTTATACCTATTTTTGAGTAAAAGTCTAATACATTTCGTAATTCCTTATTATACCGCTCTTTTATCAATTGTAAATCAGTTTCGCTACTTTTAAAATCAAATCTGAAGATCAATTTATTATTTTTAACAATTTCTCGCAAATAATAGTATCCTGGCTCTCCCTTTATTGGGCTTATTGATAAGCTTGAAAAAAATACAATAAATTTTTTGAGAATAGATTCATGTTCATGACCCTCAAATGCCAATTTTAATTTAAACTTTAAATGGATCAGATTATATAGAAATATAAAAGCACAGAAAAAAAGCAATAATGTACCCAAATTTAAATAGAATGAGATAATTGGAAATATAAAGATATTTTCGCTATATAATGTTCCTTGTGTAATCTGAATATCCGAGATTGATGGGATAAACAATGAAATAACAATAACAGCTTTAAAATCTCCACCCCCAAATAAACCTACCCTATATAATATAAATCCTATTATTATTCCAATTGAAAGCTGAATTAGCTCCATAAAAATAGGTGTAATAGTAAGCGATTGAGAATTATATGAGGAGGAAAATAGATATATTATAATATTAATTGTGGTTATTTTTAACAAACCAACACCTATTAAAAATTTCCAACATTTATTTGAAATTTCTCTGTATTTTATATCTTCAATTGATGCAAAAAACAAAACTGTGAATAATACCAAAAATGCAAAAAAATTTATTAAAATTTGTAGATCTTCCATTATTATTACCCTAAAAAATCTCCATTTCTATAAATTTAAAAATTAAATCGGAATACGTAAATTTCTTTATTATACTATTAATTTCTTTGATAATAATTTTAACTTATATCGAATTTTTATAAGTTTAATTTGAATATTTTATAGATTTAATTTGAATATTTTATAGATGTTCATGAAAATTGCAATGATATTACGTGAATAGAACTTGATATTATTAAGATTAAATAAAAATTATAGAAAATAAAGAAAATTCTTTTAAAAATAATGCCAGCAACACTAAAGAGTTGAAATAATTCTAAAAATTCATGAAAAATTAATAATCTTCAGCGTCTCCTTTATGAATGATTATCAAATCATCCTCTAATATTTTTTTAAGAGTCACGGAACTCGTTTCCCAACCTAACTTGACTAAAAAACCATCGATTATGTTTGTCCAACCCCCTCCTGAATATACTTGAACTTCTACTGAAATTTTGCTAATTTGGTACCCCCTCTTACATTGTGAAGGTATCTTTTTAGCCCAGCCATAATCTTCCATCAATTCTTTCAAGGTTTTATCATCAAGTTCCTCATCATATCCTAAATCAATAATTTTTCCATTTAAAAATATCTGATCCAAGCGTCTAGCCGTTGATTTTAAGAAAGAATTAGAAACATCAAAACCTAATTTTCTTAGTATGTCAGAAAATTTTAGCCCGTGTTTAATGGCTATTACGAGTGGTGCACTTGAACTGCTTGAATTTGTTACAAATCCATTGATAATTTTAATTAATCTCATTAATTCATACCTTCTTGTTTTAATTTATTTAAATATCCTAATCTCTCAGTAGTGTTCATATCTAATAAAGGCGTGAACTTTCCTTGCAAAGGATTATTTAATAAGAAAAAGCTTTTCATTTTTTTAAGATTTGAAATTGAGACAGGTATTTCTGTTAATTTGTTATCATTTAACCAAAGAGTTTTTAGATTCATTAATTTTTCTAAAGTGCTTGGAACTTTCTTTAACTTGTTTGAATTCAAGTATAACTGTTCAAGGTTAATTAATTGACCGATTTCTTCGGGAAGTTCTTGGAGAAGGTTGTCATTTAGATAACAAATCTTTAAATTGATCAGCTCTCCAAAAAAGGAGGAAAGTTTTTGAATTCTATTTTTTGATAAATATAAATTTTGTAATGAACTAAGATATTTTATAGAATCTGGAATTTCTATTAATTTATTTGAACGTAAATCCAATATTATTAATTTCTTGAATTCTTGATAGAAAGCTGGTAAGCTTCGTAATTTATTTCCTTCTAAGTCTAAAATTACCAAGTTTGAAAGTTCAGAAATATTATTTGGAATCTCTTGAATCTCATTCCACTTACAGAGAAGCGTTCTCAAATTCTTGCATCCATTGATAGAAGAAGGAAGATCTTTTAAAAAATTGTTATTCAAAATGAGATATTTTAGGGATTTCAAATTACCAATGCTCTCAGGAAGTGATTTTAGCTTGTTATTACTTAAATCAATCTTAATTAAATTTCCTAAATTTCCAAAACTATCCGGTAAGCGCTGTATTTGATTTGATGATAAGTTTAAAATTTCTAATTTTGTTAAGTTGCTGATTTCCGCTGGGATTTCGATTAAACTATTATGAGATAAATCCAGTTCTTTTAAATGCTTGAATGATAAAATTACTGTAGGAAACTCTTCTAAATCTAGATCGCTTATAGTTAACTCATTTAGATTTTTAAAATTCGTAATTAACTTACATGATAGTGCTTCTCTACTATTTGACAGGTTCAAGCTAACAACATGGTCGTTTAAAATAGCTATTTTAATATTATCTGATAGCATTTCCAATAATCCAATAGCTACTTTTTCTTCTCTTGGAATATTTGTTTCTTTTTTCGAGCATTTTTTAATGATGTAAGACGCCGGTAAATTTTCAAGACCTTCGGTAATGTTATTTCCCTCAATTTTCAATTTTTCAAGGTTTTCAAGTTGTTTCATTGATGCTGGTAAGAAAGTTAGTTCATTATCATGCGCATACAATCTTTTTAATTTTTTTAATTTTCCAATATTTTCGGGAAGGCATTTTAAATGGTTTTTTTCAACATATAAATAAACCAAGGAAGTCATATCACAAATAAAATCAGGGAATTCAAGTAAATTATTGCTACCGAGATCTAAACTTATTAAATTTTTTAAATTTACAAGACTTTGGGGAATCTTGGTAATTTTATTGTACTCAAATGAAACTTTTGTTAATTCAGTACATTCTCCAATTTCTTCTGGTATTTCTTCCAAATCACAATTTTTTATCCCTAAATATTCTAATTTTTTAAGATTCTTAATGCTTTTTGGAAGTTTATTGATTTTTCTCTTAGAAATGAAAATTTTGGATATATGTCCATTTTTAATTACGAAATTTGGAGGATCATACTCGTGATCCTCAATTTCATTTACTAAATTAAATTCAATACCTGCTGATTTCTTTAAATCATTCAAGAATTCTAATTCAGATTCTTCAATTACTTGATTTTTAGCTATCTTTACAACTTCTCTTGCTATTGGATTATCAGAATTTTCGTAAAGTTGAATTAATTCCTTCGCATATTCATAAATAAATGATAATTTATAATCTTCTTTTGTCAGAGGTATATTGTACTCTATTTTTTGTTTGAAATAATCAATGCCATAATCTCGAATCATATTTTTGAGTCTTATTTTACATTCGCTATAATCACATGTTAAGTATCTTTTTAATGATTTATCAAATAAATTGTTTGAAAACGGATTAGCATATTCAGAGGTATGATAGACCTTTTTTAAATTAGGAAAACAGCAAATAAATAATGGAAACTTTTTAATCTTGTTGTTGTTAATTAAGAAAATTTCCAAATTTATTAGACCTTTTAATGTATCTGGTATCTCCTTAATTTCATTAATACTTAAATCCAATACTTTCAACTTTTTCAAATTTCCAAGGGATGAGGGTATTTCTTTTATTTTACATCTACTAGCATTAATATTTTCAAGATTAGAAAGCTCTCCAATCCAATTCGGAATCGTCTCAATATTATTTTTTTCAAAATTTAAAATTCTTAATTTCTTAAGATTGCGAATAGGTTCTGGAATTTCGGTTAAGAATAAATCACTTATGTCAAGAATTTCGATATTCTTTAATTCACCAATCCAATCGGGTATTTTCTTAATTGGATTTCTTTTTATATCTAAGTAAGTTAAGTTTTTTAATTCTTTTATTGCCGCAGGGAGCTCCTTTAGTTGTAATGCCCTGAGAATGAGCTTTTTTAATTTTGGAAATGACTTTAAAACTTCATTAAGATTAATATGTCTAACATTATATAAGTACAATGTTTCTAATTCTGTGAAATTCTTGCAGTTTTCTAAAAATACTTGATTATTCTTACCTAAACTTAAGCCTATAACGTGTCCTTCCTGAATCTGAAATTCCCCATCAAATTCGGAAAAACTAACTGATTCTACATTTTCAAGATTCGACCCATAATAATCTGTACTTATGATAGAAAGTGCTGAAAGAGCTTTGCGTTCTTGATCAGGAATAGTATATTTCATGAATTTTTCAAGATTTATTGGAATAATATTATCTGGAATTTCTAAAAGTTTACTTTCGGCAGCTCTAAAATATTTTATTGAATTTAATTTTTTAAATGAATCAGGAAAATGATTTATATCCGTTTTAGAAAGGATTAATGTTTCTAGATTTACTAAGTTTCCTATATTTTCTGGCAATTTATCGATCGGATTTCCGTAAAAATCTAAGTGTTTTAAGTTTCTTAGTTCGCAAATTTCATCAGGTATTTCGTGGATATAATTATTCCTTAATATTAATACTTCAAGATTTTTTAAATTCTTAATTGAAGGATGAATTCCATAAGTAAAATAATCATCATACTCTATAAATTTAATCAATTTTATATGACCATCATGGATGCATATGTTGCACTTCAGTTTATAAAAGTCTGTATCATCCCAATCTTCCCTGATTTCAATGATTTTCATATCTGGAATTGTTTGTTTCATTAAAACTAATGTTTCCTTCTCTTCTATTGGAATGTTGAATTTTTCTAACTTTTTCATTTCAAGTTCTAATAATTTTCTTGGATATTTTAAGATCGGATATTTTAATCCATAATCTCTACTCCACCTGTGTTTTTCTATCTTGAAGTTATGTAAGTGTTCTAAAAATTCAAATTCTTCTGGCATAATATAGATCAAGGTCTTTTTTACATAGAATTCAACAAGATGTCCGTTTTCGATGATGAATCTTGGAGATTCTAATTCAACACTCCATTTTTTTCCGGCCATAGCAAGTATCTTGGAAATAAAATTTCGCTCCACTACTGGAAGTTCTTCAGGTATCCCCTCAAGATATTTTTTCACGACGTGTTGTGGTATTCCTAATTCTTTTAAATGATTTGCATGAAGTCCAACGAATTCGAGATTTTTTAATTGCTCAAGTCCTAAAGGAGGCTCTTTTAATAAATTTTTTTTAAGAGAAAGAATTTTTAAGTTTACAAGTTTTGTTATCGAAATTGGGATTTCTTGAATCTGATTACCATCTAAATAAAGTTCTTCTAAAGATTTTATTTCAAAAATTTCTTCCGGAATTGATTTAATACTGCAACCACTCAAATCTAGATATTTTAGATTCTTTAATTTAATAACTGATTTTGGTAATGCTTTAAATTTGTTTGTATAACGAATTGAAAGTTCACTTATAATTTTATCTTTTACTCTTACGGACATATGCTCATATGTTTCATTGTTTATACAAAATTTGAAGCCATTAATTTCTTCTATTTCTTTTAATATTTTAAATTCTTCTTCTAGAATTTCAATACCTTCATGAATTATACTCATAGATATTAGGCCTTCCTTAAATTTATTAAAATGCTTATTTTTCAACAGTTAATTAGAAATTTTAAGTTTTTAACAAATCTTACTTAACAATAATATATAAATAATATTGTATATTTTTTCGATAAATATAGGAAAGTATTTTGTATATTTAGCTATTTTTTCTTATTAAATAATAATATGAGATGATTTTAATAATAATATAAGATAATTTTAAAAATATATACATATAAGAATATCATAAATGTTTAAAATATGAAGTGAATAGGATTTTGAATTTCTATAAAAATTATGATTCTGTATCTTAGACTCCCATATTTATTTAACTCAGATTATTAAGCAAGATAGGTATTATAATAGAAGACAATAGGAGCTTACAAAAATCCTAATTTTTAATTTTTAATTTTTAATAAATTTATACATTAATTTTCAAATTTTAATAAGAAAATCAGTATTAAATTAAAAAAATCTTAATATACTGATAAAATATCTTTAAACATAGAGATTTTTAAGATTAGCTCAAGTATCATCAATTATATTAATATTAATAAAGTCATTAGGAAATAATAACAATGACGTCAAATAAAGAAGGATTAATGCTTATTCGGTGGGATAACATGATTGGTCCTTTTATTGAAACAGCATATCCTGAAATTAAGTTAAGTGATAATGAAATTCTAAATATGTATATAGCACATATGTCATCACAGGACCATGATAATTTCTTAATAAAACAAAATAATACCACATTATGGGTTAGTGCGTTCAACGAATCTAAAAATAAAGTGCTTGTATTGATTCTAAATTCAAACAAAGATATATCCGACGCAAAAGAATATCTTCAATCTAAAATGAACGAAATTCTAGAAATGGACATAATCACTCGTGATCATTTAATGAAATATTTCAATGAAATTAATAATTATATTTGTGAATTAAATGTAAAGAATGATAAATATTTTAAAAATGTAGAAAATCTCCAAAATGAAATTAATGAAATTTTTAGTAGAATAGAATCACTAGAAGATAAATATAATGCATTAAATGAGAATTATTTAACCATTTTAGATTATATCAAAACTATTTTTAATGTAATGTATGAGTTAGGCCTTATTCCAAATAGTAAATAATTTCCTTTGATCCATTAATATTCAAAAAATTTTTTTTCTTAATTAAAATTCTAATAACCTTCATTTTCAATAAAGGTAAAAAATTTAAT
>CAZYEE010000140.1:0-9848 GCA_964646355.1 uncultured archaeon | reverse complement strand
GAGTTAGAAAACATTTGTATAAGTTAATTAAATTCTTTTTTAATCAATATAAAATCTATAAGTAGATTATAAATTTAAATGAAATATAATAAAAATATAAAGCACAAATATTAATTTAAATAAAAATTTAATTTGAATTTGTGAATATCTGAATAAATAAAAATAAAGACTTATAAAAAATTTATATAAAAATTCATTTCCGATAGATATCTTTTTATTTTAATGCAATATTAAAAATGAATACAAAATAAAAAAAGTACAATAATTGAAGATTGTTAATCAAATTAAATTCCACTTAAATGAAAGGATTTAAATCTAGGTGTATATAGATGCATTTAAATTCAAAAAAATTAACTAAATATAGCATAATAATTAGTTTTTCGGTCATATTATTCGCAGTAAACATTTTTTGGCTTTCAAATATAATAAGTTCAGCTAATATTAGAAAAATTCAAGGGAGTAATCAAATAATAGAAACACTAGGAATTTCCCCACAATATATAGCCGTGTTTAATAAGACTTGGGGCGGAGCTTATGATGATAAATTTACGGATATAGCTATCGACCAATTTGGATATCTATATGTTGTGGGAACATATTCGCTTGACCAATTAACACATCTTGCATATATTGAGAAAATAGCCCCTACTGGAGAACAATTGTGGAATAGGACTTGGTATGTTACAGGAGCCGCTAATGCTTACGGTGTAGCTATAGATAATTCTGGGAATGTATATATGTGTGGAACTTTTGTAAGTGGCAGTGTAAAAGGATTCGTTGTGAAATATGGTGCATTAGGCAACCAAATTTGGAATTATACAATTGGATTTGGTATAAGCGCAACATATTGTAAAAGCATAGTAGTTGATTCATCCTATAATGTTTATGTTGGCGGATCTTATCTATCCGTATCTCAATCGATTGGGCTAATTTTTAAACTGGACATCAATGGAAATAATTTATGGAATCGAACATATACGATAAATAATGTCGGTATTAAAATAAATTCAATTGATATTGACAGTTTTGGATATATTTACGGTGTAGGATATACAGAAAATTTGTCAAGCGGAGAACGAAATGGGTACATGGTAAAATTATTTGAAAATAATTCTTCAATATGGAATAAGACATGGGATAACTATAGGGCGGATGAGCTGCGAGATGTTGCTATATTTAATGATACTTATTTATATGTGGTCGGATGTCATAATAGCTCAATTTCCGGCAATTTTGATATTTTTCTGAGGAAATATAGACTGGACGGAACTTTAATATGGACACAAGATAATGGATATTTCTTCAATAACGAACTTGCTAACTCTATATCTATTGATTCTTATGGACACATCTATATAACGGGAACTGTTCAAGAGTTAAAACAATACGCCTTCATGATGATATTTAATGAAACAGGAATTATGGTTTGGGATTATAAAATATCAATCACAGAAAATAATTTCGGGTCTGGAATAGCAGTCTCAAAAGATTATGAATTTTATGTTGTAGGATGTAAAGAACTTCCTGGGCCCCATACTGACTTCTTTCTATTAAAATTTAGGCACATATTAAAAATTCGACGATGCTATGATAAAATAGAATATATAGAAGGGCAATCTCCAGATCCTAATTTTATTGCATGGACAGTTGCAGGTGTTCCTGGTACATTTATCGTTTTTAATAATGGCTCAGCAGTTGATTTTGGAAAATGGACCAGCTATCAAAATATTACAATATCTATAACTGGCCTATCAAAAGGAACCTATATTTTTAAGTGTTGGGTAAATGACTCCTACGGTTATGAGGCATTTGATGAAATTACTGTAATTGTATATGAATCTACAGCTGAAAGATATTATAGTGGAACAGAAGGTCAATTTATAATAAATTCAGTTTCAATCGGTGTATATGTTGGTGCAAGTATTGGGGGTGAAATAGCAGGTGGAATTACTGAAGGAGCTTCTACAACAACAACTAAGCTTGAACTTGGTATAAAAAAACCAGGAAAATATTATAGAAGAAAATACTTCACGATGTATTTGCTATCCCTGTTAATTGGAACTGGAATTAGTATAGGTTTATTGTTTCTTATATATCCAATAGCATTATCCAGCACTTTTCTAGTAATTTTCGGAGCAATAATCGGTCCGATTGGATTCTTTTTTGGAACCTATGCATTTATATTTGTAGGATTTTATACCTACAGAGGAAATCTTTGGAAAGCTTATTATAAAGGAAAGACTAAATTCTTCTGGGATGTCTTCAAGTGGATAAAAATTCCTTTATTGATATATTCATTATACTCTACTTATAATATGTTTATGATATTAACCCAGAATAATATAACGTGGGTCTCCATCATATTCATAATCATATTCAGCAGCATGATCGGATTATTACTAATATCAGTATTTCTAATAATAGGCAAAAAAGTAGAAGTTGACGATCTAAAGAATAAATCATTAGAATACTTGAAAGAGAAAAAGAAGCAACAATCTAAGACCGAAGAAGAAATTAAAAAGGCTAAGACTGAGCAAGCTAAATCCAAACAAACGAAGTCTAAACAAACTAAGAATAAGCAGACTAAGCCAGCTGCCCAGCCCGAATCCAAACAAACTGAAGATGAACAAACTAAGACTGAACAGAGTAAAACCAATAAAACTGAATCTAAGAAATAAATGAATACTTGAATCTTTTTTTCTTAATATTTTCAATATTTTATATTCTTTTTTGAATCATTAATACAAAATTCTTCTTGGAAATTTATTTCAAAAGAAATTGTTGAGTATCTTTTTTTGAACATAATTAAGTTTAAGTGTTATTTTATCGATTTTAATTAAAATCTCAAACTAAAATTAATATTAAATTCATTTACTTTTTTAATTCTAATTTTAACAAAAGATAATAATCCCAAATCTTATAAACTTAAAAATAAAATTAGAATTTTAATAAAAATTTAAAAATTATTCTTTTCTTAAATTTCTAATTCTATATCTAAGTGTTACTTCCGATATATGTGCAATTTTAGATAATACTGCTTGACTCTTAGATTTTTTTGCTTCTTTACATGCAATATATAATGCGGCTGCTGCAAAACCCTTTGGATCTTTTCCTAGTAATTTTATTTCTGGATCTTGTTTTGCTTTTTCAATAATTTCAATTGCTCGTTTCTGTATATTTATATCGATATTCAATTCTGATCCAAATTTTGTGATATACTGGACATGATCTACTGGTTTAAGATTAGATATGTCTAAATTCTTTAATAACATCCTGTAAGTTCTACGTATATTTCTAACAGGGACCTCGCAAACCTCTGAAATTTCTTCAATAGACCTTGGGAGTTTTCTTAATCGTGAAGCTAGATAGATACATGCACAGATAAGGCATTCAATTGATTTACCCATCGTTAATTTTTTCTTAACAGCTTTAGAATAATAATATAATGCATCCTCTGTGACTGAAGGTGGTATTCCAAGTTTGGCACAGAAATTTTTTAATTTAGGTGTTGCTATTGTTAGATTTCTTTCATATGTTGTAGAAAATGAGTTATTTATCTTCGACAATTTTGCAAATTTTAACCTGCTCTTAGTATCAAGAACTCCACCATTACAATCTGTAATCTTTTTATTTGGTATTATAGTTCTTGCGCCGACTTTTGTTGCGGGTTCATTCTGCTTTTTATTTTCAATATCTAATGGTGTAAATAATCTTCGTTCATTCATCAATAAAACTGGACCATGAACTAGTCCACAATTTTGACAGACATAATTTCCATCATATTCGATTATATCAGGATTATTACAACATTGTTCAAATGTTGAATAAACAGATACCTCAAAAACCTTATCATATGTCATGAGTTTTATGCATCCTCCTTATTCATTTTTTGCCCCTCATTGTAATTGTTTCTACCCTCTCCTTCAATATCAATATTTTCCATGTTGAAACCGCAGTTAGTGCAGAAGCTATACC
Source organism: uncultured archaeon (assembly GCA_964646355.1). Taxonomy (GTDB): domain Archaea; phylum Asgardarchaeota; class Lokiarchaeia; order Helarchaeales; family HEL-GB-B; genus HEL-GB-B. The sequence goes on along the minus strand of CAZYEE010000140.1, from coordinate 5,873 downwards.
CAATTGGAACTTTTTCGCTGCAACCAGGACAAATAAGGTAATTCTTTTCCTCATTCTCTTCTTCTATTGGTAATGGAACTTTTCTACCGCAACTATAACAATACTTAGCTCCTGGTTTAAAAACCGATCCACAATCGCATCTTAGTTTCGCGCCGCATGCACTACATCGGTTCTCATCTGGTACATTTGCACCGCAAAAATGACATTCAATGTGATTTATAAATGGATCATCTGGTTCTAATATTTCTTCAGGTTCTGCTTTTATTTTTTTAAGAGGTGCTCCACATTTAGTGCAAAAATTTGCATCAGGTTTAACCTTTTTTCCGCATTTAGGGCATATCAATGAATCAAGTTTACGTTCTTTTAAATTTGCACCACAATATGAGCAAAAATTCGAATCTATATATATTAAATTATTACATTCTGGGCATTTTATCTTGTTTTTCTTGTCTTCTTTTAATGATATTATTGTTTCTTGTTTTCTTACATTATTTCTACTTAAATATTTTGTACGTAGATCATGGTATAAAATACTTGTTATTACTTTCTTACCTGTTTTTCGTTTATCTATGCATTGATACCTTATTATTGATACTTTTCCACTATTTCTTAATTCCTGGATAATTATAGGGCTCCCACATCGATAACATCTAAAGAAAATTATGCTCATTCCATCTAAAAGGTATTTTTTCTCACTTATGTCTAAGGATAATCGATCTTTCCGTCCACAGTCAATGCATCGATACCAGATGACTATTTGTTTACGAGTTTGAATTATCTGATAAGCTGATATATTATCGCTTTTACACCTACTGCAAATCAATAATTTATGGCTCAACATTTTAAAATCACATAATAAATCTTTTTATAACAAATTTGGTTAGATTATTTTGATTATTATTAAATTCAAAATTATCAACGTAATTAATTACATAATTATAATAACATAATAATTCGGGAATTTCGTCCATTCCATTATTTTTACAATCTTTTTTATTGATCAACTTATCATCAACTTTGATCTTTTGTTTGATATAAATATATATGATTTTGTATATATACTTTATGGTATATACATACAAACGTATATACACCAAAAACCTATGAAAATGTTATGAAAATTTATAATCCCAAATTTTTTTTGATATATACAAAATTTATCATTGAATAAATATTGTAATATAAAAATACCATAAAAAACTCAATAAAGCTTATCGATTCTTGATTTTTCTTAATTTCAGTATCGTATATACCAAAAATAATTTTTATATAAATTTTCCCAAAATTATAATGAATAAACTATTTTCTTAAAATTTTTGAATATGCCAATCAATTTTGAGTGATATTCCAAAAAATCTTATTAAATTTTTAAATAAAATTCTTATAATTTTATTATTTATATAAATCAAAAAATGTAAAATAAGATCGGTCAATATCTTTTGGTCTTATAAAATTTATTTTTAAATTAAAAAATATATTATATTAATTTATACATTTGATGAGATTATTCAAATTATAAATTTTCACATTGTGGTATTATGAATTTTTATTCTAATTGTAACAAAACTATTAAATTAAATTGTTGATAAAAGACAAATATAATTATAATATAAATTGATAAATTGTTAATAACAAAAAGAACTAATTGATATTAACATATAATGCAGGTGAATGGAAGAATTAAAAGCTACAATGTAATAATTGATACAGATCCTGGTCTTGGTAAACCTTTTGCAGAAGTAGATGATGGTTTTGCTATTTTTATTGTATTAAACTCACCAGATATTTTTAATCTCTTAGGTATTACTATTTGTTATGGAAATGTCCCGATGAAGACTGGGTATAGACTTGCTAAAAAATATTTGAAAATTGCCCAAAAAGAGAAAATACCTGTTTTAAGAGGCGCATTAAACAAAAATCAATTGAAAGATAGAATAGAAGCATCGGATTTTATTATTAAACAAGCTAATGAATATCCAGGAGATTTAACAATATTAGTATTAGGACCACAAACGAATATTGCAAATGCATTTTTAAAAGACAATGAGCTGGAAGATAAAATTAAAGAACTTGTTGTTATGGGGGGCGTATTTCAAGCACCAGTTCTTAAATTCTCTCCTATAACAAGACATATTGATGAACGATTTTTTGATAAATTAAATAAAAATTACTTAGTGGCAGAGTTCAATATAATGAATGATCCTATTGCTGCAAGTATTGTATTAAGCCGAAATATTCCGACAAGAATTTTTCCACTTAACGTGACTACAAAAACAGGAATAAATAAAAAACATTTACGATTAATGAGAGAAGCAAATACGAGAATTTCTCATTTTTGTTATAAGAACGTTTTATATTGGTATATACTAAATAATATTATTACAAAAGGTAATGGTTTTTATCCGCATGATACATTTGTTCCTATTTATAAAATAAACCCAACTATTTTTAAATTTAAAAAATTGGGTTTAAAAGTGGATATTAGGAAAATTCAGGGAAAAATTGAGATAATAAATAGGAAAGGGAAAAATATACCCTCTAAATTCATAAAATATGTTTGTTTTGATTTTTTAACAGAAGAGTTCCATAAAATTTTTCTGGATCGACTTTTAATTTAAACATATATTTTTATTTATATTGAATATAGTGGACAAACAATGGATTTAAATAAAAATTCAGACGAAATAATGGAAAAATATTTTAAAGCTGGAGAAATATTAGCAAGAGTACTACGTAAAACAAAAGAATATATTAAACCAGGAAAAAAACTTATTGATATATGTGAATATGCTGAAAATCAGATAAGAAAAAATGGTGCTGAACTTGCGTTCCCCTTAAATATAGGGATAGATGATGTAGCAGCGCATTATACAAGTCCAATAAAAGATGGAACTGTTATTCCTGAAAATTGTCTATTGAAACTGGATTTGGGTGCAAATATTGATGGTTATTTAGTAGATTCTGCTATATCATTAAATATTGGCGATAATGAAGAATATGAAAAACTCATAATTGCTGCAGAATCTGCACTCTCAGCAGCTATTAAAACTATTAAATCAGGAGTAAAGGTTTACAAGGTAGGTGAAATTGTTGAAAAAGTAATCAAAAAATTTGGTTTCAATCCAATTCGGAATCTAAGCGGACATAAAATGAGACGTTATGAGCTACATACAGGTATAACAGTACCTAATGTAAAAACTCAATCAATGAACTCGAATTATACTTTTAAAGAAGGTGATGTCTTTGCTTTAGAGCCATTTACTACAAATGGGAAAGGAATGGTCTATTCAGGGAAAAATGTATATATATACGCATTATTAAAGAAATCTGGCAAGAATTTACCCGCACATATTATAAATATTGTTAATAAAATCTGGTCCGATCGAAAAAGACTCCCATTCTCGCCTAGATGGTATAGAGATATTCCATCATATCATTTAAAACAAATGGAAAGGTTAAAACTTGTTTATAGATATCCTGTATTATTGGAAGTAAGTAAAGGAGTTGTAGCCCAAGCAGAACATACAATTATTGTAAACAAGGATTCTTCAACAATATTAACACAATTGTGAATTTTAATAATATTGAATGTTAATGATAATATATATTAAAGAATTAAAAATTAGTTTATATAAAATAATATTGAGGTTCATCTTTCAAGTAATGAGTTAATACTAAGAATTTTATTAATATCTTCAATTATTTATTTTTAAAACATATTACATCACTTTTCTTATAATATTCAAAGATCTTCTATCAAATTTTAAATTATATAATCTTTTTTCTTTTTGAATAGTTTTTTTAATTTGATATTGTAATCCATTTTAATTCATTGTTTAAAAGAATCCTAATAAAATAAAATTATAAAGTTTATAATCTATAGAATATCTAATAAATAAATTTTTTCTATTAATTACATTAGTAAATTGAAGAGTGATAGATCTTGAGCGAATTGAAATTAAAACCAATTGGTTTTGTTGAGAATGAAATAGAGAAACCAATAGATCCACATAAATTTAAAGATATAGAATCTAAATTAATAATAAATCCAGAGTACGAAGAAGCTCTATATAGAATCGAAGAGAATGAGTATATTATTGTAATAACATATTTTCATAAATCGCATGAACCACATAAATTAAAGGGCCCAACTTATTATGGGGAAGTTAAAGGTATATTTGCTTCAAGAAGCCCCATCAGGCCCAATCCTATTGGCTTGACTACTGTAAAATTACTCAAAAAGGATAAAAATGTGTTAATCGTAAAAGGACTAGATTCAATCAATAAGACACCTATTATTGACATCAAGCCATATTCTCCTGGATTGGACCATAAAGAGATTGAAAGAGTAAGACGAGAAATTAATATTGCTAATCCAAGGAGACATTTAATGCCTTTAATTATGAATTGGGATTTAAAAAGTTTACTTGATGAAGCAGCTGTATTACATGGTCATTATTGTAGCGGACTTGCAATGGGGGTTATGATGGGCGCTCATGCGATGCGTGAATTTGCGAAATTCCGCTTGTCTGATGGTATGGAGAATTTAATTGCTATTGTTGAAATGAATCATTGTGCTACTGATGGAATTCAATATGTAACAGGTTGTACTTTCGGAAATAATGCATTAATATTTAGAGATTTTGGTAAAACAGTTCTAATACTTACTGATCGGAGTGGTAAAGGTATTCGCGTTGCTTTAAAACCTTTTGCAATGGATCAATTTTTAGAAAAAATTCCTGGACTTAACGAACTATTCAATAAGGTTGTCAAGGAAAGGAGTGGAACCCCAGAAGACCTTGAAAAACTTAAACAATTAATGCGTAAAAGCTCATTCGAACTTATTAAACAAAAGTTTGAAGATCTATTTGAAGCAAAAATTATAGATATCGATTTCCAGGAATGGGCACCTATTGAGGAAACTATTTATTGTGCAAAATGTGGTGAAAGCACAATTCCATCCAAAGCAGTGAAAAAAGGTGATAAATATCTATGTATTCCATGCAGCAGGTCTGATTACTATGAACTTTCGGGTCATGGAATAAAGCTAAAGAAATTTGAATAAAAAATTACAAATTAAATATCATATATTGATAATTTTTAGTAATTTAATTAAATAAATCTTAAGAAATTTTCTTATCTAAAGTTTATATATTTTAAATTTAATTTTAATGAGGTTGAAATATGATTGGAGAAATTAGACAGATTGGATATGTTTTTAAAAATATAGATGAGCGTATAAAAGATGCAGAGAAATTGTTGGGCATTAAATTTGATAGATTTAGCGCCGTAGTTAAGAAAAATATTTTTAAAGAAAAAATTGAGCCTTATAAATTGGATTTTGGAATCGCAAGACTTGGAAATATACAACTGGAATATATTCAACCATTAGAAGGAAAAACAATTTATGACCCTTACATGAAAGAAAAAGGAGAGGGTTTTCATCATATTGGAATATTTACAGATGAGTTTGAAAAACATTATGAACAATTCAAATCAAATGGGATAAAAGAACTTACAAATGGAATTGTATTGGGTCAGAAATTCGCTTATTTCGATACTTCTGATACTGTTGGTTATATTTGTGAGTTATTAGCGATGCCTAAGAAAAAGAAATAGACACACTTAAAATATTCTAATTTCTATTTTTTTTCAAAATAATGATCTTAATTTTATAATTATTTTTTAATTTTCATAAAAAAAATAGGTTTTTTTTTATATATAGACTAAAAAAAAAAATAAAATGCTTAAAGATCATTTATTTCAAATTAATCTTATTTATTTAACTTGATATAATCATTATATTAGGGCAGTACTTATCTTTAATTGATAAATAATCTTAAATCAGCTAAAAAAATTTATAATAATATTAA
>CAZYEE010000139.1:0-10028 GCA_964646355.1 uncultured archaeon | reverse complement strand
AGGTGACTTTGACGGCGCCCATGGTGGCTGGGGGGATGTGTCGAATCCTGGGCGGCGGCGAGGGCCCGGCGCCGATGAACTCGCGCTTGCCAATCAGGTAGTACACGCTGTTGGTTATCAGGTCCACATCGGTAGTGGGGGCGGGGTCGGTCGCCAGGGTCTCCCCGCCGGTGAGTTTGGGCACGGGCGAGTTGATGAACGGGTCCACGTAGCTTAGGCCCACGCCGAGGACGATGATGCGGGCGGTCTTGCCCATGCGGGTAATGTCCACCACCCTTTCCTTGCACTTTCCCTAATTGATATGGAAAATTAAAGCCATGTTGTTGTTCTTCTGTTCTAAACATAATTTTTGTTTGAATTAAATAAAAAATATATAAAATAAAGAAAAAGATTTTAAAAAATCATTTCACCTTAAATTCAGTCTTTTTTCCAGGTGCCCATACTCCAAGAGCTCGTCCAAGTTCTTTATGAGTTTTACCGTATTCTGTTAATTTAATACCTTGCATGGCTGCATCAATAGCCTGTCTAAATGCCCTTGCTCCTGCTTGAGGACCGTCGGGATGTGCATGGATTCCTCCACCTGAACCAATAACAATATCAAGTCCGAGGTCATTAATACATCGGTCCACAAGACCCGCCGTAATTCCACCAGAAGGCATAGGAAAGGTCGGTTTAAGATGATAAAAGGGCCATCTAAGAGTATTTGCAACTCGTACGTATTTTTCTTGTATAACTTGAGCCTTACCGTATGGTGCTGGGTGAACTATTATATCAGCGCCACATAATCGTGCAAGTTTTCCAAGTATTAAATGACTGGAAACACCATGCCACGGAGACATATACATTGCACCTGCGAAATCCATATGTCCAAGAACGGGTAGTTTAATTGAAGGATCTTCTGCAATAGCCCTCAGTGCTTCATAACCCATTACTGGAAAATTGACCATTAATGCATTACCACCGAGTTCCTGAACTTTATCAGCATTTTCTAGAAAATTTGAAAGTTTATCAGTAATATTTGCGGTGTATAGAGTTTTTTCACCTGTTTCTTCCTCGGCTTTATCAGCCATTTCCATAAATGCAGGGACTCGTTCCTCCAATTTATTATAATCTTGGTTTGCGACTAATTCATCATCTTTAATGATATCGCATCCGCCTACCGCTGCATCATAAAAGAGCTGAGCAAAGCCTGGAGCCCAAGTATAAGTACAAGGTTTGATCATGTTGTTTAAAAGAGGTCGTTTAGGAACCTTTAGAATCTTTCGGACACCTTCAATTCCGAATTTAGGTCCTTTAAAGTCTTTTACGAATTCTTTTGGGAATCTGACGTCTACCATTTTTAGTTCTCCGCCCATGCTAATATTTCCGAAAATAGCTGTAAATAACATGGACACCGTATTTTTTACATTAATATATGGGAATGCTAATTGAATGATATAGGTCCTTTTAGGCTCCTCTTTTCGTCCTGGACGCTCGAATTCATAATCCGGGATCTGAGTATAACTGATAACCTTTGCAACATGTTTCCTTCTAACTTCTGGAGTCTCTGCAGGTACAGGGACGAAGGTACCAGTACTTTGCTCAATAGCAAGAGCTGGGCCAATTACATCTACATTAATATCAGCGCTAATTCTACCGAGATAAGTGCATACGATATATTTATCGAAGTCAACACCTTCAGGTAGTGCTAATGGCTCTGATAAGTAATCAGGTGGTTCATATTCATCTGACAATTATAACACCTTTAATTTTATTTATCAATTATTAATTTTTTTATCGATGCTAGGTTCTTTTTTATTTAAACATATATTTTTTTAATCCATACTAATTAAAAAAATCTATTTTATCTTTATTTAACCTTTAACAAATTATTATAGGAATTCTATACATTATAAAATATTGTTTTTAGATTGTAAAATAAATCGGTCAATTTACAAAAAAAGCTTGAACTATAAAAAAGTATAATTATTATAGAAAATATAATCTAATTTTGATTGATATCACTATATTAAATCCTATATTGCCCGAAACTTTTCAATTTTATATATTGAACCTAATTTAAAGTCTATTCTCTAAAATTTATCAAACTTTCCCTCTAAAACTGAATTAAGTAGGTCATCATAGGTTTTATTAAAAATATTTTTGTATTTTGCCATTAATTCAATTATTCTATCATCAGTCACTTTATTATCTTTAAGTTGTTTAGCCATTTCAATAATATTCACATAAATAGCTTCACTTAATGAAACAAAAATATCTCTAATATCTCTATCCTTGCATAAAAACAAGATATCTAATGTTAAATCGTCAACTTCACTATCTTCTTCAATATAATCGTATAAATTTTCAGAAGATTCATCTTCATAGTCTGTAGTAATATTTATTATGTTTAAAAGGAGTTTCCCTTTTAATAATAATAATTTTCCGATATCATCCTCATAATTGGTTATTTTTTGAAAAATGTCCATATAATTTTCATAGTTTTTTTCAATGTCCATATATAATTTATTCTGTTTTTCTAAATATTCAATGAGAAGATTATGTATATTGTACAAATATTGAAAACTATTTGAAATAAATTCATCAGATGATTCACTTTCTTCCATAATCTTAATAGGTTCCCTATTCAATTCATCAAGATCATTATTTTCAATTAGTTCTTTTATTCTTTGGATATAATCTCTTTTTTTCATTTCTATTAAAAACTCCTTAAAATTTTAATTTCTAAATTGGAAATCTTAAAAAATTTTTAATTATCAGTATATAATCTTTTTTATAATAGATTTAACTACTATTTAAGAATAATATAATAAAGTTTCTATTAAATCACTTGCTTCTAAAAAATTAATGATAATCGCCAAGGAAATTTAGTTATTAATTAGAATTTTTCCTTTAAAAAACCATTGAAATATGGTTAATTAAAGATAATAAAAGACTTAAAGAGAAATTAGAAGTTAAATTAGAAGATGGGAATTAGAGAATTTAAGCATTTCTAGAAAATTCTATTTTTGTGTTGTATTTAAACTATTAAATTTATGAATACTATTTTTGATATGAATGGAAAAATAATTAGCGATCTTTAGACGGATATCGTTAATAATTATCATTTTTGATTTTGAATATGAAAAAATTATATTACAGACAATAAACATAGCTTTTTTAATTTTCTATAAATAAAGAACAAATAAATATTTATATAAAGAGATAGTTAATTATCATTCAATTATAAAACGGAAAATAGACTTTGGAGTAAAATTAATATGTTTAAAGTAAAAAAACGACATCTTTTTACCTTCGTTATTTGTTTTTCCCTATTAGTTTTTATGTTTTCGGCTCTATCAAATTATCAAATAGTAGTTAAAGCAGATTCAAAACTAAATATCTTAATTTTACACGATGGAAGAGGTTCTCATATTATTCAGAGCTTTCAAATCGATAAGGACGATTTTAATATAACTTTAAGCTCTAACACGGAATTAATAAACAAAACCGATCCGAACATTGATATTGTAATTATATTCGATGTTAATTTGTCTAATAATGAACAAAAAGTTGTGTCTAACTTTGTTAACAACGGTGGTTCAATTATAATATTTATGGGCCAAAAACTTCATAAAAATGGCACTCTATTAGGAACGTTAAATATATTGAATATTTCGTTATACGAAGCGAATAAAGCTATAAATACAGAACAAATGTTGTTTAAAATAAGGGATTCAAACCAATTGATAAGTAAAAATATCGATTGGAATTCTGCTCCAGAAATGAAAACAGGAAATATGACTGTCATCTCTGATGAGATGCTAAACTCAACGACAAAACCAATAATAGATGTTTATCCAGTTTCCAAAAATTTACAAATTGAAATTTATAAAAGACCAATCTTATTAGAAAAAAAAGATGGAAACGGAACGATCCTACTATTTACAGGTTGGCTTGAAGATGATGCAAATATAGATTTCAAAATGTGGCCATATTTTAATTATTTTATGTATGCTCTTGCATTTGAGAGTGTTGGTAAAACCTTTTCAAGTTTTGCTCAATGGCCCTACTCACCTGTTCCGCATGTTTTTGACCAGATTATAATTGGAATTATAGTATTTATTCTCGCAGTATTAGCGATCGTGCTGTTCATAATAATTAGACGAAAGTCTCGGTCAAAAATGGACCAAGCCACAATTGATGCTTTAAAGGCATTGGCTGAGGAGGAAGAGCGTAGAAAATTAGAAGAAGCAAAAAAATTGGAGGAACAATTGAAAGAAAAAGAAAAAGTGGATTTAAAAAATGATTGGGAAGTCATCGGAACACATAGACAATTAGGTGGCTTTTTATTCACTTTATTTATTGGTCTATTTTTAGTAATACCTCAATTGCTCATTAGCAATTTCGTAATGCCCCAAATAATACAGCCATATCCACAAGCGGCTGGATGGTATTATTATGCTTATAATTTTTTTCAGATAGCATGGCTTTTATTCGATTTTGGGAGCAGCTATGCACTAGCAAAATATTTTGCACAATATAGAGTAAAGAATCCAGAAAAGGCTATTCATTATATACAAATTTTTGTCTGGTGGCAAATGTTTACAGGAATTGCTCAAATTACAATTTTTGGATTTATTGGATCCATTATATTTCCAATGACAAACCTGGCACATATGTCATGGATATTTGTGATTTATTCATTTGTACAATATCCTGGATTTTTCTTGGTATTTATGTATACATTTCAAGGATTACAACGCTCAGATTTGCATTTAATTACATATGTGGCTTGGGAAGTGATCTGGTTATTAGTAGGTCAAGTAATATTTTGTTATCTGGGCAGAGAAATAGGTGCAGCTAATCCAGTAATTGGAGAAGCACTGGGCGCTGGAATCGGATATGCTATTGCAAGATTCTTTGATTATTGGGCTACCTTTTTCATGTCTTTGATTCTGTTTAAGAAACTGGGTTATTCACCAAAAACATGTTTTAGAGTTGATTTCGTAAAAGACGAACTCAAAGAGGTACTAAAATACGGATCAAAACTTGCATTTGGAGAATCATTTGTCCAACTTGGCTGGTTTATTCAGATAATAATTACATCGGCTTTTGTTGCAAATTACTCAAATGAATTAGGTTGGTTTAATCTCGTCTGGAATATTGGATTAATAGTACAAATAGTTACACTTTATGGCCAGAGTTTATTAGGTGCATTTAGTGAATCCAGTTCTCATGGTAAAGAAAATCTGACAAAATTATATGTATATCAAGCATTTAGATGGGGTAATTATTTTGCATATTTTCTAATTTCAGTACTTTTCGCAACTGGTGCAAAATTTATAGTAGGAGCCGCCGGCTATGAATATGGAGGCCCAGCAGTTAAATTTTTAGTCCCCCTATTGATATTTCACACCGCAGGAGTTTATTCATGGCTCGGAGATGCTGTATTTGAAGGAACTGGACACACCGGATATGCAGCAATTGTCTGGATTATTGAACAAACAATACGAGCTATTTTAATGCTTGTTTTCGTTCTAATATTTAAAAATATGGTCTGGGTTATAATAGCATATATTCCCGCAGTTACCATAAAAGATATTATCGTTTGGTTAATTGTTTACAAGAAAATAGTAAAATACAAGGTGTATCCATTTAAGGCCTTTTTAACTCCAGCGTTATCAGCCGTTGTTAACTATATATCATTATATTTTGTGAGTGAATTTATCTGGAATGTCCCAATGGGCGATAAAATTATCAATACAGCTATTTTATTTATGATAGGAATCTTTTTGTTCATTTTCTTCTATGCATTTATGGATGGACTTTTTGGTGGCTACGATGATAATACTTTAGAAGAATTCCGTAGAGCAGCTAATCTTGTTACTACTCCATTTATCAGAATTTTCCCAAGATTAATGGTAAAATGCGCTGAATTGGGATGTAAGTTGAGTCCATTCCATAACAAATTTAAAATCGATATCTACGAAATTGCGATGAAAGAAGCTTATGACCTAACTCTTGAGAAAAGAGCACTTAAAATATAACTATTAAAGAAAAACTCCTAAATTTTCCTTTTATTTTTTAAAAATTTAATTAAAACTATTCCTATTATACTGTTTGTAAATTGTTTATCGATCATTAACCTATTACTAATTATTACCTTATTACTTTTTATTGATTTCTTGCATTTTGTTACTAAGATTCAGATAAACTCATTAAAATTTAGAGAAAGTCTAAACTATTAACTTATTCGTATTCATTCTTGCAAAATTTTCTCAATAATTTCTTTAAAATATTTACATTCTTCATCATCTGGTCTGAAGAATAAGACCCTATTAAAACACTCTATACTCTCCTCGAAACGGTTCATATTGTATAAAATAATTCCCTGTAATTTTATGATATCATGTTCTAATGGATATAAATTAAATGCGGTAGTAATTGTCTCTAATGCATCGTTATATCTTTTTAATTCATTAAGGATGAGGCTTTTATTATAATATGCTTTAAGATGATTATTTTTTATGCGTAGAATTTTATCATATATTTCAATTGCCTTGTTATATTGTCCTAACATATAATAATTATATGCGATATCGAGCAATACATCAATATCATTTGGAAAATGCTTTAATACAGTATTAAAATCTTTAATAGCATTTTTATATTTTTTAAGATCCTGAAATACCCGCCCTCTTAAATGATACAGATTTAGATCTTTAGGCACAATCTTTATAGTTTCATTCAATAAATTAAGCGCTTCATTAAGCCTATTATTCTCGTAAAGAGATTTTGCTTTATAATAATTCTTTTTAGAAATTTTTTCCTTTGATTTCATTTTCCTCTTAACCATAGTATGTTTTAATCATTTGATTTAGAGTCGGAAAATTTGTCGGATATAAAATTGTCCGGGTGAAAGCCCGCCTCTTTTAATAATTTCTTGTTTTCCATTACAAATTTAACTCCGATACCTTTAATTTTTTTCAATGGTCCTTCAATATTTTTTATTTTACCTGTATTTGAATAGATAAGATTTGTTTTAGCTATCGCCTTAAAAACACCATAAGGAGTTTTAAAATGATCTAATAATATTTTAGCTCTTTTTGGACCTGTCTGGAATAAACCTTCCAGTAGAAATTGTTGTCTCTCTTTTAGACTCATACTTTTCGGCGCTCTTCTGGCAATTACAGGTTCATCATCCTTAATCTGTTCTCTAATCGCAAGTCTTTTTAACAAAATGGCAGTGTCTTTTTCATTTCGAGTTGGAATAATTGATATATTCAACCTTGAGGCGATATAACCCATAATTCCATATACTGAACTTATTTTGATATTTCTATCTTCAAAAATCTGGCTCATATTCTCCAAGATTAGAATCGAAATCTCATAATTTTCTTTTAATCGGATTAATTGCTCAAAAAGTCTCGAATCTCCTACTGCGGATACAAAATCATGCCCCGTCTTTCTCTCAACCGCCAATTTGTTTGAAATAATATAATCACCAACTTCTAACCTTGAAACCTCTATCTCAATATCTTCTAAAATTAATAATTCGATTATTTTTTCCGGCTCTCTGTCATCCACTATTATTTTAGGTCTGATTTTCTTCAATGAATATCTACCATTCATTTTTTTCAAAATTGAAGAATATAAATTCACTAATTCTTCAATGAAATTAAAAACTTGGACCGTATATAAATAAGACTAATGGACAATAAAAGATTGGCAATATTTATGTGAAAATATAAAAATAATTATCATATAAGTAATCCTATCCAATATTTATGTGAGATATAAATATTCTTACCAATATTTTTGTGAATTTTATGTATTTTATTCTAAAATAAAGTAAGTCCTAATAACGGAGAAAAATGGATGATAGAATTCAAATGTCTTCGATGCGGAGATTGCTGCCACGCAAAATATGTAGAAAATAGAATCGGATATATACCCATTTTTCTGGACGAAATTGATCGTATAATCGAATTGGCTAAAAAGTCCAATAAAAAAGTGATAATTAAACCCGATTTTGTATACGCAGATAAATTGAATAAACAACTAATAATCGCAACTTATGAAATGGTAGTAGATCAACAATGCATTTTTTATCAAGATGGATGCAGTATTTACGATGAACGCCCAATCATTTGCAGAGCTTTTCCTATAATGACCTTTCGAATAGATAGTTTTCGCAAATTACTACATATAAATAATGGTTGCAGGTTTGTAATGCAAAATCCAGAACTTTATAACTATAAATTTTCAGAATTGATTAAAATTTTTCCAACAGAATATCAATACGCCAAAGAATTAATGAATAAAACTAAAGATATTATCTTTAAAATATTACAACTTGAAACCGATGGAATTATTGATATCGGATTCTTAGAAAACAATATGCATCTATTTGGATTAGATGTAAAAGATATGCACGATGAAAAATTCAAAAATTGGAAGCTGGTTAGATTATCTCAACTCAAAATATAAATTTAAGATAAACTATAAATTTAAAATAAACCATAAATTTAAAAATTAAATTAAATAAATGGAAACATAAATTTATATTTTAATAAGATATTATTTCAGATTAAATAACAATTTCAGATCATATAACAATTATAATATTAAAGGGTAATTTAATTGAAAGGTAAGATAGCTTTATCAGGATTTGTAATCGCTCTATTGTTTCTAATCATAAAATACACCTTCTACAGCCTGAGTTCCTTGGGTTATAATGCAATTCTCCCTATTTTTCAAACTATGAATGTAGGTATGGAATATGGCTTAGATATCGCATTCAGCGCGACCGGATTTCTAATTTTTAGCTTGGTTTATATGGCTAAGCCCCAAACAGTCCAGGTTAAATGGCAAGACGAAGAAGGTAATATCAAAACCAAATCAAGAAATATTTATATTATAGGACTAATTGTTGGAATGATAATAATATTTTTCTCCCCTATCACTCAAATCATTATGTTTATTTTTTATTATCTCGACCTTTCTTACCTCACCATTTTTATTTTGGGACTTGTCGAAGCCTTGGGCTGGACAATTGCAGCTTATGGCATCGGGAAAAAAGTAGTAGCAAAATGCTTTAATTGTAATAAAGTAATAAAGGACGGCACTAAAATAAAATGCAAAGATTGCAAAAATGTATTCTGCTCAGAAGATTGTTATGATGAGCATATGCTTTATACACATGAAAAATGCGCTATATGTGGAAAAGGTTTCGGAAGAGGCGCAAGATACGAAACTTGTAGCCATAAAGAATGCAAAAATTTAAAATTCTGTTCCCCTAATTGCCTCAGCAAACATAACGAGCTCAAACACTCCTAATTTTTTTAACAAATTGAAAAATATACATTTAATTCAACAATAAAATACCATATGTCCAGCGTTTTAATGTTTTGACGATCAGATATATTTACTATCCAGATTTATTTTAATTGATATTTTATTAATTTGATGTAATATCCTCCAAATTTCCTTGTTTTATTTGAATTCCCCATTCAATTATTAGAAATCAATTTAATAATAATATCAATAATAATATCAATAATAATTTCAATGATAATGACAAACCATCTATAATATAGGAACATTTCCGGTAAAAAACAGAGCCAAATAATAAGAATGCCGATAAATATACTTCAATTATCACTTAAAATTTTTAAAGTCTATTTAAAAAATTGGATATGAAATTAAAAATGATAATTTTCATCCAAAAATACAAATTTTAATGAGCTAATCATAAAATTAATTAATTTATCTTGTCTATTTACTTAACATATTTAAATGATTAATATTATGTTAATATATTTAATATCTGTTATTAATATCTGTGGAAAATTATTTGAATTGAAAATAACATTTGGGATCAATAATCATGCTTTCTTTAACTAAATACCACCGTAAAGAATTCTTGAAACTCTTCAAAATCGCAAAAACTAAAAATAAAACCAATTTCGTCTCTTATGATGATATAATCAAAGCATTAAGTTTACCTCACGATTTTAACGAGTGGGAATATTTACTAAAATCCT
>CAZYEE010000138.1:0-10048 GCA_964646355.1 uncultured archaeon | reverse complement strand
GGTTGATTATCATGACAGATACATTTAATAATGAAGTAGAATCCATATCTGAAATATTTAATTTGCAGGTATAATTTCCATCATCAAGCCATAAGGATGGTTTTCTACCTTTTAAATTTATTCCGTCGAATTCCCAATTATATTGTAAATATATCTCATCGTGAGGACTGTCGGAGACTTTTATGTCCAAATAAAAAGTGGTACCTTCAACTGCTTGGAAGCCGTTAGGGCCTTCAATTCTAGGCGGAACATTATAAATTTCTATAGTTTTTGAATAAGTTGTTTCTTTACCGTTATCGTCAATTACGTGAGATATTATGGTATAATTGCCTGAGATTGCCCATCTATGTTGTAATTCATTTCCATTACCGATAGTCCCATCATTAAACTCCCACCAAATTCTTAAAGATTCAGCATCTGAATCTGTATCTGTGGTCCATGCTTTCAGATTAATTGGAGTATCTTCAGATGCGTTATCCGGGGCTGAGAACTCTATAATTGGGATAAAATCTAATATATTAATATAATAACCAGTTTTTCTCTCGTATAAACCATCCTGGACTGATAATTCGACCAAATATTTACCTTCATTTTCAAATTTTTTCACAATAAATTCATCAGTATATGTTGTATTATCACCGAAATGCCAGCTATAAGTCAAATTTCCACTCGAATCATTATAATAATCGTATGTAAATGCATAAAAAGGAATTAAATTATCTTCAGTGCCCGAGTAAACTGGCAGATCAATGGAGGGTGCCATATCAACTACATGTAATTTACCATCTTTCGTTGTAATATTAATAGAAGTGAAATCAGTCCCTCCATCATCATCAGAGACTGAAGCTTCTAATATATTAACAGCTTCTACTACTGTCAAATTAAACCAGGGATTATTAAAAAGCGGGCAATTGAAAATCTCTAGAAATGACAGATCGATAGGGCGTGCTAATGCGGTAAAAGGAGTTTCGCATTCATATGGTTCTTTTGATACATTAACTAAATTTAATACTTTTTGATAAATATCGATTGAAAAATAAAATAGATTATTTGAATCATCAAACCATGCATTTAATTCAAGGGCGGTCGTATTATCGATTTCGTAATATTGATAATAGGGGCTGTAAAAGAGGAGCCAGAAAATCCACCAGAATACTGAGCTTAATGAAAAGAGTAGATGAATTCTGAGAGTTACATTGATAGAGATTTCATCGTATCCGGGATCATAAACTGAGCCATTAAAGCTAATTGGCATATTAAATAGATGATCAGAAGGATCAATGAGCCATTCATCGGTATTAACGAACCATGGACAACAACACCAACATTTACATGCATCAAATATATGAAACATTATAAATTGGGATCCATCTGTAAAATTAAAAATCAATTCAGCAAAATTAATACCCCAAGGTTCAGTGCCTTCCGTATAATTAACTTCAATTTGATATTTTTTACTTAAATCTAAGATAAGAGGTATCGGATCAGAAATTACAGGTTCACACCAATCTTCTACGAAGACGGAAGCAATCCCTATGGTATTATTAAATTCATCCCCGATTTCGATCACTTTTATGGTAAAAGAGTTATTAGGAGTGCCCCAAACTTTTAAATATAAATCAGTTTCTACATATGCTGAATAAAATGATACACTTGGAGGTACATTTAAAACATTAATAATTACAGAATCTGAATCCATCAAACCTTCTGGATCTTGGACGGATACATTTATAACTTTCTCTCCGTCATCGAGAGCAGTATAGGTGGCGTTCCAGCCTTCAGCACCAAAACTCCAATTATAAACTAGTCTAGCGTAATCTGTAGGTGTGTCCCACGATTCAGCTTGAAATGTATATGATTGACCTTCATATAAAGTGATTTTATCTTCAGTTAAAGATATATTTGGTGGTACATTCAGTACAGAGACAGTTTTAGTGATTGAGGAGCTATTACCATCATCATCGAATACGTATAGTGTGATAGAATAATTTCCAGATTCACTATAAGAATGAGAGACTGCAAGGCCTCGTTCAAAAGTCCCATCACCGAAATCCCAATAATAATTTAAGGTCTCTAAATCATTAGGGGTATCCCAGCTATTAGAAGCATTTACGACAAACACTTCATCTTCAACTACGATTGCATTTTCAGGTGTAATTGTGAAATTGGCGTTAGGTTGAATATTTTTTACATTTATAAATACTGTATCGGTATAAAGTGCGTATTGATCGTCCCAAATAGTTAATGTAACAGGCATAATCCCCGAATTATTCCAAATTATCGAAAATTCAGAGGTATTAAAAATAGTTATTCCATTACCTGTATCTACTACCCATTGAAAAATTAGAGATTCAAGGTCTATATTACTATCTATTATATTAATCGCTTTTATTGAAACTTTTTCATATTCATATACGGTATCCGGGGCTTGAATTTCAGCAAATGGTCTGGTATTATTTACTTTTACAAGAATGGTTTTAGTATCTGTAAGTTGACATTTCGTCACTGCGGTAATAGAGACAAGGAATTCACCTTCATACGGAAATGCATGTGAAATAACATTTTCGGTAGAAATTTGAGGTGGAGTACCATCATGAGCATTTAATACATAATAATCCACAGGACCACTATTTGAAGCAAGCGTAATAGTAAAATTAATAGATACATAAACATCCACTTCATCTGCATCAACTATTATAGTGCCAATTTTAGGCACTATATTTGAAGATGCAACAGAAATTGCATCAGCGCTTAGCATAATTGTTATGAAAAATATAGCAGAGAAAACTAATCTACTCTTCATTTTATTTTTATTTTTACTATTATCTGAATAATTATTGTTCAATAATAATTCAGAATCTAAATTATTCAATTAAATTCCCTCCAATCATAATATAAATCATTAAAATATACATTCATATTATAATTTATTGAATTACATACAATTTTTTTATAATAATTCAGAATTAATAGAATATTTATGATATTTTTAAAAATTATCAAATAATTATAAAAATTGGTCATAAAAAATTTCAGTATTCTTTTATTTAGCACTAAGATTAAATATTCATCAAAATTAAGATCATTAATTTTTTGAAAAAATATCAAATTATTCTCAAATTGTATAAAATTATTATTAAATTTATTTAATATTTTTGAGAGATTTATGACAAATCTATAATTTTTTTTGTTAATAATATTATTTTTGTTAATAATATTAAATCACCCCAAAATATTTCGAGTTTTTTGAAATTCCACTGATATGTGGAAATTGGGACTTTTAAATATATAAACTTTTCGATTCAAATTTCTCACAATATTTAAGTAATTTAAATAAGAGAGAATTAGACCTGCGTGCAATATAATTGCAGACATTATATTTTATAAAAAAAATTTTAGAGCTTATCTGCTCTTTGCTTAATATCATAAAAAATCTTGCGAAATTTACCTATACTAATATCATTATCAATTAATAGCAATAAAAATAAGTTATTTTTCATATTAGATCTCGAAATTCTTTTTAATTTATATAGTTCCAGCGTTCTTTTTGCATGATCACTTACAAATTCATTTCTTGAATTTGATAATTTTTGTAAATATTCTTCCTCCCTCCTATTTTTAAAGATATTAATGTATTCCTTGACCAAATTTTCTAATATTTTTGGAATAACTCTAGGTGCTGGGACATATTTCTTTTTATTTAAAATTACTTGGGTTAGAATTGCGGAAGCCAAGCCAATAAACGGAAGGATATAATATTGTGGATTTGCTAAGGTATTATCTAAAATTGCCAATAAAAAGTATAATGCATTTAAGATCATATTTATATGAATTACCAAGCTCCTGATGTTTGTACCCTTCCATACTATAAATGTATAAAGTGCAACCCATAGATTTAAAGCTATTGTTATCCAGATAAACAATAAACATTTAAAATCTATGAATAGTCTTAAAAAGAAGTGTATATCCAATAAAAGAATCGAAATAAAAGCCATCGATAATGTTACTAAACAAATTGGCGAAGTTCTATATGGGTTATGGCTTAATATTTTAAATCTAAAAAAGAGAACATGTGCCATTAAACTTAAAGAAATTAGGTTAAAAATTGTGAGACTTATATTTAAAACAGCCATAATAATTTGATAAATCAATAAATAATCCATTTATCTCACAAAATAGATTATTGTAAATTTTTAAAAGATTTTCAAATCTATTATTAATTTATATTTTATTATTATTTATTTACTTTAAGCTATTAGGACATTCTATTTTTTCTGTCATTCCGTATTTTTTAATTATAGTGGTAAAAATTCTTTTTTCTTAATTTACTACGTTTATTTGAAAATATATACCTCTAATCTTAAAAAATTATTGTATCTTTAATTTTGATTGGAAATTGAATAATAGACGAGTAAGTTTTGTCTCGATTTCTATTAAGTTCTTAGAATTTGTTGAAATTTTTTGGTTGCCTCTATTTAATAAACTTGTTGCTTTTTCTTTTAAATAATCATAAATATATAATTTATCTTTCCATAATTTTGGGATTTTATTTTGACCATTAGCTGCGAATAGAGGTCCCCCTACCATGGCTCCTATTGTATCAGTATCTCCGCCTAATTCCATAGTTTTGCAGAGCCCAAGAACTGGTTCTGTTAAATATTTCAGAACCTGGTAAAATGCTATTGCAATACCTACAGGTGCAAAGCCGCTTGGTTTTCTTGCTTTATATTTTGTTAATATTAACTTAACAGCTCTTGTTGAATTAATATTCATTTTATTTATCTCTAACACTTCTGATATTGCAGAAGAAACTATATTCTTGTATATTGGTTCTGAATTTATTATAAATTGAGTTGATGGAAAAATTTCTTCAACTTTATCCAATAAGTTATTTTCAAATTCCATTGTAAGATTTATAATTTTTTCTAAGATGCCATATTTAGTGTCATTATCCACATTTTTGCTATTAGATATCACTTTGCTTAATTTATAACATTCAATCATTAATAATGCTTCAGCATATCCAGCGCTTATTCCAGCCACATTTAAATGAGTAATAATTGAACTTTTAATGACATATTCACATAAGTTTTTTGGATTCCCCATAAATAATAACGCAGGAGGTCCAATACGCATTGCACTCCCCACACCTGCGGAATCTGTCCCGATTTTATTAAGTGGTTCGTTTCTTAGAAGTCTGAAAAAACTCGTTCTCGCATTTCTGCCAGCCCCTCGTATCGCTCCTGTTCTCGATCCTGGAATTTTTACCCCTATTAATTTTCTAAATAATTCAAGGCTTTTTTTTATATTATATTCATATCCAGTTTTATCATTATATTGAATTGATTCAAGTAAGACCAACATATATTGCGTATCATCAGTATGCAATCCCGGATTTATTCGGTCTTTACCCCTAATTGTTTTATTTATTGCTTGAAGATTTTTAAAACTATATGGAATATTTAATTTTGATATTAATGGTTTAATTCTTGACATATAAAGCCCTTCTATAGGGGCCCCTAATGCATCACCAATAGCGTGCCCTAGTAATGCACCAAAAAAATATTCATATTTAATTTCCATTTAAATAATAACCTTCTTGATTTTGTCTATCGATTATTAATTATATTGTATAGAGGTAATTTTAAGATATAATGGTATAATTTTGTATATAAAAAGTTGAATTTAAGATATAATGTATGTATTTTATAAATTTTTGTAGCCAATATAATTAAATTTACAACCTAAATATCATAATATTTAAGATTCTTTTTAAATAAAAATGGTAAATTTATTATTTTGGTTCATTTTTGCATTAATTTGGAATTCATAGCCAAGATTTTGAACCGTTATATTATATGTGCCATAAAAACCATAAAATTCGATCCATCCTGATCCATTTGATAATTGGCTTCCTTTAGTGCTCCATTTATTATGTATCAGGTCATATAAAACATTATATACCCGTTTTGGGGTCATATCTGACCTTAGAAGACCTCCTCCTTCTAACCAACTTGTTAGATCAGATAAATCCCACCAAATTATACCCTTAACACTGGGATGGCTAAATGCTATTGTATAGAATCTTCTTGCATATTCTGCTTGATTTTCTTCTGACCAAACTCCTTTCTTCCATGAATTCGTTATGGGAACTGGGCTTGAAATTGGCTCAAATTCAGTGATATACAATGGTTTACCAAGTCTTGAATATGCTTCAAAAGATGCCCAAATCTCAGTTGCTGGTATCCAATCGGTTCTTGGCTCATGGGACTGGAGCCCTATATAGTTAATTGGACAGTTATTTGATATTATTTGTTTCAATAAATTAAAAAATGGACCAGTACCAAAATCATGCCCTATTATTCCATAATCATTTATTGTCAATTGAGCATTTGGATTGGCTTGGTGTGCCCATGATAAAGAATGGGAAACATAATCATAAGTACTTAAACTAGCAAAAGTTCTTGTATGAGCTGGCTCATTTACTACATCCCAATTCTGTATCTTTCCTCTATATTTGTGCACAATTGAGGAAACTCTATTCTGAATCAAATGATAAACAAGTGTAT
The DNA here is from genome assembly GCA_964646355.1 of uncultured archaeon. Classification (GTDB taxonomy): domain Archaea; phylum Asgardarchaeota; class Lokiarchaeia; order Helarchaeales; family HEL-GB-B; genus HEL-GB-B. Next base: position 3,479 of record CAZYEE010000138.1, on the reverse strand, counting down.
CATTTTCCAGAGGAATCCAATCAGGAATGCCTGCTTCTCTAGTCCAGAGTAATGGATGCCCCTTGGTTGTTATATTATTTTTCAAACACCAATCTAATGTATTATTCAACCATTTTTCTTTTGGAAATACACCTTTTTCAGGTTCATATATTCTCCAATAGAATGGCAAAACCGCATAATTAAAGAGATTCTTAAAATAGATTCTATAACTCTCATTATACCCTGCATACTGGGCTCCATTAAAAGAATCGAAAGAAAAAATATTACAACCAAAATGAAATTCGTGTCTAATATGTTTATATGTTATATTATAATTTGTTAGAGGTGTTCCATTTGAAAATAATAATTGTATCATAATTTTTCCTGTTCGATATTTTTGTATTCTGTCATCACATTGGTCTAACAATATATCATCTTGAAACTTTCCTATTAAATTTGGAATATATGGTGAAAATAATAAAAATATAAATGAGGCATTGAAAAAAATGAATAATATTAATCCGAATTTTCCCATCATGCTTAATTTTTTATAAAATTTCAATATTATCTCCTCTTAAACTAGTGTAATATTTCCTGAAATGCTCACTATAATAAAACCTACTAAGGCTAATATTAGAATAATACTTATTATCTCAATTATACATGGAATAACTGCCCGAATTGATGAGATTTTAAAGAATACTTGATTTATTCTAAAAATAATCACAAATCTCCAAATTAAAATGCCTATAAATATCGCTATTAATATTATATTATGAATTGTAAAATCAATAAATGGAGGGATTTCTGTTGCTAAATACAATTTTTCAATAAAATAATACCAAAATATTAATACTGAACTTAAAATTAGGAATGGTTCTAACGAAAAACCATAAATCGATAAATATTCTTTATATTGTTTTAAATTAAATTTATTTTCTGACAAAATTACTACAGTTAAATAATTAATTAATCCAAATAGTAAAAAGTATATGCCAAAATTCAGAATTAATCCAAATAAGAATAATATTAACAAATTAATCGGCTGACTTAAAGTGATAAAAAATAAATTGTTATAATCATATCTCTCAATACCATAATAAACACACTCTGGATATAAAATAAAAAAGACTAATGAAATGCTTGAAAATGTTGAAATATATATTATGAAAATAATCATTTTCTTAAAATGCTCAGAATAATCACCACTCTTGATGAGTTTGTTAACTTGGTTTTTTGGATGGATTAAAAACCCACTTAGAGCTTCAAAAAATTCCATAAATTTATTTTATATTACCATTTTTATAAATATATTTATAAATGTCTCATAAATCTTGTTAAATAATAAAAGTTTAAAAGCAGAATCTTTTTTTTCTAAAATCAAATCATTGAAAATAGTCTTCAAAATAATGAATCTTATAAAAAATCTTCTTTTTTAATTTATCAATTTCAAATTAAATAATTAAAAAAAGATTGAGAATAATTATTGAATTGATAATTTATATGAATTTTAAAGTATTATTGAATTTTTTTGAATAAAGGAATTTTTTGGGCAACATTTCTATCCATTAAGAAGATCAGAATTGCTAGACTTGTGAATACTAAAGCATGCCCAAATATCTCTAGACCAAAATGAACGAGTGCAAACAATAGGAGCCCAATCACAATCATATAGATCCAAGCAAATAGAATGGTCCCTATATCTTTTTTCTTCAATTTCCATCTATATGGAACTATTAGAAAATATTGAATCAATAAACAAATCAATAGGAATGCACAGATCAAAATTAGCCAAGCTAGAATTGGATTTATATATGCACCCATTAAGAAATCATAGTAGAAAACACCGTATACATATCCACCTGTTTCTGATAAGATGTTAATGACGCTTGTTGGAATTGGCTGGGTTATAATTATATATTTTTCATTAAATAGATAGTATGGTTTACCTACTTCTGGCCACCAGTTTAACATTACAGGATTTCCCTCATCCCAATTTCTTGTACCATTTATAAATACTACCGTCCACCAATGGAAATCACCTTCAGCTATATATGCATCATACCCCATATAAATTAATAAAGAGCAAGTTACTACTGCAATACCATCACAATCATCTGTTCCAAAAGTCGCATCATCATTCAATATTTCGTTGACAGTAGCTAAATGGTCATATGCATAGCGAGGAGGAGTCAAGAAATCATATGAATAATTCATAATTCTATTAGGATTAGATCTATTATAGATAAAAAATTGGACCAATTTTACTTGTGTAACTTCATCTAAATCTTTGAATTCAGTAGCAACGGGGGTTCCAAAATAAGTATCATTTTTTTCAGCATACCAGATGTAAAAACTATTATTTAACATAGCAATTTTTGGATCATTGGGAGTTAATAATGTCCGTCTATCCATTCTTCTATAAAGCTGATTTCCCCAGTCCATTGGATTCGGAAACATCAGAAAAAATAGTAAAAAAGTAAGTATTCCCAACTTTGTTAGATTTAATGCCAGATTCTTTCTATGTAGACAAAATCCTACTATAAATACAATGAGAAACACTGTAAGAAATGTACCTAAAATTAGATATGATTGTGAAATTAAGAAAATAAAGAAAATCAAGGTGGGAATCCCAATAATGATAAATACCTTTTGTTGTTTTCTCACAGTAATCACATCTTTAAAAATTACTTAATATTTTAAATAAATATCATATCTAAATATCAATTTCTTAAGCTATTTTGGTTTAATTCCGAGTTCTTTGAAACCGATTTTATAATCTAATATAAATTTTTCTCTAAGCTTATCATTCTTTAATAGTTTATCTACAAATTTTTCAACTTTTTTTAAGCTAGCTCCTTGTCGTTCTAATTCATCTAAATTATGAATTAGGTTCGCAATTTCATGTTCGGAAAGTTGAGCTTCCTTTAATTTTTTAATTATAAGTCCTGATACCATAACTTACACCTAAAATAAAATTTTAATCTTTAATTATTTTTTAGATAAAATCTTTAGTAAATTAATATAATTTTTAATATTTAATTCCTTTTCGGTCATCAATAATTATAATAATTATGATATGGATAAAAATAAAGAAATATTTCAAGGCTATTTCAAAATTATCAATTTTTTAAAAAGAATATTATAGAAAAATGGGTTATTTATTCTGGAAAACTAATTTTACTGAAGTTCTTAATGCAATAATACTAAATAAGGAATGAAAATGGAGCTATATAAGTAGAAGATATACTGATAATGATTCATAAATTAATAACGCCATACTGATTCGTTATCTGCATTTAAAACATCTATAAGAGAAATAAAAATTCCAAATCCATAAAAACCATATATTCCAACAAAAAATAAGATAATGTCTGATATAGAAATAGTTTTATCCATTAATGCTATTGATATATGATAATTTGCCATAGAATAAAGTGTATAGATAGATTGGAGATAAAATGGGACAGAAAATGGGATGAACTATGCCAGCCAGAGCC
>CAZYEE010000137.1:4030-10070 GCA_964646355.1 uncultured archaeon | reverse complement strand
ATTCTTTTTAAAAAGACACCTGTTCTGCCTACTTTATCTCTATGTTCTAGTACTCTAATTCGTTCTAGTACAGTTTCAATACTTATTTTAAGTTTTTTTGCGATTACACTTGCATTTTCTGTATCAACTCTCAATTCTGCATGTCCGTTTTCAGTTGGTAAAATAAATAACAGCTTTTTATTAACTCCTGAAATTCTTTTGTACAAATCATTTTTAATTTCCTCATAAGTTAATAAACCACCAAATCTATAGAATTCTTCTTCTCTTGGATATAAAGGGATGAGTGGAAATGAAATTGTAATTTCTGGAAAAATTAGTACTCCCTTTATAGCTGAAAGAGGTGTTGCTTGAACTAACCATCGTTCAGTTGGTTCTATGTCTAAAACACTTAATATCTGATATTCATTGATTAAATTCAAAAACATTATATCAACATCACTCTTTTTATGAATATCACCCCTCACAATACTTCCATGAATAATTGGATGAAAATCTTTTAATATTTCAAGATATTTGTATGCGATTTTACGAAAATTGAAAAATAAATTCCAATGTTCTTTTGAATAGATTTTAATATCTTCATGATGTTTTTTTGCGACTTTTTCTCTCATTTTAATTTATCATAATTTATAATTTTATCTTTAACTTGTTGATATTTATCTTATTTTGTTAATTTAAAAAGATTAAGCTTAATTTTATAACAATTGAAATAAAAATTAAAAATCTGATAGAATTCTGATTTTTATCGATAAATGGTGATTTTATTTAAAAAAAATTGTAGAAAAATTCAAGATGGCCAATTAGCCTTTCAAATTAAACTTTTGAATGAATTTTTTCGATAAATTCTTTATCATCAGAGAATTTAGCCTTTTCAACTAAATTTAATAGATCTAGAATTCTCTTTCCAACTGCTTTAGCAAAGAATTTGGCAGTTGAATCTTTTGTAACTCCGCCTTGTTGTCCAGAAATGCCGATAACAGAGCCTGCATAAAACATTTGATGGATATCAAAAAAGTTCCTTATTGCTTGCACAGTCAATTCTGCGCCACCGTTCCTGACAAAACCCACAGCTGCAGCTGCTCCTACTTTACCTTTTAAATTTTCGTCCCTAAATAATAAAGCTCGGCACCGATCAAAGAGTGTTTTAACTCTTCCTGACACATTATAAATATATACAGGAGAACCAATAATGATTGCATCAGCTTTTAACATTTTTGTATAAATTTCAGGCATATCGTCGTTAATAGGACATGGATCTCGATTACAAGTAAAACAAGATTTACAATATTCGATATTTTTTTTACTTAAATTAATGATCTCAGTTTTTATGTTATCATTTTTCTGAATTGGTTTTAATATTCGTTCAAGTAAATAATATGTATTTCTAGGAACGGTTCTATGACTTCCATTGATTGCTAAAACATAGTAATTTTTCATAATACTCATCAGACTAAGTTGATTCAAAATGATTTCATATTATTAAGGATGTTTGATCATCATAAGTTTTTATATGTATATATTATGTAAAATGGGTTAAAAATATTAAAACATGATATTATTAATTACATAATTCAAAAATAATTAAAAAAGAAAAAAAATAAGAGATTTTTGATGCTTTTTAAACAGTTCTTACAGTTATTGAGAGAGTTATAGATTTCCAAGGAGTGGTTGAGCCATCTAGATATACGTTTAACATTCCAATATATGTAACAAGCGATCGACCAGGTTTATTATCGAAGCTGATGGTTACTGTTCTTCCAAGAATATCACCTGTCCTTAAGGTTTCGTTCATTAAGAGTGTATTATTCCAATCAGGATCAGAGGGATCCGTATAGGAAGGAAGCGGTATATTATACATTTTTATTGTTACATTTACATCGCTAGCGAATGAAAGATTTACAAGAACGCTATGATTACTGACATCATGATTATTTGTATAGAAATATAAAGTAGTCTCCTCATTTTCATTGAGAGAATTATCGCTTAATGAGTAATAGAATGAAATATTCTTTGCTTCTTCTTCAATTCCTCCGATGGATAAAAGTGCTTGATATGCAGATTGATTTGATAGTCCTGCATTATATGGTTCATTTACAGCATCTACGACCCCAAAAGCAGCTAGGGCGCTTAATTCACCCTTATGACGATAGATTGGTAGAACCCAATATAAATTTCCAGTATTATTAATTTTTAAGGGTACTGGTATACGATTTCCATAAGTTACATTTGCAGCAAGAGCCCATATTCCTAAGATATCTGAATAAGTTACTCCTATTCGGTCATCAGCTAATAATGAGTTCATTACAGTAGATTCCGTGATTTTATCTGCGATATAAAATGTATAATTGCCCAAATATCTTCCTTCACCAAAGACATAGAGTCCAGCCAGTTTTTCACCTTCTGCAATATCTGCGAATTGAACTTGTTTGACAAGAACAAATTCTACTTTATTAGGAGTTCCATTGATTGGTAATAATAGATTATAAGCTGGAATGCCAGGTATCTCTTCGAATCTACCTAATTGTCTTTGAATATCCCAAATAGTTCGTCCTCTATTTGCTGCAATATGATATACATAATCCATCTGAATCATTTCATTCATGAGATCCTCTGGATATCGTGCTTGATCTAGAAGTTCTTGGGTTATAGGTTTCCAATCATAGAAGCTCATATAGACATCAATTATGAATTCATTTTCATCAAGAGCTGGATTTTTATACCATTCCATTGTTCCATCGGTAGGATCAATAATACACCAACCGATAAGCCTAAGAAAGTCGGAGGGAGCCATCTGGGAATAAAAAGTATAATCAATATATAGGCCAATCATCCATTTTAAAGTTTGATTCTGGACAACGATATATGGATCGTCATCAGCTTTTAAACCCGGTAATAAAGCATTATTGACTCTTTCATGAATATTTCGCATATATAACATTCTGGTAGTTCTTCCAGAGAATGCAAATTGTCTGAATAAGAACCAATACCAAGATTCAAAACCACTGAGGGTATAATCAGGTACATTGGTCGGATCATCATTGAATGAATAATTTCCAGCTTCAAAAGTTTTGTTAAACAGATCTAAGTAGACTTCATAAGAAAATGGATCGTAGAATCCAGATCTATCAACAGAACCATAATAGAAAAGCGGAGTTTCTTTTAGATTTAATTCCATTTTAGCATCTTCACCAGTAAAGATTGCTGGCTGATTATCTGAAACTGTATTAGCGCTCGCGAAAACAACGCCTTCAGCGTGAGTATAAATACAGTGAGCAGCTACCCAGTTTGTAGTGATTGAATCTTCCTCAGGATCATATTCTTGAATTATATTCGGATTAATAGATAGTGGAAAAATCCATCCTAATTCGTTGTATTTACGTCCGGCTCTTGGATGATTGATAATATCATGTTCACAGAGTTGATAAAAGACACCTGGAAATGTTTTGGCAACCCCCATTTGAACGCTTTGTTTATCCCATGTCCTAAGATAGGTTCCTGTTTCTAGATATTCTTGAGCTGTAATATCATCTCGATATATATCGCTTAAATTTTTATAAATTAGCTGGGTAGGACTAACTCCTGCTGCCCATTGTGCATTCTCAATTTGTTGTTCAGTAGACGGATATTGCCATTCAGGATACCTCGCGTCCCAAAAGATACCATAATATACAGACGCAGAGATTACAGGAATAACTACAATAATAATTATTATTATAATAGCGCCAATTCCTCTAAATTTAGTTATTTGACTACCGAATGTATCACTGCCGTATTTTTTGATTTTTTGGATTAAACCGAAAACTATTGTACCAATTATGCACATTATTGTTGAAAACCATATTAATCCAAAGATAGTGGGGGAGGCTGCGTTTATCTCTGAAAATGGAAGCCATAATGTCCAATTAAATAGAAATATTGAAATAACAGCGAATATTTTACTAATACCACCTGGAGCTCTACCATACCCAAAATCGATGATAATAGAGACAACCAATGGAATTACTATACTTATTAGACCAATTCCAATAAGAGAAATGGCATAACAATAATGAAATTGGAGTCCTTCTATAACAGCTGGAGTTACTGCACCGGGATCGCCTAATGGTAGTAAATATAATGTCATAAAATTATATGAATTTGTTGCTGGTAAGTAAAACATAATTGGAGCCAATACAAAAATAGAGGCAATCCCACATATTATACCGTATATAATATATAAAGTAAAAAACACCTTTTTTTGCTTATTAAAAATATTTCGTAACTTCTTGTTAAATAATGAAAGAACTAGCGTGGCACTTATTGAAACTATGGTAGCAATCAAAAATCCGACAAAGAATGCTAAAAATACGTTTCCATTTAAGAACAATTTTGCTAAATAATCAATTCCTGCCTTTATTGAATACATATGAGTTAATATTTTTAATTCAAGTAAGAATCCATAAAGGATACCACCTACAATAATTGCAGCAATTAATAGAATAATAGATATACAACACCATTTTCCTTTTCTTGATGTGGTGGATATTTTGACCACCTCTTACAAGTTTTTAAATTAAATATTTAATTCATTATGAAAATTTTTATAATTTTATATATTTTAAGAATTTCTTTTTAATACTTCATTTCAATATTCATTTAAAAAAAGATATGTCATATTTTTGCAATTTATCAAATATTCCTCGATTTTTTAAGATTTATTATTTTAAAATATAAATAATGAATAAAACTTTATATTTCAGAATTTCAGAAAAAATTTTATTTGATTTTTGTTTTTGTATGGAAAAATATATTAAACGAAATTGGATTAGATTATCTTAAAATATAAAAAATTTATTTTAAAATTATTTGAAAAAAGCAAAAATCAGATCATAAAAATGAAAATTGTTAAAGATGATTTTACCCCAGAATTATGTATTGTAGTTCTTTTCGATAATTCAGCAATACCAATCACAGTATTTGGGTTAACAGGTAAAATTGACCCCTTTCTAATTGCTGGTTTTAGCCAAGCAGTAAGTTCTTTTATAAATTATATCTCAACTTATTTACCTGACCTGTCAGAAAAAAATGCCGTGATAAACAATTTTATTAATTCTGGGTTTTACTATCGAAAATTTAAGAATAACAAAGATGGAAAAGAATATGCATTTATTTTTAGACCAATTTATAATGATTTATTTACTGAAGATTGGGTTAGTAAGATTTTAAATGAAATTGTTAAGGAGTTAGAAGAAGCAGAAGACATCTCAAAGACCTCTTTGGAACTTTTTCAAACATTCAATGCCAGACTTTTTGAAGAAATAAAATCTATCAAATATATTCAAGAATATGAAGAAAAAAATAACCCAGATTCTAAATATAAACTAATTTTTAGGGAGTCTGGTATTCGAGTAGGGACACTTAATGACCCCAAATTGGAAAAAATTATGGATATTATTGTAAATAACTTTAATCTAGTTTCCGAATGTAAATTAATTTTTGATGGAAACGTGTATCACGTAGTTAAAGAGAAAATAGAAGAAAATTTAGAGTATTATAAGGTCATTACATACACAGAAACATTTATTGATTAAAATATTATTAATTGAGAAATTTTATAAATTTAGGGTTAATTTTAAAATTAAAAACTTAATTTTAATTATTATTATTCATTCTATTAAGGAATGAATTTATTTCTATCTTGTAATATTAATTTTTTAATTGTTTTTAATTAGCTATCTACTGAACCGTTTAACTAGTCATTATTGGATATATAAAAGAGTATACCATCAAAGATAAGCATAAAATCGAGGAAATAATTATAATGCTTAGTAATAACTTTTTATGTTTTTGAGTAATTATTAAAATTACAAAAGCGCTTACCGAACTAAGAATAAAGGACCACATCAAGATTAAAATAATACTTTCCATTATTAGATTAGTAGCCATTTCAATTTCACCTTAATTAACAATAATTATTCTTGAATATTTTTAATTGTATTTTAATTATGCTTTTAATTGTTTTATTTTATTTATTATATTTTAACTCTTATTTTAACTCTTA
>CAZYEE010000137.1:0-3930 GCA_964646355.1 uncultured archaeon | reverse complement strand
TGCTTTTAATTGTTTTATTTTATTTATTATATTTTAACTCTTATTTTAACTCTTACTTTAATTCTTACTATTTTTTATTACAATTCTTACTATTTTTTACAAATTCTTACTATTTTTTACATATAAGGCCAAGCAAAATATACAGCCAAATTTACAATAATAATAATAGTGCATATGATACAAATAATATATAAGATTTTTTCTCCTTTTTTCCAGACTTGAGCGATGCTAAAGCTTGCCACCAATAAAATACAAAATATTATAACGACCATAGATAGGATATTATCAATATATATATACTCACCATACATTTTTTTCACCAATTATATAATATAACAAATAATTTGCATTGTCAACCCGCATAATATTGGATTTAATAAATTATCGCTGAAATAAATAGGTGGGCTCGAATAATCAATCAAGAAAAATACCAAAGCACCTGCGATAGAAACTATGATTCCTTGAGGAATACTGAAGGGTTTTACACCTGGATAATAAGTGTTTAATAATCCCAAATCATTGTATTTATTCATTAGTATAAAATAACTAAACATTGAAAATAAGATCGCTGAAACAAATCCGCCAATACACCCAGCCCAAGTTTTACTTGAACCTTTATGTACCTTTTTCTTACCCATTGTTACACCAATAATAGTTGCAACAGCATCAGCGAGCCCTGAAATCGCAATCGCAGACATTGCAATAGGTGGAGTAAATAGCAATGCGGCTACTCCCATACCCATTACTAAATAAATATGAGGCCCCATTGCATTTTTTTCCTTCTCTCGATAAATACTACTAATTGTTTTTATTGGATAATACCGATAATTAAAAAATCTTAAAAATTCAGATAAAATCAGCACTAATCCGATTACTATAGAAATGAAAACGACCAGCCATCGGTTCAATATAAAACCAAAATATTGATTATCTAAAAGATCTTGGAAATCAATTTGGTCATAAGGTATAAACGAACCGGGTGGTAAATTACTATATAATGAAACGGTAGAATTATAAACTCCCATTCCAATGAGTTCTCCCAGCATTAAATAGCCAATTAAAACAGCGATGATACAAATATGGAATAATTTTCGGGAAATCTCCAGGTCGAGGAAGTGAACTCTTATATTTTTTTTCTCTTCTATTTTTTCATTTGTATCATATTGTTTGGAGAAATATTTTTCTTTAATATAATAAAGGCCGAAAAATATGAAAATGAAAGAAGTGAAATACAAAACAAAACATCCAATAGGGTAGGGAAAAGTACCATGAGTTAATGCATATTTTAGGGCATCAACATAAGCGCTTTCGGTCCCCATTGAAATATAAGAAACGGTTTTTAAATGAATTAATATTCCTTCACTAATTAATTTTGCACCGAAAAAAATGATCACTACACCTAAAAGATATGGTGTCCAGCCACCTGTCTTATTTTCTTTGATTACCTTTTTACCCATATAAAATATAAGTGGTGCTAAAATTATCAGTTCAATACCAACACCTATTGTATAAAATCCATAATTAGGAATTAAGACCATCTAAATTCACCAATTATTAGTTTAATATAGAGTTTTTTATTGTAATGCTAGGTTCATTATTTTCATTAAATAGGTAAAAGATAGAGAAAATACGTTGCTATTCCTATTACTAATGGATTTAAAATATTGTCTGAAACTTCTAATGGAGGGCTGTAATAGTCTATTAATAAGAATATAGCAGCTCCTGCAAATGAAATTAAAATACCTTTTAGAATAGTGCCACCATATGTAGTCATTAAAAGGAAATAACTTAAAAGTCCAAAAACGAAGGAAGATACAAAACCTCCAACTCCTCCTTCCCACGTTTTACTTGAGCCTTCTTTATATTTATGTTTTCCAAAAGTAACTCCAACAATGGTAGCAAAAGCATCTCCTAATCCCGAAATTGCAATAGTAATCATTGCAGGTTGTGCTGGTAAAAACATTCCCACAAATAATATTCCAAAAACAAAATATACATGCGGGCCTAAACTTGTTTTTTCTCGTTCTCTATAAGTCTTTGTCACCATTTTAATTGGATAGAATCTATAGAAATATAATCTTACAAAATCTGTGAAAGTTAATAAAATACAAACAATTGCTACTATAAAAACAATAAGAAATCTGGACATTGCATATTGAGAAAACACTTGAGAAAAATTTACTTCCTGCCATGGTATTGGACTTTCACCAGATTCATAAGCTTCTTGAGTGCTGCTTACTATAAAATTATAAATTGAATTTGTTATTATTTTCCCTAAAAACAAATAACAGACAATAACTGCAATAATGGTAATATGAAATGTCTTCCTTGAAACTTCCAGATCTCGCTTATCCACTTTTACTTTTAATTTTTCTTCAATAACTTTTTCATCTACAAATTTTTTCTCTATTAATTCCTTTCCCATATAAGCAGCCATAAATAGGAAGATCATAGGAATTAAATACAAAACAAATGTAGAAGTAGGATAAGGTAGAATCAGATGTGAGAGAGCATATTCTAGAGCTTCTTTATCCAGACCGGAAGCCATCAAAGAATTAGAATATATATAACAATTAATACCCTCTACAATAAAATATACTCCCATAAAACAGACAGCAATAGATGTTAATATTGCAGAATATCCGTCTACTTTATTTTTGTATTTCTTAAAACAATCTCTTGCTACATATAACATCGCGGGAATCATTATTAAAAAAACTATTCCAATTAACGTTTCGTATAATCCAAATGGAACTGACATTTTTATTAACCTCTAGATGTAATTATTGAAACAATTATACAATAACGCATTTTGAAAAAAATAAAAATATATATTTTATAGATCTAAAATAGTTACTTTAAAAATTTTAAAAATGGACTGATAGATATAAATGAAGGAATTATTAGAATTTTTGGAAGAGAAGAATAAGCATCTCGTACTTTTTGGAGGTAAAGGTGGAGTAGGTAAGACTTCAATAGCTTCTGCTACCGCAATTAAATGTTCAGAATTAGGATTAAAAACTTTGATTACATCAAGTGATCCAGCTCATTCATTATCTGATGTTTTTAACCAGAAATCAATTCTTGGTGGGGACATCACAGAAATAAAGGGCTATGACAATCTATATGCCCTTGAAACGGACCCGAAAAAAGTTTTAGACGAATATAATCATTATTTAGAGGATTATCCCGAATTAAAATTATTATTAGGAGAGGAATTTGAAGAATTTCCAGGAGCTAATGAAGGTTTTGGTCTATTAAACATTATTAGAAGGTTTAATAACGAGGATTGGGATGTTATTATTGTAGATACCGCACCTACAGGACATACTCTAAAATTATTAAGTTTTCCTGATTTCTTAGGAAAGACTGCTATTAAGTTAATAAGAATACGAAATGCATTGGGCTCATTTGTTGATAAAATTTCAAGCTTCTTTAGAAGACGAAAATCAGGAGATAAAAAGGATATCTCAGAATTTCTTGAAATAGCCAAACAATGGTCAGAGGAGACTCAAAATGTTCTTTCAAATGAAAAAACTTCAAAATTTTTGGTCGTAATGATCCCTGAAATATTGAGCATTAACGAAACACAGCGTTTAATTAATAGTCTGAATGAATTTCAAATCCCAATTGGAGGGATTTTTGTAAATAAATTTTTTCCGAAAGATACTACCTGTAGTTTCTGTCTAAAAAAACGTGCTCAGCAAGAAAAAAATTTTGAAAAAATCAAAATTATTTTCCAAAAATATCCAATTAAAGCTGTTCCATTTTTTGAAGATGAAATCCAAGGCATTTTGATGATAGAAAAATTGAAAAATATGATATTTCCGAATGTATAATTAAATTTCCTTTATTTTAAATATTTTTAGAAAGATATTTTGGAAATTATTTAGTTAGATAATTTTAGAAAATCTTTAGAAAGATTTTTCG
>CAZYEE010000136.1:1923-10107 GCA_964646355.1 uncultured archaeon | reverse complement strand
CTGGAATTACTACTGAAGAGTATGAGAAAAAGTATTTAGAATTATTAGAACTTTGTAAAAAGAATGGTTTTAAAGCTCTTGAAATGGAGTTATTAAATGTTAGGGGTCCAAAATCATATCCACCAACTGCTGTAATTTCGAATCTGAAGAGGAAAGCTTCGGAATATGATGTATCAATAAGCGTTCATGCCAGTTATTATATTAATTTTGCAAGTCATAATCAACAGATAGTAAACATGTCGATTGTTCATATTTTGGAATCTATGAAAATTGCAGATATATTAGGAACGAGGGTTGTAGTACATACAGGCTATTATCAGCAGAGAAGTAGTCATGAGTCAATAAAAACGTGCATTAAGAATTTGAAAAAATTGGTGGATATATCGGAGGTTGAAAAATATTTAAGGATGGATAGAATATATCTTGAGATACCAGGCAAATATTCAGTAATTGGTAATATAGATGAACTTTTAGAAATTGCGAAAGAGATCGGATGTTATATCTGCGTAGATTGGGCACATTTATATGCAAGAAACCCATCATTTATTACATATAGTAAAATCATTTGGTTAATCGACAAAATTGAAAAGAATTTGGGTAATTTTTACTGGCATATGCATATTTCAGGAATGAAGCGTAATAATAATGGTGAAATAAAACATATATCCTTTAGAAAATCATTGTTTCCTATTGATACTGTTATGATAGCATTAAAAGATATCGGATTGAAAGGTACATTAATCTGTGAGAGCCCAAGAAGATTTTTAGGTGATACAAATGACTTGATTAAGATATGGACTACTGGAAAACTTCCATTTCCAAAAATTAAAAGGTTAGATGAATTTTTTAAATAGAATAAAATTAAATAAATAGAATAAAATTAAATGATTAAATTCGTTAGAATTAAAAAAATTTGAATTGTATTTAGATTTTATTTAGATTTTATTTAGATTTGGCTTATTTACTTAATTCTCTTTTAGGGTATTTATTCAATCCATATTAAATCTATTTTATTCAAAATTAAAAGTAGTTAAAGTATAAAAGTTAAAAAATGGTAGAATAGATAGTTTATTAATCTATATAAAAAGGGAATTCAGTAAGATTTGGGAAAAGATTTGGATATTTTGAATGCTATTCTTTTTTCCTTCTAGACTTGAGGAGCTCATATATTCTATCTTCTAGAACTTTTGCGGGAATATCAAACAAAGTTATTCTGCTACGTCTACCTCTTTTACCTCTACCAATATGTTTAATTACTTTATTTATTATGCCATATTTAACAAGAGAATCAATATGGACTCTGAATGAACTTAAGGAGAGAATTTCCTCATCAAATTCTTCACAAGTAAATTTATAGTAATCATAAGCCTCAGAAATAGTTGTTGAGATGATGCCTCTGTGTTTGAGTCTTTTAGCGATTGCAAGAGCAGTGATTAATTCTTGATCTTTTAAATTTCCAAGCATTTCAGGTCTAAGTTCAGGATATACTCTACTTTTAGCTGCGCGTACCATTTCGGCAGTTATTACATCTTTATTTTCCATATCAGCATGTTTTCCGCATTGGTATAGAATTTCAATCATGTGGCGAGCATTTTTTGTTTCTGAAACTATATCAATGATCAATTCTTTAATTTCATCTGAAACAACACCCGGATTAAAAGCCAATTCGGTCCTGTAGTCAATAATTTCCTTAAAATCATCTCGATCATAAGCTTCTAATTGGATTAGATCCGTGACTT
Organism: uncultured archaeon; assembly: GCA_964646355.1. Lineage (GTDB taxonomy): Archaea > Asgardarchaeota > Lokiarchaeia > Helarchaeales > HEL-GB-B > HEL-GB-B. The sequence goes on along the minus strand of CAZYEE010000136.1, from coordinate 8,368 downwards.
TTCCTTTTAATTGCATACTAAGAAGGGATTTATATTCTTCTGGACGCGAGATAATTATCATTGAAATTGGTGAGTATCCAAACCCGTAGCTTTCGTAAGAATGAATAAGGCTTAGTATTGCATCTCCACCCAGTAAAAATGCTTCGTCCAATATCAAAAGCATACTTTTATTGTCTCTTTTAAGTCTATTAAAAATCTGGGTTAATAATTCATTATCGGATAAACCTCGACTTGATATTCCAAAATGCTTTCCGGTAATTTCTCTTAAAATAGCACTTTTTGTTCGAAAAGAATAACAATTAAAATAAAAATATAATATCTCTTTGTAGGGTTTAACCGCATCCCTAAACCCTTTACCAAATAACCGAGCCAGTGATGTTTTACCAACTCCGGCAGGGCCTGTAATAACGACATTGATACTAAAAGCACCTTTTTCCATCAATAAGGGTTTGTAATCTCTGCTTAACCTAGCCAATTCTTCTTCCCTGCGTGGGAGATGTGGAGGGACATAGTCCAGTAACAAAGTCTCTTCATTTTTAAAAACTGAAGTCCCAATTAAATTTTTTCGAATAATTTCATTACTAAAATCTGTCATTTTTGGTCTAGTTCTACTTTTTAATATATAATAATTTGAAATTATAATAAGAATTTATTGAAATAAAATTTGAATCGACAATAATTAATTATTAATGATATCACTTGATTATTAAAGGATCATTTATGATTATGATTATGATTGATTAAATTTGATTGTAGATGATTTCACTCAATTAAATTTGATTGTAAATAATTTGAATTACCTAAATATATTGATGATTTAAATTTTAATTTTAAAAACATATGGTTTCTTAATATATTTATGGTTTTAAGTATTATATATTAAACCAAATGATTTTATTTCTAATCTTCTTCATCTTGTGAATATAAAAAACCTTTTTTTTCGAGTTTATCTAGAATTTTCTCGACTTCTTCAAGCGGTATTTTTAATTCTTTTGCAATATCTTCAGGTAATATACCTTCGTCAGCGCTTTCCATTACTGCATATAATACATCTTTTTCCTTCTTGCTTAACATTTTAACACACTTCATTTATTTTGAAAAATTGTACTTATTATCTTTTATTTCAGAAAAATTGATTTTACAGATTTTATTAAATTGATGATTCATTTTTCTTAATAAATAGAAAAGATTAGTTTGTTAGTATAGTAATTATTTTTTTATTGAATTATGTTTTATTGGAGGTTGAATTAATCATTGTTTATTATGATTTCAATTTAAATTTTAGATAAGAGATTGAAGATTTTTAGTGAAATACATTAAATTATTACAATAAGATTCTTAGAAATTTTAGTATAGGGTATCAGCTCCGCATCTTGGGCATTTTAACTGATCATATCGAATAATCCAACCGCATTTTTTGCATCTGTTAATGGAAGAATCGGGTCTAACATCAATTAATTCAGTAAAAGTATCATCAATTGATTCAGAAGGTTTTAGAACTTCATATAGAACATTTACATCTTCTGGTTCTTTTTTTACCTCTTTTTTTGGAATTAATACAGGAGAAATTTGTTTGGGTTTAGGTCTAGTTGGTTCTTCTTCAATTTCTATGGTAACCTTGCCAATTTTTGGTTTTTCACGTTTTTTCTCCTCAATTGGAGATGCAATAGGAATAGGTTTAGATATTTCGACATTTACTGAAGGTGGGTTTATTGTTCCAGTTTTAGGAGTTTTGATCTCATTAGTTTCAGAAATTATAGGGGTTTGAGTTGGTTCTGGTATTTTTGCGGGTGGTGCAGCTGGCAGTTCTTTAATCTCATCCTCATCTTCTTCTAATAAAAGGTCAGTTATTTCGGAAATTACTTCGGACTCATCCATTATTTCGATGGGTTTCTCACTTAATTTTGGTGGAATTTGTTTTTTTAACTCATCCCGCCATTTTATTAATCTTTTGTTCAGATTATCAGAATTGATGGTTAAATCGTCTTCAGTGAAAAATACATATAAGGTTTCATAACGTCCATTTAAGTCATAAGTTATTATAAGTTTTGGGTGAATTAAATATTTCTTTCTAAAGATATCATCGTGTCCAACAATTACATCATCAATATCATCTATTGGGATTTCAATAACAATCGGATTTGAAAAGTCCAAATTACAGATCGGTTTTAATCTATTTGAATTTGAGATTTCTGGTTGTAAATAAAACGAGGTTATTTCATAACCCTTAAACAAAATTTTTCCCTTTAATAGCCAAATTCGTCCTCTATATTTAAAGTTTAAAGTTTTATTGCCTAAAACTCTGAATCTAAAAGATTTTGGTGTTATTAAACAGTGGTCTGATAAAAGTATTTCATTATCTTCTACCTCGTTGGGATTTAATTGTACTGTAACTCCTAGACTTTCTCCGGATACAATTTCAACCATTTTAATCACTTTTATTTATTATATCAATAATATATTAGATAAAAAATAATTAAAATTTTTTATTTTTAGAAATTAAAATTTTATAATTCATTTTCCATATTGAAATAAATCAAATTTATATTTAATAACTTTATATTTAATAACTTTATCCAATACAATCTTTTTTTAAAGATTAAAAAAATAATATATTTTTTTAAAAAGATTAATAAAATAAAATTAGGTTAATAAAAGTTAATGGAAAATACGTAAAAAATCGGTATATCTATAAGAAATAGAAATAAAGATAAAAATTAGGATATTAGATAGGTAGAGGTAGTAATTCTTCTGCTACATATTCCTTTTTCTTTTCTTTTGTTGTCAATCTTGTGATCGTGATGACTGCAGCAACCGCACCAACTGCAGCAACCACAATTATTATGATTATATAAGTTGGGAATTTCTCACCTACAACATTGTATACAAAAGATCCGCTGGTCTGAATGTGTCCATATTTATCGACAACAGTAATTGTAAAGTTTATTATTGAGCCTGCTGCTTGACCGGGTATTTCACCTCTCCATACTTGTGTGCCATTTGAAAACTGCCTTACAAGTGTCATATCAACAATTCGCATATCTTTACCATTAACTACATAGGTTATATAAACTCTCTGAATACCACCTCTATCATAAACCGATATATTTACGATCACTGGATTGCCAGCTGCTACATCAGTTCTCTTGTATTGGATTGTTGAAGTATAAATTATTGGGTCTGTAGTATCTACAGTTAAAGTTATCATATTTGAGAATATGCTTGAATGGTTTTTCTCGTCATATGCAATACAGACAATATAATAGAACCCATCAGATACATTATAGAATGTATAGGTGTTATTAGTTCTGCCCATAATCGTTGCATTTGCTGTTAATCCAGAAATGCTGGAGAAGTTTCTCGGTAAAATATAGATCTCATAATAAGCTACATCTGCACCATAGTTATTATCAGTAGGTGAAATCCATGAAATTGTTATATTTTCACTGCCATCAGGACTGACTCTTAAAAGATTAGTTGGTGCTCCAGGACTGATTGTATCATTGATTAACACGTAAATCGGTTTTGAATAAGGACTCTCTTTTAAGTATCTATCAATAGTTGTCACATAATAAGACCAGTTTCCGTCGGGTACTCCGTAATCTACAAAACTATACGATGTAATACCCAAGGTGTGAGAAACATAGCCTACATAAGTAAATGTGGTATCATTAAAGAGCTTTCTATATATCTTATAGCCGGTTATGAAAGCGTCAGGATTAGTTAGATTGTCAGTCCATTGAAGAGATATATCTCCATTTCCATTATCGCTTATGGATGACCATAAAGGTGCAGCAAGTACAATTGTATTATTAATAATATTAGAAGGTTCTGATTGCTGATATTTTTCATCAAGTGCTACTGCATAATAATAATAGGTCCCGATGGGTAAATCTGGGTCTGGATAACTGGTTATTTCACCTGCAGAACTGTAATTTGCAGCGATTAATACCCAAGGTCCTGAATCGCTTATATTAGATCTATAAATGTTATAATATTCTACATCCAAGTCTGCTGGCTTTTGAATTAATATAATGACAAGTCTTCCTATGACTGGTTGTGGTATAAGAGTTGGAGGACCTGGAGGTTTAATATCAACTGGTGTACCATTAAATTCAGCACATGGATTTCCTTCATTTCCTACCTCATCTACTGCAGTGACTCTATAGTAATAAGTGGTATATTCTGTCAGTCCAGTATCATTATAATAATTATAAGATGTTTGAGCTATCAAATTACTCTGATCTGGCACAAATCCAGAAATAGTGCTTCGATAAATGTTATAATGATCTACATCATTTTCTGGGTTAATACTCCAATTTAAGATTAATATATCACCAGTTCCTTCATTATAAGCATTTCCATTTGTTACATTTGAAGGTGCAACTGTATCGCCTGAAGTTGAGTTAAATGCAAATCTTGTAGTTGAGTCTCCTACTTCATCTGCTACTGCAATCTTGTAGGAATAAAGTAATCCATCTACCAGATTTGCTTGACTATCGATATAATATAATGTATTATTATCATAAATACTATAAATTAAAGTAGATGAATCAGTTATGAAACTGGGGTTGTATCCTTCATATCTATAGATATTGTATCTATAGAAATCAGCAGGAGTAGATGCTGTCCAGACCAATTTCATTGAACCATCAGATTGCGCTAATACTTTAAATGAGAGCACAGAACTAGGTCTTACTGTATCAATTACACTAACACTCGCTTCATTTCCACCTGTTGCCATATTACCATTCTCATCGACCGCCCTTACTTGATAATAATATGTAATTCCAGTGCCATTTAGATTGGATGAATAATCATAATATACAGTTTCAGTAGTATTGCCGATGAGATTTGATGCATTTGGTGTAAATCCGGATACTGTTGATCTATATATATTATAGTATTTGATATCATAAGTTCCAGGAGATGCCCATGTTAGCCTTACATATCCACCGAGTATATTTATGGCTGATAAGGTTGTCACATTAGCTGGTGGTTTATTATCACCAGTAGGTACTATTATTGGTGAATATTTAGGTGGAGCAGTTGAATTATAACCGACTTCATCATATACTCGGATCTCATAATAATAAGCTATACCATCAATTAAATTATCGCTTGAATCTAACCAATAGTTCTGTGTCTTATTATATATAGTTTGTACCAGAATAAAGGATCCATTTCTCCAAATCTCGTATTTTACAAAATCATCTTCTTGTGCAGCTGTCCATTCCAGATATAAACTACCATTAATATTTGTTACTGTGAAATTCTCAGGCTGTAGAGGCGGTACTGTATCGCTTGGTTTTCCACTCTTCTGGGTGGTTGGTGGTAAATAATTATTGTCATCATCTACTGAGATTACTTTATAATAATAAGTTATACCATCAGTAAGTCCTGTATCTACATAATATAATGTGGGATGTGATACATTAGCAATATTGTTTTCAGAGGATGGTGTAAACCCTGCTACTGTACTTCTATAGATTCTGTATTCATACATATCGGAATCTGATACATAGTTCCAAGAAATATTTAAGGTATTTCCAGTCGGAACTACTGTGACTGTTAATGTAGTGATTGCACTTGGGGGTATTGTGTCTTTTGGTATTGCACTTTTTGCTGTTGAATTTGTACCTGCATTGAGTACTTCATCTACCGCAGATATCTTATACCAATATGTTATACCATTTGTTAATCCTGTATCCAAATAGGTTGAAATATTTGTAGTTGCAATCAATGTCCAATTTTCTGCTGTACTATTTCTATATATCCAATATTCCTGGAAATCAGAAGCTGTGCTTGGATTCCAAGTGATATTTAATGCATTTCCTTCTGGTATGACTTTAATCGGATTGGCACTCCATGTGATTTTTGGTGGTGGTGTTATATCAGTTGGAATTCCACTTGTAGCGGTCGAGTTCTGACCCACATTCTGGACTGGGCCTCCATCGTCCACCGCTGCCACTTTATAATAATATGTCCTTCCGTCTACCAGTCCAGTATCCGTGTAGGAATTAGTCGTTGGTGATGCTATCAGTGCCCAATTCTCTACTGTTGAATTTCTATAAAGTAGATAATACGCAAGATCTGATGCCTCACTTGCATTCCATGAAATTACTAGAGTGTTACCTATTCCAGAATCGCTAACGATAGCGTTTACTATTTGTTGTGGAGGTACTTTATCTGAAGGTGTACCATTTACTATGCTGGACGCATTACCCTCATTTGGTACCTCGTCATATGCTGTAATCAGATAATAATATGTCACATTATCTGTTAGACCAGTATCGTTATAATAGATATTACTGGTCGAATCTATATAATAAGTCGGATCAGCGGTTATTCCTGGACTTGTTGATCGATAGATATTATATCCTACAACATCGGATACTATTTGGCTCAAATTATCCCATTGTAGATTGAGCGCATTTCCTGTAGG
>CAZYEE010000136.1:0-1823 GCA_964646355.1 uncultured archaeon | reverse complement strand
GTATTTCCAGTTGGTATGACATGGACTGTTAGTCCAGTAACTGCTGCAGGAGCTATTGAGTCTTGAGGTACTCCTTTCACTACCGTTGAATTCAGTCCGTAATTCGGTACTTCATCTACCGCTGAAACCTTATACCAATAGGTCATTCCGTTGATCAATCCTGTGTCTAGATAATGATTGACTGTTAAGTTATCGAGTAATATCCAATCCTCGGTCGTACTATTTCTATATAATTTATATTCCTTGAAATCTGAAGCAGTGCTTGGGTTCCAAGTGATGTTCAACGCTTTACCTTCCGGTATGACTTTAATCGGATTGGCACTCCACGTGATCTGTGGAGGTGGTGTTATGTCTGTCGGTGTTCCATTTACTATAGTGGAATTCTGACCCACATTCTGGACTGGGCCTCCATCGTCCACCGCTGCCACTTTATAATAATATGTCCTTCCGTCTACCAGTCCAGTATCCGTGTAGGAATTAGTCGTTGGTGATGCTATCAGTGCCCAATTCTCTACCGTTGAATTCCTATATAATAGATAATGCACGAAATCTGGTGCATCGCTTGCATTCCAAGTAATTGTTAATTTATTACCCGTTCCTGGGTTTGTTACTATTACATTCACAATTTGTGCGGGAGGTACTGTATCTGAAGGTGTACCATTTACTTCATCTGAGAAGTATCCTTCAATATCTTCGCTAGATACTCCAGAAACGCGGTAATAATATGTATTACCATCTATGAGCCCAGTATCAATATAATAGGTGTTAGTTGTAGTATCTAATAGATTTGAAGGACTTGGTAATGTTCCAGAAACTGTATATCTATAAATCTTATAATAGGCAGCGCCCGAAATAGCATTCCATGTTATATTTAACGAATTACCAGTAGTTATAACAATAACAGAAATATTATCTGTTTTATTTAAGAGGGTTGCACCGGGAACTCCTACCTTTTGGTCGGAAAATGCACCCTCAAGTTCAGCAATATCAACAGCTGAAACACGATAATAATAATTTTGTAAGGTAGTAAGGCCAGTATCATTATAATAAGGAACAGTAACATTAGCTATATTATTAGATGGACCAGGAGTGAATCCAGACGAAGTACTTCTATAAATTCTATATAATTTCAAATCAGGTTCCGTATTAACAGCCCATTGTAATCTTAATGCTGTATCATTTATACCGGTAACTGTCAAATCTCTTACTTTAGCAGGAGGTATCTCATTAGAAGGTACTGCACCTACTTCAGTGGAATTTGCACCCTCATTAGGTACTTCATCTATTGCTGCAACTTTATAATAATACAATATATTATCAATTACTGTTGTATCCTTATAGAAATTATCAGAGGCAGCAACTGTGGTCAATAATGAATAATTACTAGTAGAATTTCGTCTATAAATTCTATAACCAGCTAAATCTGGATCGGAAACAGCGTTCCAAGATAGGTCTAATGTTTTACCAGTTGTTGGATTAGTTACTACCAGTCCAGTGACTTGTGCAGGTGGTACAGTATCTTGAGGTGTTCCATTTACTGCAGTTGAGTTCTGTCCCTCATTTGGTACCTCGTCAATTGGTGCTACTTTATACCAATAAACCTGTCCATCAATTAAACCCGAATGCGTATAAGATGTCTGGGTTTTTGGTGTAGAAATAAGTAGAGTATATGGTCCGAACTCACTTGTCGCATTATATAAATTATAACCTTCTACATCAGAAGAATTACTCGATGTCCATGTTATTATTAATTGATTTCCAGTCGCAACAGGGGTTACACTTATAATCGAAACTGGATTTGGTGCAACAGTATCTTGAGGTGT
>CAZYEE010000135.1:0-10129 GCA_964646355.1 uncultured archaeon | reverse complement strand
TAGCATTTCACCCTCTAATGGTGCTGAAAAAAATGGCCCAACCGCTACACTCAACTCTCTTGCCAAACTCGATCATACTAAAATTGGCTTCGGAAATTCCTTAAATATGAAATTTCCAGGTTATTTCCTTAACTCTGAAAAAGGTATTAAATCTCTCGAAACTTTAATTCTATCTTATTTCGATATGGGCGGTTATCATGTCCAATTTAATATAATCGATTCTCAAATACTTCGTGATGCACAATTACATCCAGAAAATTATGAAGATCTAATCGTTAGAGTCTCAGGATACGCCGCTTATTTCACGAGATTAGGTAAAAAAATACAAGACGATATTATTGAAAGAACCGAATTCTGTAATTATGTTTAAATAAATTTAATTTTATTTATTATTGTTATATCATTTATCATTGATCTAAATTTATTTAATGTAATTTTAATATTATCTAATTATACTTAGTCTTATTTTAATTTTATTTAGCCTTATTCTAACTTTATTTAGCAGACTCTAAACTCCAATTTTTTCACTCCTATTATCAAATCTTTTTTAAATCTTTTCTAAAATATCATAAAAGAAATGTTAAACATTTGAGATTAAAATAATTCAAATTATTAAAAATATAATATAGGGAAATATAATCGTTGTTATATTTCATTGAAATTAATTAAAATTTTTGATTATTTTAAGCAAAATAAAAACTTTAAGATCAATCTATTTAGTAAATTAAAAAGTGGATTTAATGGTTATCAGACTTAAAAATTTTCAATATCTTTTTATTACTAATAAAATATTTTATGATTATGAATATTTCAAATCCATCCGATTCAAAAGCCAACGAAAGCGAGTCTGTGGATACTATAGATCATGAGGATCAAGCAGTAAAAAATATGATAACTGGGGGTACTACTTTAATTATAACTGGAATGATTGTGGGATTATTTGGCTGGTTGACGACTATATTTGTGTCAAGACCTGATATTGGGATTGGTGCTTCTGGATATGCAATTTTAGGTACTGCCAATTCAATGATAATAATTTTGGGTGCAATATCTGGTGGAATTAATCAATCAATTTCAAAATTTATTGCTGAGAAACTTGTGGACTCAAAAGATTCTGCTCTTGAATATGCAAAAGGAAGCTCATTAGCTACGAATCTTTTTGGACTTGGAATGTTTATCATATTTTCTCTCATGTCTCTGATTTTCTATTTAAATATGTCCGAAACATATGCATTAATTTTCCTATTTGTAGGTATTTCTCTTTTTATGGTTTTTTTTAGGGATAATTTAATAGGAAATTTGGCAGGATTACAAAAATTTAAGACGATTGGTATAATAAATTTGGTCAGTATAATTGGGGGAGTTAGTATGGCATTGTCAATTTATTATATACCTTATCCTTATAACAGAATAACATTTCTTGCACAAGTATTTACTTTACCCTTATCACAGATCATAGCTGCGTTGATATATGGACACAAATTATTTCCATATGGAGTCTTAAATATATATAAATTGCCCAAATCTTTTGAAATTCCTAAGAGAATAAGCAGCTATGGGTTATATTGTACTATTCCTCAATTAATCCTTAGTGGATCGATTTTCTGGATACAGACAATGTATTATCAAATGTTTTTTGGTCCAAATGATCCTGTAGTCGGGATCTCTGCGATTGTTATTGGATATGCAGCTGTTGCTGGAGCTATAAGTTTTTATGGTTGGCCTCAAATACCTGCCGTAGCAGAAGCTAAAGCAATGAAGAATCAAACTTTAATTGATAAATTAGTGAGTCAATGTTATAAAACGGGTTTTAATGTAAGTATAACGCTTCTTGTTTTTTATGTCGGGTTGGCGCATCCAATTTTAGAGCTATTCCATACAGCAGAGTATCTGCCGGGATATGTACCATTTATTTTATTATCATTTGCCACAACTTTTATTGGGCTTGTATTTTTAATAGCATCTATGATGATTGGGCTTGGGTTGGCTAAAAAAGCGTTTATCTATATTTTTATATTAATAATTACAGCTTTTATAATAACTCCTTTATTAATTATTCTCTTTACTGGGCTTGGAAATAAATATTTAGTCTTATTAGCGGGCCCACTTGGGCTAATGATTCCAACTCTAATTATTTTGCCCCTAATGTTCAAATATTTACCCAAATATACCAACAAAACTTCAAAATTTTATCTTATGATACTCATTAAGGGTTTTCTTAGTGTGGCAGCAGCTAATATTACTTCATACATAATTGAGAATTATGTATATCCTTATAATACATTTTGGAATGGAATACCTACTGGGTTTCTATTAGGAATCGTTGTAAATCTATCTATTTTTATCTTGCTAATGTGTTTCTTATCTGCACTGGATGATCAGGATTGGGAATTATTTAACAGTATGCTCGGTCCCCTTAAATTCATGACAATTATACCACGCTGGATCTCAAAAAATTCACCATTTTATAAAAAAAGGGAAGATTATAATAAAGAAAATGCAGAAAATAAAAAATAAACATTGAGATAAATAAAAAATCGGAAAAAAATAATCAATGAAATAACGAAAACTTATTATATTCTTTATTTAAACATTTTTTATTTACTAAATATATCCAATATATTATTACCTTATTTTATTTGAACAGAAAAATTATTAAAATGACACATTATTATTAAATTTGGAAATAGTAATTATTATTCGATCTATAAGTTGTTTTAATATCCGTAAACGACAACATAAATTGGATTATTTTGAATTATTTTAAAGATGAATTAAATAAATCCTGGTGGTTTGATTATGAAAAAAATTAAGATAGATCCATATGATTTTGCAGACATCACAGCAAAAAAGGATTGTATTTTAGTCTCAAAGGGTAAGGATGGTAAAGTCAATATAATGGCTCTGGCATGGAAAAGCATTGGAGAATTGTGGGGCTATCCAATTTGTACAATAGCCGTAGCTCCATCAAGATATACTTATACCTTATTAAATGAAGTTCCTGAGTTTACTTTGAATGTACCTTCTCCAGAAATCGAGAATGCAGTTTCAATTGCTGGTTCATATTCTGGTAGAAATACTGATAAAGTAAAAAAAGCGGGAATCACTCTTGTTGATTCAAAAAATATTTCAGTACCAATAATAGAAGAGGCTATGATCTCTTATGAATGTAAAATAATTCATACTGCAGAATCAGGTAGTATATGTAGTCATAGACTATATTTTGGCGAGATATACGCAGCATATGCTGATGAGAACCTTATAAAAAATAGATGATATATTAAACTAATATTAATTTAATGATTTATTCAATTCTTATATCAAATTTTTATACCAATCTATTTTATTTATTTATAATTAATTATATCATAAAAATGACATTATATATTTAGTTGGTTATTCAATTTTTGATAGTTCTAAAATTATTTGGGCTTTTTTTCTATATTTTTCGGCTTCTTTCATCTCACTTAATTTTTCACAAAATTTAGCGACTTGATTGAAATAATCACTAGCAAGTTGATAATTCTTTTCTTTAATGGCTTGTTCTGCATCTTTTATAAATTTATTTTTTTCCTCAATTATTTCACGATCTTTATCCAGTCGTTTTGCGGTCTCACGATAGGATTGTGCGATTTCAACTTCTCCAAGTTGTTCTGAAATTTGAGCTGCTTTTTTATATTCATTTATAGCTTCATCATATTTACCTTCTTCTAAGTATCGTTTGGCATTAGCAATGGCAATTGATCTTTCGTCAATTAATTCTCTATGGGTTGAAACTTCCTCAACTTTTGCTTTTATTTTTTCAATTTCAGTGGAATATGTATAATTATCACCGATTTTTAACGATATCTTAGCTGCTTCTTTAAATAATTGGAGTGCTCCTTCAAAATTTTTCTCATCAACAGCTTTTTTTGCTTGTTCTTCGAGTTCTGACCGCTTTTTTACAAGTTTTAATTGCTCTATTTTATTCTTATATTTATTGACCTCATCTTCTGGTTCATTTAGGTCTATCAAGGTCGCAATTAATTCAGTGTAATATATTATAAGCTCATCATATTGGACTTTTTCATTAAGTTTCTTTATTTTATCTTCCAGCTCTTGTTTTCTTTTAAGTAATTTTTCTTTTTCTTCTTGTTGCTTCACTTTTTCCTTTAATTCTTCGGCTTGTTTTCTATATAATTCTGCTCTATCAGGTTCCCCCATCTGAAGTGCAAGTTCTCCTGCTTTTAGATATAATTTAAATGCATTTTTAAAATCATTAGATGTGAGTGCATCCTTTAATTTAGATAACGTATTGGTATATTCCTCTACAATAGAGCCCCGGTCATCATCTCCTTTCTTTTCTTTTGTTACTTCTTCTTTTTTCTTTATTTGTTGCCTTTTTAGATTTAAGGCTTCTTGTCTTAATTTTTCTACGGCGTCCTCTTTTCCAAGTTCCTTGGCTATTGCAATAGCTTTTTCAATATAAGTAACCGCAGCGTCAATATTTCCATTATCGATATTAGTCTTAATTTTTTCTAATAGTTCTGCATATTTTTTCTTGGATTCTTCCTTTAATTTGATAGTATTTCTAATAGCTTCCATTTCACGTTCCTTTTTATATAGTTCATTTGCTTCTCTTCTATATTCTGCGGCTCTATCAATAGGTGCAATTTCCGCTGCTTCTTCAAAAATTTTTGCAGCTTTCCCAAATTCTCCTTTTTTTATATGTTCCTCCGCCTTGCTTAGCATATTTATGCTTTTTTCTTCTTTTTCACTTATTTTCTGTTCTATTGTTCTATCTTTATTTTTCAATGATTGAACTCTTGCTCTGTATTGTTCTGCCAAATTATTATGTCCTAATTTTTCTGATAATTTAGCTGCCTCCTCATAATATAGTGCTGCCTCATTAATTTCTCCTCTTTTATATGCTCCTAATGCTTTAATTACTAATGTTCTTACTTCTTTTGTTAATTCTATCTTATTTATCCTATCTTTTAAATCATCGGTCATTCTTGTCGCCTATTTTTTAAATACTAATAAATACCTTTAACAATTCTTTTCACGATTATTTATTGGAATCTTTAATTTATATTTCTTAACTTTTATTGAGATTTTATGGTATAGACTTTTTATTCTCAAATTTTTTAGGTTTTAATTCTTTTTTCTTGGTAATTACCTTTTTTAATTCCCAATTTCATTATATTATTATTTCATCTAATGGTCATATCTCTCAATAATGACAATTTTTTCTGGATGAATTTTTTAAAAGGAATATTTCTATTGATATCTTCTCTTCTTTCTTGAATAATTTTATATTGTTATAAAATTGGTTCAATAATTTTTAAAATTGTTTTTTTAGTTTCAAATGATTTATTCTTATTAGTTTAAAAAATATCAACATTTATTAGGTTCAAACACTTAAATTATCAATGAAGATATTTTATTAGGTGATAGTTGTTAATGAAATGTCCTTCATGTGGTAGAAAAGTTGAAAAAACATGGAACTTTTGTAGATATTGTCGTTATGACCTTAGACAGAAAAGTGTAATATCCAAGAAACAAGAAATACAAACAGGACAAAAGAAATGTCCCAGATGCAATACACTAAATGCAATGAAAAATAAATTTTGTCTTAGATGTGGATTTAAATTTCCTACTGGAGAGGATAAAGCACCCTCATCAAAAACGATCGAACCTGTTAAATATACAACACAAACAATGCCACAAAAAACGATTCAACAAGAAACTATGATAGATTCCGGTACTCAGCCTTATTCTCATGCTAAATCTGAAATACCCAATCAAGAAACTTCTACATTACAGCCCATTAACCATAAATCAATACAAACTAGCTCTGTAACCCAGCCTTCTTCAACTATTCCTTATTCACAGACAACCTCTGATGAATTATTGCAGAAATCAACTGATCAAGTTTCCGTTGAGACTTCCCATAAAGCACCCGTCTTATTTAAAGAATCACTACCCAAAGATGATAAGATTAAGTCATCTGATCGGAAAATAACTGAAATGGAGATTACTACTTCTAAACAAGAAAAAGGTGTCGTTACAAAAGAAAAACCTGAAGAAAAAGAAGAGGATGAATTTGAATATATAAATTGGATCAAACTTCATGGTCTCAGAAGCGTTAAAGAAATAAGGGCACATAGTCATGACAATTGTGATATGCTTAATACCTACCTATTCAATATACTAGCAGAAATTCGAGAATATAATGAATGGGCACCGCCCGATCCAGAGAATGATAAAAAATATCTTCAAAAATATGGTAAAGAAATAGAAGAATATGCAAAATCTATTGATTGCAAAAAATTTGACGATAAAAATAGATGCAAGGCTATAATACAAACATTTATTGATTCTCTCAACGAAGCAATTAAACAATTAATTGCTTTGATTTAATTTTATTATTAATTAAATATGTATTTTATTTCAATTTATTGTATATTATTTTATTTTTTACTGATGTTTTTATTATACCTAAAAAATCATCCAATTTTTTAGATTGTCAAAACCATTTAAATATTATTGACCCCATATTATTATTGTTAGGTGATAAAATGCCAGAGAAAAAATTATGCCCACGTTGCGGATCACCCATGAGTAAAAAAGAGGAGTATCTGATATGTCCAATATGTCATTATACAAGGAAAGAAAAAGAGGACACTTCCACAGTTTCTGAAATAAAAATTGTAGATACAGAAGTAAAAAAGGAAGTAAAACAAGGCAAAATTTTCCAGATTACTAATGAAGGTGCAGTACCTGTTAAAAAATTGGAATCTAGAGGTATTTATATTATTACTGATCCTGAAAATAATATTATTTGGATATGGAAAGGAAGTAATTTATCAAGTCCAAGATTGGCTTATAAAGCAGGAACTGAATCCACTAAAATTAAGTCATCTGAACGTCTATATGGAGCTAAAATTGTTCATGTAGAAGAAGGTACTGAACCTCCTGAATTTCCATCCCAGTATCTTCCTGGAACCACTAAAGAAATCCAAACTTTTGAGAAACCTAAATTTTATAGGGTAGAAAAAGGAGAATTAGTCGAGATTCCTAAGCCAGTTTTTACAACGGGAGATACTTATATAGTAGATAACGGAGATCATATTTATATCTGGCTGGGTGTAAAATCCTCGACTGATGAAAAATTCGCCGCAGCAGTTCTATCTAAAGTAATTGATGAACAACGCAGGGGTAAACCTGAAATTACAACTATAGAGCAAGGTAGTGAACATAATTATCCTCAATTCTTTAAGCTAGTTTCTGGACTTAAAATTGTCGAATCTGATGTCGCAGAATCTTTATTGAAACCAGTTGAAAAAGAATACTGGGAACCGGTTCTTTATCGCATTTCGAGCGAAGAATTTGACTCTATTAATGAAATGATTTATATTCAAGTGCCCTGTAAATTGGAAAGTCTAAATTCTGAAGATGTCTTCATTCTTGATGATCGTAATAGTGACACCACTTTCATCTGGATAGGCTCCAAATCTAATGTTAAAGAAAAAGTGGTTGCTGGCCAATTAGCTAGAAAATTTGAAAAAGAACGTGCTGGGGTTCAAAAAGAAATCTATATAGAAGAAGGCGAGGAACCCGAAGAATTCCTTAGGTTATTAAAATCAGAATAATTATTTTTTTTCTCAGTTAGTCTTTTTTTACATTTTTCTATATTAATTCTATTTTTTTCTAATTAGGGCTCTAATTATAAATTGATATTGAATTTGTTTCATTCTTTTTATTTGATTAAGAACTTCTTAATTTATTTTATGAATGTTTCTCGTTTTCTTTTAGTCTTTCATATATTCATATTTCTTACTCATTATACTTCTTTACTTGTTATATTTACTATATTTTCAAGTTTTCTAGCTCTTACCTAATTATAGAATTCGAATTATTAAATAAAAATCATTGAAAGGCTCCACATTCTGGGCAGAATTGATCGGTTTCTTTTATTGTTGCACCACAGGCAATGCATTTTACCATCTTCACTCCTTTTTCAGCTTTTTTAGACACTTTTTTACCTTCTTTTTTACCCTCTTTTTCCACTTTTTCTACAATCTCGCTTTTTGGAGTGACTAATCCTCCTATTAAGAAAACAGCAGCTGATGAAATACATAACCATCCACCTATTAAGTTCGGAAAAAATGAGTCAACAAAAGATCCAAACATTGCAAGCATCATTCCAAGCATATAATATAATAATGGAAACAATAAATATGCTAACAACAATATTATTCCTGATATAACTCCCAACCACTTTCCAATTCTTAAAGTGAATGGAAATAAACATAACATACATCCACATAATCCAATAAATGCGCCTATTAATGGTAAATATGTAACGGGGAGAAAAAGCATTGCAATTAAGGAGGTTTGGTAATATACAATTACTTGATAATCAAACCCTCCCAACGAGTAAATATTATGATAAATATGCCACGGCATATATTGTGATATAAATCCCAATATTGCTCCTATTAATATTAAGACCATACCTATCCATTTTTTAATATTCATTCCTTTAATTTCCTCCACCTATTGACTTTATACAATATGAAAAATCCTACTCCAAGACTTACTATTAATATTATTCCTATTAATACCATACTCCATTCAGTTGGATATCCAAATCCATAATCCCAAGTTATATGGCCACTTACAGAATTTTCTGAATAGATTAAAATAGATACATCAATCGCTGATAACTCAAATGTTTCTGATATATCCGAACCTGTATATAAAAAATCATATTCCGTGGGTTTGGTATTAACTTCAGTTATATTTAACGCTCTTCCTAATATATACAATTCTACACTTGTATTACATGTTAATTGGATCTTGTGTATTATCGAATTCGGTGAGACTCCATGTATTGTATAACATTTTATTCCTATAAACTCAAAATCTTCTGATACAATCACCAAACTATAGACTTTTGGTGTTAACATTGTTGTTATTGTCATTCCTAATATTAATAACAATATTAATTCTCTATTTTTCATTTGTTTTCTCACTATAATTTGTTTAGCTAGGATATTACTTGATATTATAATTATTTTTTTGAAAATAAATAATTGACTTATTTCTTTCCTAAAACCATTTTTCTATAACATTCTTTGTGTTCGTCATCTTGATTTTTCAAAGATTTCAAATGATTTTTTAAATCTTTTTCATTTTTAAAATTTCTATAACAAACTGGGCAGATATGATCCTCTATAAAAAAAAACTCTTCCTCTAATTCAATCTCCATCTCTATTCTAAGTTCTCTATAGCTTTTTCTATTACATTTGTGTTTTGTAAGCGGTCTCCTCAGCGGCAGATCGAAAAATACTTTACATCCATGTTCACATTCCCAATATAATACTTCTTTATTACACTTTGGACATCGCATTACAAACCTTCTTGTTGTACACCAAGGTCCATGTGCTTGTCTATTTATATACATTTTATGTCATATCACATCTTGAATTTTATGAATTATTCAATTTTAATGAAAAAATTCATTATTGAATGCTATATTTTCATAATTGAATGTCATATTTTTGTATAATTTTTATTTTTTTATCATTTATCAATTATCTTAATTATCCTCCGAATTTTAATTAATTATAATCTTTATGTCCCTATCTTCGCCATAACTTTATTTCTAAATCTCTACAATATTTACATTCAAACTCCCTTAAATATCCAATACCCCCATCCACGAAAATCGGTACATATCTAACAAATTCCATTTTCAAGCCGCATATTGGGCACTCAGGTACAGTTTCTTTGGTAAATTGTTCTATTAAACTTATAAAATACTCATCAAATATTTCCTGAACATTTCCTTTACTCATATAAATTTAATTTATCCCAATTTATCTTATATTCCTAATGTGAATATTTTTTGATAATTCTATCAAATTATTTACATTAATGATCTTCTTAATTATCATACTGAAATCCTATATTTAATCCACTATAAAAATTTTAAAACTTATTGAATTTTCCTCTAATCTTTATTTTTATTTAAATTTTATATTTTAATCTAAAAAAGTTCTATATTTCATTTATTAAAATTAAATATATTTATATTTTCTATATCCCATATATATTATCTTATTATATTTCCTTTAATTAA
>CAZYEE010000134.1:0-10148 GCA_964646355.1 uncultured archaeon | reverse complement strand
TAGAAAAAGACAAAATAATCATTTCCATCACTATTTTCAGCTATCCAACTAAGCTGATTGAAAATATTTGCTTTTGTAGCTTGTGAATTAATGAGCATTTTTATATTACTTTCTGGAAAATTTTGATTCATTAACCATTTTTTGATCGATATAGCATCATCATCACAAAAGGATAAGTCATTTATCGTTCCAGGATAATCTGAAATCCCAATAACCACAGCCCATCGCTCTACTTTCAAGTTTTTACTAGTAGTGCGGGTTATTATTGCATGTGAGAATGGGTTAAATATTATTATTAATAGAATATATATCATTAGGAAATAAAAAAAGCATTTTCTTACCGATCTTTTTCCGATTTTCCTAAGATTATTCCACATTTAAATACACTAAATTCAAGGATTGATAATTTTTAACTGAATAAATTAAATTATGTTATTAATTTTCAATTGAACTTAATTACATAATTGAAAGAATGCTCCTTTAATAAATTATTATTTTAAAAAATTATTCTAAAAAGTCATGATTATTTTTGAAATGCTTATTTATTTGAAATGCTTATTTATTTTTTCTAACAATTTTTAATAATTGGTCCAATTTGAATGTATAATCGGATACAATCTTAAAATCCTTAATACCATATGCTAGGTCGATTATTGATTTGTAGATTTCAATAACAGCATCGATATTTTTGACTTGAAGTTCTGTGCTCGCTTGATCTATCAATTTTTTGATTAAATTTTGAGTCTCCTCAATATATGCAATACTCTCCTTTTCGATTGTCTCAAGAGATGCAGAGTATGCATTAATCAAAGTATATTCAATCTCGCCAACCAATTCATAAATATGTTTAGGATTGTTGGAATTCCAGTTGATATAGGAGGGAATCTTTTGTAAAAATTGTTCCTTCGTCCCAAATTTCTCGATAACACCATCTGGGACACTGATTATCGGTCTCTGAGGATAGTCTTTAAAATTTATAGTGAAAATAAAATGTTTATCTAAGGTTATTGAGAGATACACTTTAGCTTCATAAATGTTTTTCTCAAAATCGGTTGGAAAATAATACATCAAATCTTTTGCTTCTCCTGCTATCTCTGATTCTTTTTTTGTAACTTGAGATATGCCGGCCATTTCTTTATATTGTGCTATTTTAGTAAGTATATCTCTAAGCTCATCTTGTAGTCTTTCTTTCTTTTGTTTGAACTCTGGAAGGCTAATACTTGCTTGTTCTAATTGCTTTTTGAGCTCGTTCACTTCTCCAACTATCTGCGAAACTCTTAACTTTAATTTTCTTATTTTTTCAGCAATTTCTTTGTCGCTCATTTAAACACCAAGTATCTGTGTCCAATTTCCAATAGTATAGCTGTGGAAATTAAAAATAACCTATCTTGATATTTCTAATCTTTAATAATATATTTATAGATATTTATATTCGTGATAAAATTTATTTTTATTTTGAACATATTCATTTTTCAGTTCAACTTAATTCAATTTTCATTTTATTATTCTAATCATTATCTAAATATATATATTCTTATTAAAATTATATCCTTATGTAAGAAAATCTGATAAAATAAAAGAAAATTATTGAAAATAAAATTTAATTAATATCTAAATATTAGTCTAATTCCATTTAATTTTTCACCTTATAAAAATATAAATGACTAAAAACAAATTTTATAATAAAAATTTACATAATACGCAAAAATTATCTTCAATAATAAATTTATCCACTATTTTGAAGATTGACCGCTTTCAAATATATCGATTAGGGATACTTTTTATTAAAGTTATAGGCATCAATTTATATTTTTAGAAGGTAACAAACGCATCAATCACACACCATGCGGGTATCATAAAAGTAATTATAAAAATTATTATTTGTATACAAAGAGTTCTATTATATCTTTTAAGATGTTCTTTTAATTTTTTTACATAGACATAGTCAGTTATTTTTTCTCCAATAGGTAATAAAAATATTGATATTATAGGATATATATTAAATACTTGAAGGGTTAATGAAGGAAATAATATTACTGATGCCAAAAAAATAGCATGTCCACCACCGTCTAAATAATAAATTGCAGCTAACTTCGTTTTTTCAGCGTGAGCACGTGCTAAATAAAGTGCCTTCTCCCAATAATAAAACTTGCCAGGTCTTGGACCTATAAAAATAAAATATATTGCAGAAACCCAGATAATCAGCTCAATCCAATTTCTAGGATAATAATCAAGAAATATGATTGGAGTTAAAAGAAAAATGTGCGGTGGAAACCTTATTTTAAATTTATTTTCCTTATAATAATCCTTCAAATTTGGATGGTCCCTAAAATATTTATTCCTAATTACTCTAAACCCCATTATATTTAATGTTAATGTTATTATTAAAAATGCTAAATAAACAACCCAATGACCATTCTCCATAAAAAGTCCAAGCCATGGATAACCCTGCAATTCTTCTACTCCTAATTGTATAAACATATAATAGAAATAAAGGGTGTATACAGGCAAGGATAGTAGTTTCATACCGTTATCGAATTCCTTTTTCTCTTTTTTACTCAACCTCAAATATTTTTCAGTTGTTATATACTCTTTATCCTCGCCATACCATTTTTTCTTAATTATCATTTTGGTATTACTCGCTTTACTCCTTTAAATCTAATTTGAGTTTTATACCTTTTTAATATTTATTAGACACTCTTTAGTCGTAAAATAATTTTATTAATTATCTTTTCTATCTCTAAACATTTAATATCCCATACATAGTCGCCCAAACGATACCTTTCGGAACCACACTATGAAATATTATTAAAAATATGAAAGATAATATACCCAAGCAGGTTCCACACATTTTGATATATTTAGGAGTTGTATCGTCCCTTGTAGCAATCAAAGAAATTGTCAGAAAAGTGGCAGTAATTATTAAGAAAACAAATACTAACCAGAATATATTTATTCCTAATAATCTACTCATTAAGCCTGGAGCTGAAAAACCTCCATATATTAATTCCATAAGTTTAACAATAAGAATACCAATTCCAACTCCAAATTTTATAATCTTAAAAATATTATTTTCAAGAAATTCTTTTTGAATTTTACCGGAAAGTGTGCTTGACAATAGCCATATAATATAGCAGACCATCATTGATATAAAATATCCGAAAATTATACCAAGAAAATAACTTGCTGATTTTAAATTCTCTTCCGGGTCTAGTCCAGGTTCTATTAGCTCTGAAATAAAATTGATATTTAAGTTTTTATAGATTAATAATATTGAAACTCCTATATTAGCTATTGCTACTAAAAATAAAAATGTATCAATGAAAGTTCTTTTTGGTTTATCAAGGAACGGAGCTACCCCAAATAATGATATAATTATTCCGGTAAGTGTCATCATTAACGTAGATCCAGCAACAAACTTTTTAAGCATCTCATAAGATAGTTCCTCTGATGGTATTACTTTAAATGTACCGGATACATATTCAATTTCGCCTAATTTATTCTCGATTTCAATCGTAAACTCAAAAATACCAAAATTAATTGGATAAAAGGTGTATTCCCATCTATTATCTACTTCTGATTCGGTCATTGAATTCTCGATACCATCAATTGTAATATTAACTTGTTCAATATTTTCAGTATCCTCTATTTCAATTGAAATTGTAGTTGGGTTCGGATATACAACTGGATCCGGGTTTACTTCCAAATTTGAATAAGTTATTGACTTAAACTCATTTTCTATGCCATTTTGAAGATTTTCTCCTTCTATTAACTTTTTTTGATCCTCATTTTCTGAATTTGATTGTGAAGTAGTCGAGACAGGGTTATTTTCATCTTTTGGAACGTTTAAAAAGGGTATAACAGATCTCCTTTCTTTAGAGATTAATTTAGTTCCATTTCGAGTTTCAGTCTGAATAACGGGTAAGTTAAGATCTAATAATGGAAAATATATCCATTTAATAGATTCCTCATAAATTATTGGAGTTTTACCATTTTCTGGTTCGTATCTTAGCCCAAATAATGTAAACCATGTTAATGTTCCTGAAATCAACAGATTCATAAGAGGAATAAATATTAAACCTATCATAGTCCATAATATTATCATCTCAAATAATGTTATAGCTAATAATACATAAGCTAAGACTAAAATTATTGCTTTTACTGCTGCCTCTATCGCTTTTGCAGCTTCTTGGAATATACCAATTAGAGCAAGTCCCCATTCTATCAATGTCTGGATCAAATACATTATGAAATTGACTATCGCTACTAATACATTATACAATAATTTAATGACATCCTGCCAGAACTGGACGAACGCTTCCAACCATGTCCTCGGCACCTTGCCTTGGTCTGAGTTCCGCATTAAACTGCCTTCAAACGGTATCATGCCCAAAACATCAGGTGCCAAACCAGCTAATTCGGGTATAACTTCAGTATAATTATAGATAAGACCTTCGCTCTCATTTGCAGATGTTATGCAAAGCTCTAATATCTCCATTGCGTCTGCAAGCGGGACATCGTCTCTCGTTATTATTGATTCTATATATGGGCTTATGCTGTCAGAGCCCCTATCAATACCCGAGAAATTCGCAGGCTTTAAGCAGTCCGGCAGCAAGTCTATGTCTATCTCTCCGTCTTTGACTGCGTTCTCTATTATAGCATGCAGCTTTGTTTTTGCGAATAATGAGGTCGGTAACACTATCACATTCAAGCCCCTCTCAAATATATCGTTTTGACCATTCACTTTCAGAATTATGAGGTTCATTCTTTCGATTGATGAGTAGTGTCCGTTATAAAAACTGCCGTTCTGGTACACTGCTATTGTGTTGACTCTTGGTAATCCCATCGTCGATATTCTGAATTTTATCCAGTTGCTGTAGCCTTCTGCCATATAATCCATGCTATTATATCTGTTTTCATAGTCTAACAACCTATGATATACATTAATGTCCAGATTTTTCTCTCCGATCGCCAATAACGGACACGTGATTTTCCACAACTCTACATTGACCTTTATATAGGTGAGGTAGTCCGGGACGTCTACATAATAATTTACATTAAATACTGAAGTTGTGTTCACATACCACTTGGGTTCTGAAATGCATACCCACTGACCGGTCCAGAAATTATATACCCATAGCAGACATAACGACCTCTGTCTAACTGATTCGCTTGCCCATCTGTAAGGTGTTGCTATTTTCTGACTGTTATCATTCACCTCAAATACTGCACATAAAAGAGGGCTTGACCAGTACGCATTTTCATAATGAGCCTTATATACCGTGATTTTTATTATTAAATTATGAAGTGGGTCTTTATCTATATTATCTCTTGCATGGTCTCCGTCTGTATCAGCTGATACTGGACATGTATTTTTACAGTGTATCTCATAGTAATCTGATAAGGTATCGCCATCCGTATCAGCAAGTGCCGGGCTTGTAATCCAGCCATCTTCTCCCGGCACCATCTCCTCTCCGTCTAATATTTCATCATTGTCGCTGTCAGAGTCTAGTGGGTCTAATATTATTGAGGCTTCTATTTTGAACTCTTCCAGCACGCAGTCCATTGTAGTATATACCTTTAATTTCCATTCACCTTTATAGCTCCAGCCATGCTTTTCCATTATTTTTGTAATATCCGTTAAATTGCTGTAATACCTGACTTTTTCAGTCGAATTTGTATATAAAAGATGTCCTTGAACATATACTTCTATTTCTATATCAGTCGGTTCCTCATTCTCTGTAGTGCCGTCCTCTTTCTCTACCGGCTCTCCCTGTGAAATTGTGACTGTTACTGTAGCGTTTGTTATCCTTGAACCTATTGCCGTTTTAAAACTGAAGGTGTTCCATTTATTTCTCTCTATTTTTTTCCGCATTCCATTTTCATATATTTTCTTTGCAGTATAACTTTCTGCCGAATCTATCAATCCATCTCCGTCCGTGTCATTATTCATTGCATCGGTAATAAATCCGTCTCTACCTGGGTTCCTCTCCTCCCAATCGTCCAGTCCGTCATTATCACTATCTCTCGCCGTCTTATTGGAATATGTCATTATAACAGTACCATTTTTCAGATATACTGGATAGGACTGGTCTTCTTGATAATCTGATAATTTATCACCATCTGAATCGCTCTTTGAGCCCTGTGTCTCTTCCATCCATTCTTGATAATCATTTTTGCCATCTCCATCTGAGTCCTCAACTCTCGGATCGGTGTTAAATAGGAACTCTTCATAATCTGTCAGGTTATCGCCATCCGTATCGGCTAAGAGCGGGTCTGATGATACCGATCTTGGCACCACTTCATCATTATATGATATATTAGCGATCCAGCCGTGTACCTCGAAACCATCTGTTAAGTTATCATTGTCTGTATCATTACTTAATGGGTTAGTCCCAACATATATTTCACCCAATATTAATATTGTACCGGTTATGTTCTGAACTTTTCCACAGCCATCCGGTAAGCCGTCCATATCGGTATCCCAGCTGAGTGGGTCAGTACCATACTCATATATCTCATACCAGTCAGTAAGCGTATCATTATCGGTATCGGTTTTATCGGGTGATATGCCCAAAATAGCTTCATATTCGTCAGTCAGTCCGTCTCCATCTCTATCATATGTTGTAGCAAGTTGGAAATGTTTAGTAAAGCTTTCGACCGTGTCGTCTTGGACTGTAACTGCGCAATCATAGATTTTGGTGCCTTCTGGTATCCATGTTACAGAAGAGTATGTGCCAATTCCATCTTCGAGTTTTGTGGTATCAACCGACCAGTTATATCTTAAATCATTTATATCCACGAACGAGTCTACTGCATACGCTTCCAGCTCCACCTCATTTATCTCTCCGTAATAGATCTTATTGACGGGTATTATGACAGGTAAAACATTGAATATTTTTAGTGAAATGTTCAATTCTGAACTTAGACCTTCGGGGTCTGTTACCATCAATGTACAGTTATAATCGCCATTATCGAGCCATAATGAGGGCTTTTTATCATTAAAATACATGCCATCAAACTCCCAGCTATAATTTAAATATAATTCATCATAAATGCTGTCCGAAATTTTTACATTAAGATAGATAACGGTCCCTTCTACTGCCTCGAAGCCTTCAGGCCCCGCTATTGAGGGTGGCGTATTTAATACTTCCAATATTTTAGAACAGCTTACTATTTTGCCATTATCATCTGAAACATAAAGTTTAATTGTATAATTATTACTAATTGTCCAGCTGTACCTGATTTTATTACCAGTCAGAATTGAGCTGTCTCCAAGATCCCATCATATTTTAGGTCCATTTATATCAGATGGTGTATCGTAAGTCCAAGCCTCAAGTTCTATCTGCTGGTTTTCAGTAACATTCTCTGGTATGTAAAATTCGATTATTGGGACATAATTGACTACTTCCAAATAATAGCCCCATGTAGATGTGTAGATACCGTCTGAAACTGATAATTCAACCAAATATTTACCCGCATTTGTAAAATTTCTTTCAAAATAACTCTGGTTGCATACATATCCATCTCCAAATCGCCAATTGTATGTGAGATTAGAACTTTTGTCTGTGTAATCGTCTCTTGATACTGCGTAGAATGCAGTCGAACTGTCTTTCATTATCTTGATTTTTGGTAATTTGACGAGCGGACTCATATCAACTATGTGTAACTTGTCGTCTGTTGAGATGATGTTTATAATTATCTCGTCTACACCACCATCATCGTCCGAGACATTAACTTCCAACATATTTACTGCTTCTATCACTGTGAGGTTAAAGCATGGATTGTTGAACAGTGGACAGTCGAATAATTTTACAAATGATAGGTCAATAGGTCTTGCAGTTACTGTGAATGGTGTGTTACATTCGTAGATAGATTTGGAGATCTGCTCATTTATCAGCAACTTTTGATATAGATCGACTGAGAAATAAAACAGTTGGTCCGTCTCATCGTACCACGCTTTTAATTCTAGCCAGATGTTGTTATCGATTTTATAATACACCTCATAATTGCCGCAGTAAAATAGCCATTTGAACAGCCACCAAAACTTTGAGCTTAATGAGTAGAACAGTCTTGTCCTCAACGTAGCATTTAGTTTGAACTGGTCGAACCCCGGATCGTATATAGTACCGTTGAAAGTTATTGGAGTGTTGAAGTAATGGTCTGACGGGTCTATTGTCCAGCTATCCATATCGATCAGCCAGCTTAATTTCTTACAGCATGGATAACTATCTGCTATAAACACATGGTACATTCGGTATTCAGAGCCGTCTGTAAAATTAAAAATAAGTTCTGCAAAATTCATACCGCGTGGCTCTGTACCGTTTGTATAATTTATCTCTATTATATATTCATTTGCTAAATCGAATATAATTGAGATTGGGTCTGACTCTGCTATTTCACAGTAATCAATCACATCTACTACTGTACAGCCTATTGTTATGTTCTGGTCGTCTACTAACTGTATAATTTTTAAGGTGAAGGAGTTATTGACAGAGCCCCAGACCCTTAATGTTAAGTTCGCCTCTACATAAGCTCCAAATATTGAGAGTTGTGGTTCTACATTTGAAATTACGATATTTACTGTATCCGAACTCGTAGCACCTTCAGGGTCTGATGCATTTACCCAGATCGTCTCATTTGTATCATCTAATGCGGTATAGGTAGCGTTCCAGCCCTCTGCTCCAAAACTCCAAATGTAATTTAGCCTCTCAAGGTCAGTATCGGTATCGCTTGCTTTTGTATTGAATGTATAGGACATTCCTTCCTGCAAATAGATCACATCTTCTTCGATTGAGACTTCGGGTACTATATTTTTTACCGTTATGTTTTTTGAAATTTTAGAGACTGCACCGTCATCATCTATAGCCCATAATGTTAATGTATAATTTCCTGAGGTGGGATAAGAGTGAGTACATACCATACCGTAATCATAGGTACTGTCTCCATAATCCCAGTAGTATTCTAATTTGTCCTTATCATTGGGCGTATCCCAGCTTGAAGATGCATCGAATGTTAATATCTCGTCCTCAAGAATTATTCCGTCGTTATCCTCAGTTATAATTGAAAAATCAGCTTCAGGACGGACATTTTTTATCTCTATAAATTTAGTATCAGTAAATATTGCGTATTGATCGTCATATATAATAAGAGTTATGGGAAATACACCGGAATTATTCCATATATACCATACTTCGCTTCCATTGAGGTTAGTCTGTCCTCTGCCTGTATCTATTGTCCACTGATACTGTAATTTGTCCATGTCAAAATCGCTGTCTACAACATTGACTGCTTTCATCGTAAGACTATCCCACTCATAAGCAAATTCAGGTAATTGTATTTCTGCAGTAGGTCTATCATTATTTATTTTTATAAGAATAGTGTCTGTCGTAGTCAGACCGGTCGGAGCAACTGCCGTAACCGAGACCAGATATTCTCCTTCATACTGGAACGCATGTGTTATATAAACATCAGTCGAAATTTCAGGCTGAGAGCCGTCATGAGCATCTAAAATAAAATATTCAACCAATCCACTCGTAAATGATAAATGTACTGTAAAATT
Organism: uncultured archaeon; assembly: GCA_964646355.1. Taxonomy (GTDB): domain Archaea; phylum Asgardarchaeota; class Lokiarchaeia; order Helarchaeales; family HEL-GB-B; genus HEL-GB-B. The sequence continues at coordinate 586 of CAZYEE010000134.1, read as the reverse complement.
AATAGTCACATAAACATCAGCTTCGAGGACGTCTGCTTCTATATAGGAAATTTTAGGGATTATATTAGAAGTAGCTACAGAAATAAAATCTGTATTCAAAATTATTATAGTAAACATGAGTGATATGATCATAAGACTTTTCTTATAGGAGGCCTTCCTCCTATTTAAACTATTAGAGCCCATCTTTTATCTTCTCCTATGGAATTTATTTAAAATATAATTAAATAGACTAAAGATAGAAATATAAATTAAATAAATTATTCCAAATAAATACATATTAATTAAAATTGTAAATGAAGGATGAGAAATTAAAAAAATTATAATAATATTTAAAAATAAAAATAAATTAAGAAAAATAGAAAATATATAATCTTTTGAATGTAATAATTTTATCGGGTTAATGATTAATTTATAAATAAAATTAGCTTCAATTATTAAAACTATATTAAATTTTCTTATAATACTCCTCTTATCATTTATTATATTAATATTCAATCCTACCCCTTTTTTATTAAATTTTTTTATTGACTTTGGATAAGCTTAATTTTTTTTGATAACTTAAGAACTAACTTAGGATTCAGTAGAA
>CAZYEE010000133.1:0-10219 GCA_964646355.1 uncultured archaeon | reverse complement strand
TCAGAATCTTATCAGGCATATATTTTGTTAGGTCCTTTAAATTGTTTCCCACGGCTTTCCTTACATAAATCGATTTATCATGATTCAATTTCGTTATTATCTCCAGTATTTTATCATTATGTTCTGGATCTCTTAACCATTTAATATCAGCCTTTGGACGCAAGCTTTCTGCTACAAATCTCCTATAATTATGGTTATCACTATCTGACCATCTGTCCAATATTTCAAGAGCTTTATCCCTATTCTTCTTTAATCCAGATAACATTGGATGTATGCTACATTCTCTTATTTTCCAGTCCTCGTCATTTAACCATCTTTCAATTAACGGTATCGTCTCCTCAAAATGTTCCAAAGCTAAATTCGCACTCAAAAAGATGGAAATGTAAATAGTAATTTCATCCCTCTCTAATAACTTTATAATTTCTAACACTTTTTTAACGAATTTGTTAGTATATTTCTCTTCCATTATATCATTATTACTATGCTCATTTCTTGAAAAATTATCCTTTATAAATTTATATAACGCAGATGCTATATGTCTTGATATATATACTAAACCCTTCCCTATTCTTTCCTTTTCTGGAATCATCTCATATTCTTTTCTAACATGGTTTTTAAACATTTCCAACTGCATATCATCAATATTTTCCAATTTAATATTATTTTCTAAAAACTGTAATGCTCTTTTCTTGATCTCTTTTGCAGAACTAATCGATGGCATAAATAATAAACCAATAGATCATGTTCATTTTTATTGAATACCTTTTATATCTTAATTATTTAAATATTAAGAATATTAAAAATATTGGGAAATGTAAATTTTGGAGTAAGGAGGAACAAAAAAGAGTGGGAATTGACCCTTTATTTATATTATTCAATTAGAGAGTTCCCAGAGGTGGTAAGAGAAATCATTAACGATAGTAGGTTGTGTAGTAGAATAGTGAGGAGGTCAAAATCTCTAATATTGAGATTACTTAGGTATTGTGAGGAATTTGAGTCGGAAACTATATATCAAAGAATTCCATTGAGTTAATAGCAGTGGATTTTAAAAACACTCGGCGTGAATATTTTATTTAATTTGGATTTTTTTCATCCGAATTGATTAATAATAACTAGGAACTAATAATAGACATAAAAAACTCAGCGTAATAAAAACAATCAATGCAACTATGAACTTTTTTCCTTCATATTTTTTTAATTGGATGATCAACAATGCTGACACCAGAATCCAGCCTACAAAATAAAACCTGGGCCAATATGGCATAACCGGTATCGGTTCCCCCAACCCCTTCAAAAATGGAAACTTTGTATCGAACCAATTATCTACTGGAAAAACATAGGTCATCTCATGAATGCTTTTTGAGATCCAATAAAATAGGTCCTCATTTACCGAAAATAATGGGATTGCCGTTATTGACAGGGCAAATGAACCTCTTGATGTTATTATTACAATTGTAAAGTTTAAAATAGCCATAAATCCCCAATAATAATACTTACTAGGAAACCATTCGGAAATTTTAAACCAATTATTCCATGTAGAATCAAAAAAAACATATTCTAATATTCCATATACTATTGCAAATATTACTGTTGAGAGCAATCCCCATTTTAAATATTTCCTTTTTACCCATTTCTGTTCTGCATATGATATACAAATTATCAACCCCCCTGCAGCTAGCATAATGCCCAATAATGTAAAAATTGTTTGATATAATACAAAATAGATTAAAATTCCTATTAATATCATTAATAGAGAACTTATGTATTGAATTTTCCATTTTAACATATTTTTGACCCTTTAATTAGCTCAAATTAGATAGATTATTTGATTATTTCTTTTATTTTGAATATATCTCTTTAAATATTGGAATATAAAAGTATTTTTATATTAATTCACCTCAAATAATGTTTTAGTCCGTCTTTTTCTATTATTTTTCTTTATATATTTTATTAATTCATCAACCTTTTTATTTAGAACCATATCTCTTATTATTTCCCTACTATTTTCAATGTCAGCAATCGGAAATGTTTCAATCAATTTTCTTGTTTGGCTCAGACCTAAATATTTCCTTATATAATCGCTGTTAGAATATTTGTAGGTAGTCATAAATTCACTATCAGTAAGGGCTCTAAAGTGCTCTAATAACAAATTAAAATAATTTTTCAATAATATCTGATCTTCTAACATTAAATCGGGTGTTATAAAAACTTGAATTGGATGTGTTCTATATTTTGCTTTAGTTACAAGTATCCCATCCACGCCAAATACTTCTTTTATCATATAAAGTCCTGCTCTACCGTTCATCAAACCCGTATCAATCGTTCTTACAAATAACACATTTGATTTAATTTTGTTGTATAGATAATCATTCACATTAATGACCCGTTTTTCGTATTCGCTTCCTGTATACGCATTAGAATCTATCACTTCAATCTTATTGTTGCCCTTATTCGCTTCTACTTCCTCTAATAATAAATAATATTTAACTTTTAACGAAGGTACTGCCTTATACTCTCTTGTAAATACTTCAAACTGATTTCCTGCCCTATAATTATTTTCTGGTCTAAGAATATATGATTTTTCTATCTCCTTTTTGGCTATTTTAATGCCTTTAAAGGAAATAGGATCTAATCTCGGTACCTTCTTCCTTTCAAAAAATGCAATTATAACATTCACTCCCGTGTATTCAAAAATATCCTTTTCTAGGATATAGATCTTATTTATATTATAATATTCAAGAAAATCTCTCCTTATCTTATTTGATCCAGATGCCCCAAATAAAAAATTTGATGGAATTATATATATCATCTTTTTTAGACCATTTCTTAAATCATTTATTAATGCAATCTGGTATAAATCCTGATAACCCTCATTTTTACCCTCAAATAATTGCAAATATCTTTTTGTTTCATCATGTTTCTTTATATATCCTATGTAAAGATATGGCGGGTTTGTTATATGGTAAATAGGATATTCATCATCTAGGATATTTCGTGGATATGAATTTAAGGTGTCTTTATGTATTATATTTTTCATTGCAATCTCTTTCGGTATTCCATATCTTATTGCATTCGATACAGCTTTTTTTATTAAATTATCCTGAATTTCAAATAAAAATAAATGATTTCTAAAAAATTCAACTCGCTTACTCCTGGGAACCAGCTCTAAAATAGGTAAAATTAGATTTCCCTCGCCTGCAAACATATCTACCCATTTATATTTATATATCTGATCCTTAATCTCTGGTAATATAAATCGCCTAAATATCTCAATGGGTGTTAAATGTTCTCCATATGTTCTCCTTTTCTTTTTTACCTCCACTATTACCATACCAGTTTACCGTCTCATTTTTTGTTTTTTATTAACCCATTTCTTATTTTAGTCAAAAAAATCTCGATCTTTTTATGTGGATATTTTTTTCTTATTTATTTTACTATATCCTCTATTCAGAATTAAAATCATTCCTTTTTATACAGCTCTCCAATAAATTTATATTTAATAATCTCATGAAAAAACCGATAAAAATTATCCAAGTATATTTTACTACTCAAAATTAATATTCATACTTTAAAGATTGTGATCTTCTATGGAAAATATAAATTATATTCCCGATTGGGCTAAACAAGCCGTTATTTATCATATCTATCCTTACGGATTTTTTAACACCCCGAAATTCTCTAAACAAGTCCCTAATACTCTTGAAAATATCAAAAAATTGCGGAACTTTTATGATCATTTTCATTCCCTCGGAATCAATACTATCCAAATGGGCCCAGTATTTGAATCTGTATCACATGGCTACGATATTGTTGATTATATGCGAATCGATCGAAGACTCGGTGATAACGAGTTATTCAAGGAAATTATTGATGAATTACATGATAACAATTTTAAAATAATACTCGATGGTGTTTTTAACCATGTTAGCCGTGAATTTGAATCTTTCCAAGATATCCTTAAGAATAGGCATAACTCTACCAAATTGCACTGGCATTTCATCGACTTTAGCCGTGATAACCCCTATCATGATGGATTCGACTATAAAAATTGGGAAAATCATTACGAACTTGTTAAATTAAATCTGAATAACCCAGAAGTTAAGGAATTCATTTTCTCTGTCGCTAAATACTGGATGACTGAATTTAAGATAGACGGCTGGAGACTTGATGTCGCATATGAAATTCAACCCGATTTCTGGAAAAACTTTAGAAACTTCTGCAAAAACATCAATCCCGATTGTTTCCTTCTCGGCGAACTAATCTATGAACCTTATAATAAATATGTCGGCCCTGAACTGCTTGACGCCGGCACCAACTTCCAAATATATAAATCAGTATGGAGCTCCTTTAACTCTAATAATATGCACGAACTTAAAGCAGTTCTCGAAAGATCATTCCATAAAAATTGGGGACTATACAAAAATATTGTCATGGTTAACTTCCTTGGAAATCATGACACCACCAGAATACGCTCAATTCTTACTGATGAACGAGGCATTTATCCTGCTTTCATCTTCTTATTCACAACTCTTGGTATTCCAAAAATCTATTATGGGGATGAAATCGGTATGTTTGGCATTAAAAAACCTGATAGTGATGAGGATATCCGCAAACCAATGCCTATGTCTGAAACTGATTGGCCAGAAAACGGTAAATATATTTTTGATCATGTCAAAAACTTAATTAAAATTAGAAACCAAAATCACGCATTAATTTACGGTTCGATTGACTATCTCTACGCCGATAATAATTATCTTGCTTTTATCAGAAAATCCTCACTCCAAACCATCCTTGTTATCATCAACACCATTAACTCCCCAGAAATTAAAAAAATACCCCTGTGGAACCAGAACCTTGATGGCTCAAAATTTATCGAATTGCTAGATCAAGGCGGCAAAAAAGAATATATTATCCAAAATAATCATCTAACTGCTGAATTTTTCCCTTATTGGGGCAGAATTCTTCTTAAAATTGATTGATTCAAAAACTATTGTGATTCAAAAACTATTGACTTAAAAACTCTTTTTATAGCAAAATTAGTTATATTTATAATTAAGAGACCACTAAAATGATATTAATAGATATCATTATTCCAAAATTATTGCATTTATTTAATTCTATTATATTTATTCTTTCATAATTAAAGGGATATAATTGAATAACTCTGAAATTGCTAAAATCTTTTATGAAATTGCTGATCTTCTCGAAATTAAAGAAGTACAGTTTAAACCTAGAGCCTATAGAAATGCAGCACGGACTATTGAATCTCTCTCTGAAAGTATTGCGGATCTCTATAAAAGTGATAAGCCTCCAAAATTACCAGGAATTGGGGTCAACATCGCTAAAAAAATTAAAGAGCTGGTCACTACAGGAAAATTGGAATACCTCGAAAATTTAAAAAGTGAATTTCCTCCAATTTTAATTAAATTGCTTAGAATCCCTGGAATTGGCCCTAAAACCGTCAAACTTATTAAAAATAACCTGCAAATTAATACAATCCACGATTTGATATCCGCTATAAAGCATCATAAAATCAGAAATATCAAGGGATTAGGGCCCAAAACCGAAGAACTTATTTTGAAATATATTGACCTTCTTAAAGATCGCCAAAAACGACATTTATTATTCGATGTAATTTCTTTAGCTAATAAAATTAAAGAAATATTACAAAATCATGACTCGATCATTGATATCGAAATCGCAGGCTCAATCAGACGTAAAAAAGAAACAGTAAAAGATATCGACCTTGTTTGCACCTCTAATAACCATGAAAAAACTATGGAATTTTTTACAACATTACCTGATATTTCGGAGGTCAAACTTAAAGGTCTCACCAGATGCTCTGTTGTCATCTCAAATATTAGTATCGACCTCAGAATCGTTGATAAAGATAATTTCGGCTCCGCCCTACTCTACTTAACAGGCTCTAAAGAACATAACATCGCTCTACGGAAACTCGCTAACTCCTATAACTTCAAACTTAATGAATACGGTCTTTTCGGTGAAAACTCTATTCTAATCACAAGTAAGACCGAAAATGATATTTACAAAAAATTGAACATGCAGTGGATACCTCCTGAACTTCGAGAAAATAGGGGCGAAATTGAGGCGGCTCAAAAAAACCAAATACCTGAACTTATTACCTTCACTGATATACAAGGTGATTTCCATATCCACACTCATTATTCCGACGGTAATAACTCAATTCAAGAAATCGCATCACATGCTAAATCCATGGGCTACCAATATATCTGCATCTCTGATCATACCAAAGGCTACATGCCAGGCGGTCTGGGCGTCGATAAAAATTCTCTCCAAAAACAAATAGATGAAATTAATAGACTGAACGAAACTCTCGATAATTTTATTATATTGAAAGGTGTTGAGGCTAATATACTTCCTGATGGTAAACTGGATATCCCTAATAATCTCCTTAAAGATCTTGATATCGTCATCGCTAGCCTTCATTCCGGATTACGCCAAGATAAACAAAAAATCACCAATAGAATTATCACTGCCATGAGTAATGATTATGTAAATATTTTAGGGCACCCAACATGTAGATTGATTAATAAAAGACCTCCAATTGACCTTGAACTCCCCTTGATCGTCGAAACCGCTGTCAATAATAATATCTTACTTGAAATCAATGCCTATCCCAATCGCCTCGACCTTAATGATATTAACACTCATTATGCCGTCCAACATCAATGCAAACTTGCAATCGGCACAGATGCTCACTCCCTAAACCACCTAAAATTTATGGAATTCGGTATTTACACTGCTCGCCGTGGCTGGGCGTCCTCTGATGATATCATAAACTCATTAACAATTGAAAAACTTAAACACCGATTAAATATTTAACCTGACCTACATCCCCCATTTTTCAATTAAATCTTTTCCAGCGCTATCAATTTTTCTTAATTAAAATTTTTATCCCATACTCTCTGTTTTCTATTACTTTACTTTTTCTTATTTTACAAGTTTATATATCTTTTTTATTACAAATTTATAGATAACTTAAATGAGGCTGTATTATTATGTCTACTTCTCTTGATGAACTATCTGAACTCTCACCCGCTATTAAAAATAAATTGATTGAATCCGGCTTCAGCTCTCTTGAATCTGTATCCGTCGCACCAGCCCGCGAAATCTCTGAAATGACCGGAATCGGCGAACAAATTGTACATAAAATCATTATCGCAGCTCGTGAACATCTTCAAATTAACTTTAAATCCGCTAAAGAAATCTGGAAACGACAACAAGAAATTCTTAAAATTACCACAGGCTGCAACAAACTCGATAACCTACTCGGTGGCGGCATCGAAACTGGATCCATTACTGAATTCTTTGGTGAATATGCTACCGGAAAAACTCAACTCGCGCATCAACTATGCGTTACTGTTCAACTGCCACCCGAAAAAGGCGGCGTTAATTCTGCAGCTCTATTTATTGACGCTGAAGGCACCTTCAGACCTGATAGAATCATTCAAATCGGCGAAAGATTTGGGTTCGATGAGTCTGTTCTTGACCGTGTATTCTTTACTCGTGCCTATAATTCTGATCACCAACAACTTATCGTTGAAAAAGCTTCTCAAATCATCAAAAAACACCAAATTAAATTGGTAATTGTTGACTCCATTATGACTCACCTCCGCGCTGAATTCGTGGGTCGCGGTATGCTCAGCGATCGCCAACAACGCCTAAACCGCTTCCTCCATAAACTCCATCAACTCGCCGAAATCTATAACCTCGCTGTCTTTATCACCAACCAGGTTATGTCCTCTCCAGGTGTTGTATTCGGCGACGCCACCGTCCCCACCGGCGGAAACATTATTGGACACTCCAGCACCTTCAGACTCTACATCCGTAAATCTAAGGCAAATAGACGAATCGCTCGCCTCATCGATAGCCCCTGCCTCCCCGAAGGTGAATGCCTTTTCATTATCACTGAAAATGGCATCGAAGACCCATAATTTCTCATTTTTAATCCTAACTTTAACTCAATTTTTTTAATTTTTATTAAAAACTTGTCAAACTATCTTTAATTCTTATCTATATCTCATTCTTATTTATATCTCATTTGTCCATTTATATTTATATCTCATTTGTCCATTTATTCCTTAACCACCTATTATTTATTCCTTAACCACCCATTTTATATCCATTTTATACTCCTGTTTTTTTCATTGTTTACCATTTCTAAATTTTTTATATCTTATTTTCCTCATCCTCGATACCCCCTATACTACATCTTTTCCATAATTACTAAATCCCCATCCGTTAAACGCTCTAATATCGAAAAACCTTCTACCACCCTCCCTATTACATTCACCTTCTCTGCTGCCTCCGGTTCCTCTCCCCTCGATACAGGCGTCCTTCCATAAAACACACATATCGCAGGATCCCTCGGCCAAAATGCCACATCATATTTCCTTAATCTTATCCTTGCATTCTCATATCCCACATTTATTAACTCCTCTGTATCCGGTAAATAAAAGAAAAACTCCTTCCCCCATATCTGAACAGGCACACTATACTTCATCGGTAAAAATTCCCAGATCGCTTTTACCGTCCTCGGACTCCATTCTGACTTCAACTCTATTATAATATCTCCAAATGGCGTCCTTAATCTCACTTTCATTTTATTCACATCTCATTTTTCTTTTCTTTTCTTTTCTTTTCTTTTATCCTTCTTTTAACTATCTCTTTTATTCCAACTATCTCTTTTATTCTTTTTTATTCTTTTTTTCTTTAAAATTTTATTCAATTTCCCTTATGTCCTCTTTATCCTTATCATATCCCCACTTATCATATCCCACCCTCTTCATCTCATTTTTTGAACTTAAACCTTCTAATCTCATATTTATATTAATTAAATTTATTTTTTCAATTATATATTTATTTGCTCTTTTTATCCTAATTTTCTATGTCTTCTCTTCTCTTTTTATTACACTCCGTTATTATTCTTTTTATCTCCTTCATTATATTTCTACACCTCTCCGTAAACTCCCCTTGATGCCTAACCACGTCCTCATGTATATTTATAATTACTCCTTCCTTCGTTTGCGTTATTATTAAATGCAACCTCGTTATTAATTTGAACCTAAACTCTATCCTATAATTATTATTAATTCCTATATTTCTTATCACTATCCAATTCTCTAAAAATTCCCTCAATATCTTTAATATCGTTGTTATATCCTCATTAATACACTCTAAACTATTCGTCTCCGGATTAAACTCTATATACATCATTTTATTTCCTTAAACATCTTTAATCCTTATCTCTACCTTCAATCCTTATCTCTATTATATACTCTTTACATCCCTTTCTTATATAACTTAGTAATTTTATTTTATACTCTTTTTCTCATTTCTTGAACCATTTCCAACTTTTTCACTTTAATCCTATTTTTTATCTCTAATTATTCCTATTTATTCTCATATCATAATTCCTAATTCTTAACTTTCGCCCAATTTTCCCTTGATACTCTTCAATTTTTTTATTAACTATCTAATACATTAAATTTTAATTCTTGCATCACTATCTTTTAATTAGATTTCTATGCACTCAAATTCTAAATCTCCTGATATTAAAAAACTAAAACAAGCACTCCGAATCAAAATCTGGGACCTTCTAATGACTAAAAAAATCGCTTCATTCCCTTTACCATGCCACGGCAGAATCCCTAATTTTAAATCCGCCTCAATTACCGCTAACCTCCTCAAAACTTTACCCGAATTCCAGAACTCCCATTGGATCCTTGTTAGCCCTGACTCCCCTCAACGCCCTATCCGTAAACTGGTACTTGAATCCGCTAAAAAACTTTTGATGCCCTCACCTCGACTAAAATCCGGCTATCTCCTCATCGACGCACCACCCTCCCTCTCTATTAAAGCCTCCTCCCTCTCAAACGCTCTAAAATTCTCTAAAAAAATTACTCACATCCCCCATATCGACCTCGCTATCATTGGTAGCGTCGCAATTGACCTCCACGGCAATAGACTCGGCAAAGGCGGCGGATACGGCGACCAGGAAATTAAACTCGCCCGCAAATTTAATGCCACCATCATCTCCAACATTCACTCACTCCAAATTTTACCTACCATCCCTACTGAACCCTGGGACCAAAAAATTGATATCATTATCACTGAAAAAGAAATAATAAGAATAAATAAAATGAATAAATGATATGAATTAATAATAAGAATAAAT
>CAZYEE010000132.1:0-10239 GCA_964646355.1 uncultured archaeon | reverse complement strand
TCTTAAATTTTATTGAACATTTATTAAACAAAAAAATATAACAATATATCTGAAATAAGATGGATCCAATAATAATATTTCTATTTAAGAGGTTTTATGAAGATAAATATAAAGTTTGGTTACCGCCTAATTCTAAATTTCATCATTTTAGAAAAGAAATATTCAATAAATTTTGGATAAAATCGAAAGAGAAAATTTTAAACAAAAATCAGCTTCTAAAATTTATTATTAATAAATTTCCAGCAAAAAATGTTTATTATTCTATCTCAAAATGGGCCCAGCCTGAGAAAATTGGTCCAAAAAATAGATCTAATAGATTTTTAGGCTCCAATTTAGTTTTTGATTTTGACAATATTTCAAACCCAATTGACATTGAAGAATTTGAACGGGGAAAAAACGAGGTTATTGAACTAAAAAAATTTTTGGAAAAAACTTTTGGATTTAAAAAATTTGGATATTTGTGGACAGGAAATAAGGGTTTTCATTTACATGTTAAAGAATATAACTATCTTACATTTTTTGAAGAATTTATCCAAAAACAAAATCAAATTGATATGAATAAATTAAATATTATTGAGATTGAACAGCTTAACCGAAAGTATATATTGGATACAATTAATGAATATAATTTTAAAATAGATTCTAATGTGATAACAGACTTATTGAGAATAGTAAGATTACCGGGGACATTACATGGAAGCACGGGACTTCAATCGATTTATTTGGAATCTTTTAATGAATTTAGAGATTTAGAAATAGACCAATCATTTGGAATGAACGATTATTTCGATATAAAACTTTTCTTTACAAAAGATATTCCAGAATATAACCTAAATACGATAACAATTGGACCTTATAAAAAAGGAAAGATTCTGGATATTTCAGCCCGTATTGCATGTTTTTTAATACTTCAATATAATGCAAAAATTGTATCAAAGCCGGATGAAATTAGTATTTTTGAATTAGAGCCATATATTTGGCTTGAAAATAAAGTCAGATGGTGCAAAAATTGTAATATTCCAATTTTAGAATCAAAAATTTGTCCAAAATGCTCCAATAATACCTTCTTAGTCCATCTTTCAGGTGTTGGAGATGCCAGACCAGCTTTCAAAATAAATATCGAAAGAATAAGAAAATTGCTCGATAGTCAATACAAAACTAAAATTGGAGAATTATTAATACCAGACGATAAGATAATTCTTTTAAATAGAGTGCCCAGAGCTAGATCACGCCAAATAGAAATTATTGTAGATGGATTTGTTATAGGGAAAATAAAATATTCAGAGGAAGAACTGAAATTTAAATTTGTGCCCAGTATTGAAGGTGCTAATAGGCTATTTAAACTAAAAGCGGGAGATTGGGTTGTTATAGATGAAAAAGTTAAGTTAAAAACATTTCAATTTCTATCTAAAGGAGATATTATTGATTCTCATTTATCAGATTTATATTCCGATGGTTTAGTACATATTATTCAAAAGGGGCGCATGGTCGGATTAGGAAAAATAAATCAGGGCACTAAAAATCAGTCAAAATATGTTCAAATATTAAGTGTTAGGAAAGTTTTCAAAGATAATACAAATATTGGTGGTCAGACTTGGGCGGATGTAGTTAATGCAAATAAAAGTTTAATTGAAAAATATGAGAAAGATACAATCTTATTTATGAAAGGCGTTAAAAACCTTTATAAAGACCTTGATGTGACTGTTCCATTTTCTGGAGGAAAAGATTCTTTAGTTACCGTTGCTCTTACAAAAAAAGCACTTGAAGATTTCACTGTAAATTTTGTCAGGTCTGAAATTGAATTTCCTGAAACTAATGAATATGTGAAAAATTGCATCGAAAAATTAGGACTTCTAGATAAGTATATCGAGTTATATGAACCGCATAATCTGAAAAAAATCTCCAGCTTATTAGGGCCTCCGCAAATTGATAATAAGTGGTGTTGTAAAATTTATAAATTCGGACCTACAAACAAACTATACAGAGAGCATTTTCCCAACGGGTGCCTTTCATTTGTAGGGTTAAGGTCCTATGAAAGTAATTCCAGAACGCTTAATTATAGAATAAACATAAATCCATGGCTCCCAAATGCTATTAGCGTTCATCCAATATATGATTGGAACGCATTAATGATTTGGCTTTATATATTTAAAAATAAACTTCCAATAAATCCAGTATATGAAATTTATGGTAGAGAGAGAGTAGGATGTTGGATCTGCCCCCATCAAGATCTTTCAAATTTTCATTTATTGCGTCTAGACCATAAAAACTTATGGAATTATTTGCTTGAAATTTTGAACATCTTTAAAGATCAATACAATCTTGATGAGAAATTGATAAAATATGGACTATGGCGCTGGACTGATCCACCTGAAAGAGTAAAAAATTGGGCTAAAAATAAGAAAATTGAACTGAAACCACTACGTAACATCAGAAAAACTGAATTAGATTTTATAAAAGTTGGTGAATCTAAAAATATTAATGGAAATAGATATATAGTAAATGGAAATATAGATGAATTTACTAATTTAAACGATTATGAAAACTTTTTAAATATATTGGGCCCAATAAAATATGAAAAAAATAAAAATATGGAAATTAGAACAAAAAATGGGTCTATTAATATTTTGGCAGATGGTCGATTCTCGATTCAAGCTGATAATAAATACTATGCTTCAGAAATATTGAATAATTTGAGGTTCTCGATATTACGGTTTAAAGAATGCATAGGATGTTTAAATTGTATATCATTATGCGAATATGGTGCAATCTATCAAGTTAATTCCGAAATACCACCATTAATTGATGAAGAAAAATGCGTTCATTGTTTAAAATGTAATTTTTGGTGTCCTCTATTAAAATTTAGTGTTATTGGTTAAAATTAGCCCAAAAATTTTGCAGTGGTTGAAATGCAGATTTTAAAAATCTGCAAATCAGTGTTTTCATCCTCATAGCATTATTGCTCGTCAAAAGGGGTCCTCAAGGAGCCTTTCCTCAAGGTACCGCCCCTTAAGACAATAATAATATCCATTGATTAAAAAGTTTTTCTATATAAGTAAAAGATGTGAATTCCAAAATGACGAATTCGAATTCAAATGAATTAAAATGGTATATTGGCTCAATAAAAAAAGACAATTATACAATTAATGCAGCTATGACAAAACTGGATAATGCAATAATTTTTGTATTATCAACAAATGGTTATAAGTTTGGTTCTTTATCAATTGCATTGCCTTCCAAATATAGAATAGGGATTGAATCATTTAGTTCTCCTATAGCCCCAATATCATTTGGCAGAAAAAACGAGTTAATAACAAAAGCGATTGGAGAGCGAATATCATATAAGACTAATCAGTTGGTAATTTCCATGGTAAATATAGATTTTTCAGAAAAAGAAATTTATAAAGAATGCAACAAACTTATTGATGAGCTATTAAGCCAAATGAAAAAGGATAAATTATTATAATTAACAGAATTTTTTTTTAATTTAGTAGTATTTTCAATATGATAAATAATTTTTGAATTAAAATTATAGGATTTAAGTGGGTTTAAAAAAGTTTGAAAAAAGTCTAAAAAAGTTTAAAAAATATTATTCATCCTTATCCCCAAAAATGCTTCTAAAGAATTTTGCACCCCTTCTAATTCCCTCACTAATTGTATCCAAAATATTTCCCCTTTCAGATTCTAAAATTTCGATAAGACCTTCAACAATAATTTGTTGAACAGTTCTACTTATGGCTCTTAATAATTTAGTCCGTTCTTTTTTATCAATTAAAGAAAGGAATTCGAGAAATGCCTTCCTCATTGTCGGAGGAAATATCAGAAAATTTCTGAATTTTTGTGATTTATAGTATAATATAGATAATAAAATAACTGAAATAAACAGTCCTACACAAACAAAATAGTTTGTTATATAAAAATTCTGAAAAATATAGATATCAAATATATTTAGTCCTAAAAATGTCCCGAAATGCCATAAATACAATAGATGTAAGCTCAATAATAAGGACAATATTAATAAATAAAATTGGGATCGGTCCTTCTTTTTTGATTTCTCAATATCTTGGGAAGGCACTATTTTATCTGTCGGTTTGTTAACTTGTGTTTCATCCACAATTACTATTGAACCATCTGTTTCATCGATGAAAAATTCTTGCTCCAGCTCTTGCTCTTGAATCTCTTGTTTAGAAGGAAGTTTCTCCTTTTTATCTATTTTCACGCTACATATTCCACCTTCCTGGTCCCAATATTTAATATTTTGGATTATACTCAAAAATGCGAGGATAAATATGCCTAAATCAATTATAATTGTGATAATGGATATTTCATAATATAAAAATACAAAAATAAACGATATTAAGTAAATAGAAGAAATAATATTCTTGAATATATCTGAAAATTCATATTCAATAGTTCTAAAAATAGCTAAACAATTAAATATACCCGCTGAAATTCCTATTATGGCTAATATAAGACTTAATACATCAGTTGTAAAAATATACAGATATATTAAATATGCAAAAACACTAAAACTTAATATTGAAAGAAATTGCACAGGTTTTTCAAAAAGAAAATGTTTCGAGGATTTACCCAATACCATTATCTTGTAATACCAGGAATTAAAACTATTTCTCATAAGTAAAACAGAACTTATTACAACCATAACAAGGCTTATGCAAATTAACCAAAAATTTATATTATAAAGGGCTCCAATCACGTAGTTATTATACATAACAAATAGAATAGATAGAGTGATAATTAACCCTAAAGAGATAATAATCCTAGCAGCATTATTTTTCAATTTAAAATTAACCAAACTCGAAATAATGAAGCTTATAATTATAGAAAATTGGATTGATAGCGAAATTTGAAGAATCTCTGGACCTATAAATGGGGTGAAATAACAAACTATTGTGTTAAACACGATAATCGCTAAAGCTATTATTGAATAAACTAAATTGATCCCTTCAGTTAATGTTTTAATACCTCCGAATATCATCCTATTAAATATCCAATTCGTAGATTTTTCAATATACGCCATTGAAATCCCTTTTTATTTTATAATCATTCTAAAAGTTTTTGTCATTATTAATTATTCCTAATTTATTTCAATTTAACTATATATCTTTTAAGTAAAAAAGATGAAATTAATTTCGTGGAAAACATAAATTTAATTCCAGCACTTGAGATATTAAAACCGCTCAAAGAATCTAAATTTGAATATCTTTATACGATCTTTTTTGATATTATTAAACATTTTAAAATATTAAAACAAGATCTAAACGAATTTAAATGGGATTACAAATTATCAAAATATATTAACATCAATCGACCATTAAATAAACATCCAATACATTCTTTGTTTAAAGAAATCCTTTTAAATAGTATTATAGTAAATTCAATAGAAGTTAATGACGGGATCAGAAATATTTTTTTAAATAAAATAGCACATTTCTCTCCAAATTGTCTAAAAGAATGCCCAGAAAAATTTGGCTGCTGCCATTCCAGTTATACTATCAATAAAATTGATTATTTAAGGATATTAAATGAAAAGCTATTGGAACCTTCTGCATTCATCGTAAAAAACGGCAAATTTAAGTTAAAAACGAAAATTATTGATAAATGCACCACTTGTATTGCATTAAAAAACAATTCGAGACTTTGCATGGTCCATAAATATAAACCATCTACTTGCACAAAATATCCGATCATTAATAGTGTAAATAAGTGGGATAGAATTCTAAATTGCTGGACTGGGAGCTGTGTACATTATCCAGATAATAAAGCATGGGGGACAAAAGTAAGTCCTATTATAGTTCAGTCTATGCGAGATTTATGGATTAGGGCACAATTAATTTGTGAAAATAAATATGAAATTATCAATTCAAACAAAATCATTAATTCAAATCAAATTATTTATCCAAATAAAATTATGCAGCTTGATACAGGTAATATATTGGATAATAATGATCGTTTTAATAATTTTAAAATGAGCAATCCCGAATCTGAAAAAATTCTGGAACACATTCTAGGAATTCGCAAATGTAAATATATTGTAAATAAAGAAAAGACCATTAAACTCTTAAAAAATCTATTTAAAGAATGTGATATAGAGAAGATTTATAATATAATTGTCATAACCCTTTAAGACATATATTTTCATTCATTTCGCATATCACATATATTTTTACTCTTTATTTCATATGTTCTTTCTTATTTTTTGAGCTAATTTTTCTATTTACTTTAAATACATAAAAAAAGATTACAGAACAAATAGGAGCGATTAGACCAATACTTAGATAAAAGATTCCATGAGAACTATCATTATTAGATATGATCAATAAATTATATAAAACAAAAGAAAATAAACGAGCACAATTTTTTACCATTGTAAAATTTACTTTGTCAATTGTATCTTGCGCCGTATGCATATAGGGATAATATTTATTGCTTTCAAAAATCCAAATTGTGGGTATTCTTGCATTCATAAAATTAATATGATCCGACCTACCTGTAGAAGGATAATTTGCATGTGATTTACAAATTTTAACAGATATAATTCCACTCATTTTTATTATGTAATTTGCGACCCATTGGCATGAATCAGCTCCTATAATTGTGTGGTGATCTCCCCATCCAATCATATCAAAATTAATAACTAAACAGATCTTATTTAATAAATCGTGGTTCTGTAATATCCACGCTCTAGAACCATAAAGTGCTTGTTCTTCTCCAGCTGTAAATAGGCAAATTAAATTATAGGTAGTAAAAGATTTATTTAAATTTAATAATAATTGAAGAATTCTAACTATTTCTAATATACAAGCGATTGAAGCAGCATTATCATTAGCCCCAGGTGCTATGTTATCAACTGAAATAGAATCATAATGAGCCATTATTAATATATTCTTAGATGTAGATGAATTTGATCTCAACCAACCCACAATATTTAACGCAGTCTTATTGTCTATACAAAATCTTTCAAAATAAACATCCGAAACATTTAACGCTTCTAATCTATCCCGTATATACAGGGCGGAATAATTACAATTTATAGTTCCAGTAATTCTAGATTTATTTTCACATAATTTGGTGGTAATTTCTTTTAAAATATTAATGTTGATATTATTATTAATTAACTCAATAATTTTTGATTGATCTGAAAAACTTATAGGGGTATTTTGAATCGCAAATGTGTTAGAAATTATTATAATTATTATAAGAATCTTGTAATTCATTATGTATCCTCTTTAATTTATTATTTAAGTAAATTTTGTGCATATACTCATTATTCTTTCAGAAGAGTTCTTTTCTTATGTATATTTTTATATTTTAAATATTATGATCTAAATATAAAAACACACAAATATATATCAAAATTTGAATTAATTTTTATCATAGTAAATAATAGGATATTTTCAAAAAATATTAAAAATTCTTGATTAAATTAAAAATTTTCAGCATAATTTTTTACCTTTACATTTTATTAAGAGATTGAACTGATGACATAAAACCAAAATGTTTATATATACTTATCTTTACTAAATTTAAATTGTATAATATCTTCAAATATTAAACTAAACAATTAAATTTTGTCAAAAATTATAAGTTGAGGTTTGAAATATGGCTAGCAAGAAATATATAGCGTGGAGCCCCGTTCGAGCCCTAATGGCTGCAAATGGAGCAAAAATAGTAGCTCGAGATGCTGTAGATTATTTGGTATCATATTTTACAGATAAATGTATTGAGATAACCGAAAGAGCTATGGTTCTAGCTAAACATGCTGGGAGAAAAAAGGTCACAAAAGCAGACATTCAATTAGCTATAAAAAATTTATAAAAATATTAAATTCAATGCTTGATTTTAATTCCAATAACATCTTTTTCTTTTTTTCTACATTTTTTCATTCTATTTACATCTATTTGAAATTTTTTTTCCTAATTTTTATATTTAATACTAACTAAACTATTTTTTAATGATTGAAATTGAGAATTTATGGGATGATAGCGTTAAGGAAATTGCTGATTTAATAAATAAATTACATGAAACACATGATATACATGGAGTACAAAAAGAGATCTCTAAATTAATAGGATTCTTTAAGGTAGAAATTCCGAAGAAAAAAAAGGAGGAGAAAAAACTTTATTTTATTCAGTGGTCAGCTTATCAAGCATTATTAAAAATAATTAAAAATAATCCAGAATATTTAACAAATTTTAAAAAGGATCTTATTTGGCTGGCTCGAAACCCTAATAAAAATATTAACGAGAGAGCTTTAGATATGATTCAAAGATTGAATTTAGACATTGAAAATGAGAAATGCCTTTATTTAAAACTAGAGGATTTTGAAAAAATTATGGGAAATGAAGATAAGCTTGAAATTAGTGAAATTGCCAAACGACTAGAGATTAGTTTTGATGAGGCATTGGATTGGATTAAACAGTTAATTGAGGAGAAAAAAATAAATGCATACATTTCAAATGAGGCCATTAATTTAATAAAATAAAATTAGATAAATTTACCGAAATTTCTTTTTAATTTTGCGAATAATATGAAAAACATTTTAAAAATTATTTAAATAACATTACTTCTAAATAATAAATTAAAAATTTAAAGCTGAGTGGACACTATGAACGCTATTGCAGTTTTTTCAGAAAAATCAGTTGTAAAAATTCTGGCCTCAGCCATCAGATTTGCTAATTTTGGTATCATCAAAGAGGATTGGGGAGAAATATATGGGCTCCTGCAGGGTAAAATTGAAAATAATGAAGTAATAATTACGGATGCTATACCATTCACTCACACTGAAAAAGACGAGTCTCAACTATTTTTAAAGGTCGGATTTGGTCCTGAAGATTATGTAGCTGCAGCTGAATTATCCGAGAAAATTGCACCTGAATTTTTTGTTGGTTGGTATCACTCACATCCGGATATTGATTTATTTCTATCCGATTTTGATAATGAGACGCAACTTGGATACCAAAATCAGAATCCTGACGCAATAGCTCTAGTAGTAGACCCATTTATTGTGATTAGAAATCCATTATCTGGAAATCAAATGAATATTGAAAGACTTGATGAAAAAATATTTGGTTTTAAGATATTTAGACTTGAAAATTTGGATTTAGGAACAGAATCTGGTTTTTATGAAGTTGAATGGCGATTCAACGGAGATATTATTAAAACAAGAAAAATAATAGATTCACTGGTAGAGGATATCCCGAAATTTTTACCCCATAGAGATATTGAAACTCGTTTAGAAAAATTTATTGAAAAAGGAAAGAAAAAAATAATGACTCAATTTTATTCACTTTATGATTATCTTGATACGCTTAAAAAGAAGGATAAAAAAAGACGTAGAGAATATTTTGCTCAACATTATCCTGAAATTGAGAAATTAATTGAAGATATGATTAAAATAATTGAGAAACGTAAAAGAATGCTTGATTTTTTAGAATATAGAGAATTGTATATAAAAGAAAGATTTTCTAGAGAATTTGATGAATTTCTTAAATTTATTCATGATATAAATGATAAACTTGAAAAATTAAAAAAAGAACTATTGTAATTTTATTAAAATTTTCTAATTGTTTTTATTAAATCACTTTTTAACATTATTTTTAATAGAATATTTTATAATTTTTTATGATTCTTTATTATTTTTTGTTTATCATTACTATTTTTTGTTTATATTTGATAAAATATTTTTGAGTTTTTTATCTGGAATTCCTAATACATATAGAAGCCCTATTAAATTCTTCTGGGTGATTACACCGTCCGCAAATTTTTTCAATACCTGTTTTGGATTGAATGCAATACCTAAGCCGGATTCATTAAGCATAAATTTATCAGTTGCGCCGTCACCGACTGCTACAATTTCATCTCTTGAGATATTTTCCAGTTCAGCAATCCAGGCAATCAATTCACCTTTTTTCTTACCATCAATTATAGGTTCTTCCAGCTCTCCTGTTAATTTGCCGTCTTTTATCACTAACTTATTGGAAAATACGTAATCAATGCCCAACTTTTCCTTTAATATTTTGGTAAAATATCCAAATCCTCCGCTGATTATTGCTATTTTAAATCCCATTAATTTTAATATAGAGATTAATTCTTCCGCTCCAGGAGTTAATACCATATTTTTTGCAATGGTCTCTAATACACTTACATCTACACCTTTAAGAAGTTTTACTCTTTGTTTTAATGCTTCGGTATAATTTATTTTTCCCTCCATAGCTT
>CAZYEE010000131.1:0-10375 GCA_964646355.1 uncultured archaeon | reverse complement strand
CACTGACTGATAATAAAATTCAAAACGGAACCATTGTAGTTATTCGATACCAAGGCCCTAAAGGTGCTCCCGGTATGCCTGAATTACTGGCATTTACTGCAAATCTTATGCTATTTAATGAATTGACCGAAGTCGCACTAATCACGGATGGAAGATTCTCTGGGGCGACTCAAGGTCCTTGTATTGGTCATGTAAGTCCTGAAGCCTACGTAGGTGGTCCTATCGCAATTGCTCAAGATGGAGATACTATCAAGATTGATATTCCAAATAAAAAAATTGAAATTGACCTTACAGATTCAGAAATTCAATCCCGACTAAAAGAATGGAAACCATTTGAAAAAGAAGTTAAAAGTAGAACTCTTCTTAAATATAGAAAACTAGTATCTTCCGCTGCTAAAGGAGCGGTTCTGGAATTTTGATATTTATATTATCTGGATCTTAAAAATAACCATATCGAAATATAAAAGTATTAAATTTATTTGAATCTTAACAAAAATGAGGAAGATAATATGGACCAAAAAGAAAAATTCCCGATTAAAATGATTTTACAATATATGGGCCTTGTTATTTGTCTCTGGCAATCAGCATTCTGGCTTATCAATACGAATTTGAAAAACGCACTTGTAGGCAATATAGATTTCGCAATGATGTGGTATATAATTACAGAATTTTATATAATTTACATTATTGGTTCAAATGCCAAATGGACTCCTCAAAGAATTATTGCATATTGTACCGGAATCCCTTTAATGAATTTATTTCTCTGGGATTTTTTATGGCATTGTCAATATATGTTATTGAATGGAAGAAGTTATGGACAAAATTTAGATATTGGATGGAATTTGCTATCTCCTTGGGAATGCGGATTCCCATTGGGACGATATCCTCCTACATCTCTTGAAGTAGGAATATATGGCTTAATTGCTTTTCTGATCGCTATTTTTATCTGGTCTCACTACCATCACAAATTAACAATTGTTTCAATTGGAATTACAGGTAATTTTTGGCTTTATAATAACACGATATTACTTCAAGTTTTTAAAATCACAGACAACTTCATATTTGCAATATGGTTCTTTATTTCACTAGGAATTTTATTATGCATCCTAATTTTCAACTTTTATCATATTAAAATTAAAGAACGAGAACTAATAACATAAAAAAATTAATTTCTGAGAAAAATGCTAATGTATATGATTAAATGAATATATAAAGAATACTGGCAAAATCCACTTAATATCACCTATTAAAATTTTTTAAATGGGTATTGTGTGTAATGAAATGAAATTTTTGGCATTTTCAGATTTCCATGGTCTATTTGGATTGAAGAATCATTTTATAGATATTAAAAAAAAGATAAAAGAATATGAGCCAGATTTTATTATTTTATGCGGGGATTTTAGAAATCGAGCATCAATAAATTTACTTAATAATAGGGTAAAAAGCTTAAGACTACCTGTATTTTATGTTTGGGGAAATGATGATGAAGTTGACCCCAGTTTTAATTTAAAATACGGGACTAATATGCATTTGAAATTATTACAAATACCGGGGAGCCTTGACCTTTTTATAACTGGAATCGGAGGAGATGAAATTGATGTTAGCAATAATATAACAATATTTGACAAATTACTGAACAATAATTTGCCTCTCAACGGAAAAATAATAATAATATCACATGTCCCACCATATACTATTTGTGATAAAACGATTGATAATAAAAATGCGGGTGTTAAAAAGTATCTAGAAATTATTTTAAAATATCATCCAAATTTGGTTCTTTTTGGGCATATTCATGAACAATTTGGTTGTATGAAAACTATAAATAATATTATATTTCAAAATGTAGGTGTTAAAGGTATTTTTATTGAATATATTAATGATTCATTTATTATAAATATAGAAATCTAAATCTACTACTGTTTAAAATGCCAAAATAATGTTGAGATATCTAAAGCTTAGTTATATGATTGGTAAACTTAGTTATATGATAGGTAAATCATATTGAGGATATTTTATAATCGAGTTAAAAAGAAGACTTAGTAAAAATAAAAAAGATATAAATTAATTCAAATTTCAAAATTATTAGATACAATTTTTAGATGTCATTATAAGCTCTAAACAGAATTTATAATGAACATTCTTCGCAACAGCGTTTTTCTGTAAAATGTTTATTACAGACCCAGCGTTTACATTTTGGACAATATTTCATTTTATCCAATATTCCTGCTTTTATTAGGATTTTTCTCAGGCCTTCCCGTTCTTGGGTAGTTAGCATCACGACATCTTTTGGTAAAGATTTACCTCCTGAAAATTGAGAATATATATTACTTGCAGTTTTAATTAAATCTTTAACTACTGAGATTCCGGGTACATAATCCAATGCTGCTTGTCCTATAGCTGTTACAAATTTAACCCATTGTGCCCATGATTTCTCTTCAATTACTCCAACCAATTCATCATCGACTGGGCAGGTAAAGTAAATCTTAATGGTCTTTCTAACTTTACCCATACTTTCAATTTTTGATGGTAGTGGTATTAATTTCATCATATCAAGGACATATTCATTAATTTCCTCAATTTTAGTTAGAGTTAGTTCTTGTGTTGCTATTATTTGTTCTTGTCTCGCCTTCAGTTCTAATAGTTCTCGTCTAATTTCTTCAAATATTTCAATATTTGGAGAGGTCTCTGGTATCATTTTGGTCATAACATTTCCACATGACTTACAAGTTATAGCTTTACTCGCAAGCAAGAGATCTACTTGTTCTTCTGTAAGTGGTGCATTGCAGTTGATACAGTTCCATGTCTGAAGTCCTTCGTTTAATTCTGATATCAATGGAGGTAATACAAATTGATCTTCGGAGAATGCCTCAATTTTACACATAGATTCATCTGCGAACTTATCACCACTTATTGTTATTTCTACACCTATTTTCTTTTTAGAAAACTTACCTTCTGCAAATCCTCTAATTATACCGAAAAATGTCTCACCAATTTCTCTTTTGTCTTCATTTATTATCTCAAAATTATTTTCTGGTAGTAGCACACTTAACTTTGAAAATATAAGCATTGGATTGTAGGGTAATTTGAATTCATCACCTGCCTTTGTAAAATCAAGCAGCCCAGAGGTAATCTTAGAAAATTCTTCATTTGATATCTTTATAGGTTTAAAGAGCCCACAGACCATCGAAATTTCATGGGGTTTTACTTCAATGGTATGAAGATTGTTGAACATATCTACAAAAGACACATTCGCAAGGATTTTACCTTTGACACAATCATGTGTGGGTTGAAATGTGAAGGTGGGGCTTACAAATCCACCAGCATCTAATTTATTAACCTTTTGAATTTCCTTACTGGTTAATTTCAAACAATCATATGGATATGAAACTATTTGGACTGAAATATCCGTTAAATTAAATTCACTTTCATTTACTACCTTCACTTTATATACATAGGACTTACCTTTAATTTCACCGCCTCTAAGAACTTTAACATCAATAGGAATATCCTTTTTCAGCATAACTTTTGGTTTTGTTTTTGTTTTTGGTTTTACCGTTTTTATTCTTTTCTTGGATAAATAATATGCCATTCCAGCTGAAATACCACCTATTATTATTATCAGAACCAGTAAAATTATCCAATTAAAATCTGCTGGAGATGATGTGCCACTGGGTATCTCTAAAACAGTGATGTATCCTAATTTGTTAGTATTAGCCCATAAATAATGTCCTGTAGATTTCGCGTCTTTACTGCCGCTTTGAGTATATTCTTTCCATTCTAGATTCACTTCATCCCAATAGAATAGTTTCAGGTTTGTAGTATCATTCAAATATATTCTGATTTCTGAAATAAATGTGGTTAAATTTGTAGAAATTCGGTAAAATAAGTTAACAGAAGTTGCAGGAAGTGAATATTCTGAAAATGGGTTATAAGTTAATTTCTCAACCTCTACATAACCACTTTCAGTTGTTTGGATATCTATCCAGACATCGTCCACCAATGCATTAATTATTGTATTATCCGAAACTAATGTTCTTCTATTAAATCTTATCCTATATTTTGAATAATTTTGATTTCCTGCTTTATCAAATACTCTGATCTCAAAATCGTATTCATTATTACATGAAAAATTACATAAATCTATATCATAAGTGCCGATAAAATTCGTTGACCAGTCTGTTAATGAGGATCTCCACTCCACATAATCAATAAATTTATCTTGTATTGTAAAGTCCAACGTTTTTGGTTTTGCTGTAAGGGTGTTATTCTTAATAGAATTTAAAGTGATGTTTGGTATCGTAAAGTCTAATAATATTATGCAATGGACTACAGCACTTTTATTACTTTTATCAAATGCTATTATCGATACATTATAAATCCCATCAAGAATGTTATCATTACTATAAAATGCCCAGTGTGTTTCATTAACTATGATTCCATTCCATGTTATACCTGAACCGTTAAAGGCTTTGACTGATATATTTTTTAATGGAGTGCCATCTGAATAGGTACCATTAACCCAGTATGGTTTTATATTTTGTCCAACATTTGGATATTTGGTCGATACAGCTTGTAATAACACAGGATTATGTGTATCTACCCAAATATATGCTGTAAAGTTTATATATTTACCAGAGATATCCGAAATTTTTATCTTTATCCACCAATATCCATCTGGTATATTGGTCAAATTTCTAAATGCCCAGTGTGTATTATTTCCGAGATTAGTTGACCAAATTACTCCCGATAAATTTGTTGTAGAGGCACTTTCTGAGTATATTTCTACTGAATTTAATTGTACCAAATCTGACGCAGTTCCATTAATCCAAATATTTTTATTATTCTGACAATTATCAGACATTGTTTTAGGATCCTGTGCTCCTTGTGGTGGGCTATTATCTATTTTTATTGAGGCTGTTGTTGTATATGTCCCAATCAGACCGACATCATCCGTCGCATTTACTCGTATCATTGTATTATTGAGATCCAAGAGAGTCGTATCCCAAATAAAGGTAAATGAATCACCATTAGAATTAGTATTATTAATCCCAATCAAATGCCAGGTTGTATTATAATAGTAAAACTCGACTGTCTGAACATCAAGATGTGTGGTCGTTGCTAAAAGTGTATACACCGCTACAATAATTTCTCCATCTGATGGATTTATCAAATTAATAACAGGCGCAGTATTATCGATTTCTATAGATGCACTTGTTGTATTTGTTCCTGTATATCCAAAATCATCCGTTGCATTTACCCTAATCTGAATATTATAGAGATTCAAACCCGTAGTATCCCAAGGTAGGGTATATTCCTGCAATCCAATAGTAGTATTAGTTCCGATCATTATCCATCCAGAATCATAATAATAGAACGCAACACGGTGGATATCCAGATCAAAAACTCTTGCTTTTAAGAGATATATTCCTGTTATTTTCTCGTTATTCAATGGTGATAATAAATTAACCGTTGGAATCACATTATCCACTTTTATATTAAGTCCAGCAGTAGTAATCGAACTTACATGACCGACATCATCTGTTAGATTGAACATTATTGTTATTGAATCTAAATCGATGCTTGAAGTATTCCATTCATATGTAAATACATGACTTCTAGGATGTGTTGAATTGGTTCCGATAAATATCCAAGCACTACCATTGTGATAGTAAAATTGGACCGTTAATACATCATTATCAATAACTGAAACATTTAGAATATATACTCCAGAGATATTAACATCACTATTTGGATTATTTATTGAAGGATTTGGATAGATATTATCTATTTTTATAGTATTGGTCGTTTGATAGGTTGTATAATGCCCTACATGGTCGGTCGCATTTATTAAAACCGAGACATTCTCTAAATCAAAATTAATTATGCTCCAATTAAAAGTAAATTCATCACTGAACTTGGTAGTATTAATACCAATAAAATTCCAGCCGATTCCATCGTGGTAATAGAACGTTATATTGCATATATCATTTGAGGTGGTAGTAACATTCAATAAATATGATAAACTAGTAATTATTTCTCCATTGCTTGGTGATATTAGCGTAATTATTGGGGAGAGTCCATCAAGTGAAACCGAATTAGCGGTGGTTTTAACCTTGAAATTTCCCGCAATATCTGTCGCATTGACTAAAATAGTAGTATTATCTAAGTCTATGCCTGTTAAATTCCATGAATATGTAATATATTCGGATTTTGAATTATTTTCTCCGATAAATTTCCAAACGCCGTCAAAATAGTAGAACTTAGTTACATTTAAGTGAATATCAATTACAGAAACATTGATTATTAGAATATCCCCATATATTGTGTTATTTTCAGGACTAAAAATTGTTATTATTGGCAAAGTACTATCTACAGTAAAATTGCATTTATAAAGAGTCCAAAAACCAGCATTATCCGTTATATTGAGAATCATTTGATAATTGCCATCTGCTATGTTACTGGTATTATAAAATGCCCAATTTGATAAAGTCCCTTGATTAGCACTCCATGCAACTCCAGAGGCATTACAAGATGCAATTTCTATATTTTTTAATCCAGATCCATCATCAATTGCAGTACCATTAATCCATATCTTTCCTTCAATCGGTTTTTGAGGTGTAAGTGTTTTATTGGATTGGGATGCAGAAGGTGGTTTGGTATCGATTGTAATATTACAAGTTAGATTTTTACTATTTCCACCATTATCTGTTGCTTGGATAATTAAGAAATATCTCCCATCGGCTATATTTGTTGTATTATAAAAAGCCCAATGTGTTGCATTACCTCCATTCTCCCATAATACGCCTGTTGCATTACTGGATATAATACTGGTTTGATTGATACCAGAATTATAAATTAATGAACCATTATCTGTAGAAGTCCCATTTACCCAGACTTTATTGCCATTTTTAAGTGTCTGAGGATGATCTACCCTCGTAAGAGGATCTTGATAAAGAAATGGATCTATCGAGTCCTTGTAAATATTAACCCAGAGACTCAAATCAGAGCCTTGTGAATTACCCGGTCTATCTGTAATCCAGAAATATAATTTATGTAATCCCTCAGATATTGTGTCAAATGAGGGACTAATTAAATCATCAATCGTTTTCCACGCACTATATGTCTTATCATTAATTATACCCTCCTCAATTTTATCCCATCCAGTAGCATCTAGCTGTGAATAACAATCTCCAATATATGAATAATTATCAGATATTACAATATGTACCTGATCAGTTCCAAGATTAAAAATTGAATTATTGATTTGATCTAAATATGTACTTGGAAATATTGGTGGACTTATATCTTTGTAGAAACTTATATAACGGTTTAATTTCTTACCCTCAAAGATACCATTATCATCCGTAATACCTAAATAAATATAATAAGTTTTTCCCTCAACCAGATTATTCCATTCAGTTGAGTTAAGTAGTTGTTGAGAAATAGTCTGATCGGTCTGAGTACTATTTTCAAATATAATTTTCCATAGAAATTTATCGAATCTCATAAATCCATCATCGATACCCGCATCGGCATAAAAAGATATATTGAAAGTAGGATTCGATTTATAACCAAGTCCTTGTCCGTCTAAAGGTGTTATTGATGTTTTATAGGGAGATGAATAATATAACACATAAAATCTTCCTTCATCAGCCCTATCTCCTATAAAATCTATATATCCATCATTATTAAGATCGGAAAAATCTATATACGATTTATAATTTAAGTTAGAAGGTGATGAACAGAAAATATTATTATCTAACACCCAACTTGGATTTTTAATACTTCCCGCATTTCGATATACTTGATGGACATTATCATCAACTATTACAAAATCAAGTTTTGAATCGTAATTGAGATCTCCAAATGAAATATCAGTAGGAGTCCCTGAGATATACGTCCCCGAGAAATATGTGGTATTGAGAGTCCAAGAAGGATTTTTATCTGTTCCATTGTTTTGATAGAAATTAATTGAACCGTCAGAATTAAGGGTAACGAAATCAAGAAGGCTGTCATTGTTTAAATCGACAATATCCGGACCGTACCCAAGAATAGTATATGAATCAAAAAAGGTTTCATTTAATTCCCAATCTGGGTTTTCATTAGTCCCTACATTTTCAATGATCGCCCATTTTGTTTTTGAAGATGCATCTACATATCGACAAATAATTTCTATTTTAGAATCATTATCAATATCACCTGCAGTTCCGTCTTCAAACCTTGAATAAACTGATTGAAGAGTATATGGAGTAATTTGATAAATAGGCTCTCTTACAAAAAATGGCGCAGATTCAGTTCCGAAATTGAGGAAAACTTGGATAATATGATCTCCAAGGGAAAAAATATTCCTAAAGACTATAATATCTTTTTTACCATCAAAATTTATATCTGCGATATCCATTTGCAAATTCCCTGGAATAATACCCTTATTTATCAATTCAGGTCCGTTTCTTTTCCAAATAGGATGTGTCTCGTTATTAATATTTTCAAAATAATGCAAGTATTGGTGATCTCCCGCGACAATGTCATAATCGCCATCTTTATCCCAATCAATAAAAGCAGGTGAACCCGATTCTCCGACTAGAAGATTTGAGACCAAGCTATTCGCCCATGTAAAATTATAATGTGTACTATTTCCTATATTTCTCAATAATTTAAAATTAGATCTAAATTCATAACCCCATCCACCAAATGATTGATAAGTTGCAAATCCAATAAGTATATCTTGGTCTTTATCATTATCGATATCCGCCATTGCTATTCTAGGTTCTTGATCATACCATTGAGTAAAACTCACAATATTTTCCTTAAATGTCCATGAAGGATTATTTTGAGTTCCATTATTAATATATAAAGCGATCTTACAGTTATCATATGAGATGTGATAACTTATCATGCAATCGTAATCGCTATCATTATCAATATCTGTTAAAACAGGACGAACATGATATCCAAAATCTGAGGGAAAATATTTTTCCCAACTAGGCATCCTTTCCCAGCTTGGTTTTGTTGCGGTTCCGTTATTTCTATAAATGTATAATTCCCCATAATACATTCCCGTTATACAATCAAGAAGTGAATCATTATCTAAATCAGCGAAGGTAAATGCAGGAGTATTACTATCATTGATTATACCTCGTAAATAATCAACACGCTTCCAGATAGGATTTTCTCGATTTCCGTAATTTTTTAAACAGACCTGATGAATATCACTGCTAGAATAAAAACCAATTATGAACTCTTCCATAGAATCATTATCAAGATCAGCGAATGTTGGATTGAAATATTTATAATAATCATCTAAAAAAAACTCAGCGAATGGATCCAGTACATCATCATAGTGCCAATAATCAAGAACGGCATTTATTTCAATATTAGAATCATTGTAATCATTTCTTGGCATCTGAGTAGTATTTACAGACCAATCGGATAACCCGCAAATATATGTAATACCTATTAACCATAAAATTACAATAATAATAATTAATGATTTTGATTTTACACAAAATTTTCTCATTTTATTTCACTAAAAAATTCGGATTTTTTATCTTCTATAATTTTAAGATTCGTTTTCTAATTGTTAAATATTTTTAAATTAACTATTTCTGAATTAATATTTATGTTTTATTTCTATCAAAGGAAAAACATTACTAAATAAAAAAAAAATGATATTCGATTAAAATATTAAATGGAAAACCAATAAGTTTAGCCCATATTTAAAAAATTTAATTAATTTTAATAATTTCAAACAATTTCAAACAATTTTAAAAGGTTATATAATTTATTCAAGTTAAAGAGGTTTTTACATCAATTTTTCTCAAATTTGCACAATTAGTTATCCAAAAGGTATAAATTTAATATATTATTATATAATGAATGATTATTGTTTTTTACAGAAATATTTAGGTAGAGTATTATGACTGATGATTCAAATCAAACAAAAATAATAATAATCGGAATTTTAGTTGCTGCTATTGGTGGGCTAATTGCGTTTATTGGAGGAGCATTTTGCTCTAATGCTGATATATATTCAATAATGGTAGGAGTTGCGGTCGCTATTATTGGTGGTTTGGTCGCGGCTATTGGTGGAATGATTTCATCTCTCGGTAAGAAAAAGGAATGATATATAAACAACCTATACTCTTTTAACAACATATATTCACTAATTTTTTTTAATTGTCTTAATTTTTTTAAAAATATGCAATAATAATCAACATTAATTAATTGTCAATATTTTCTAACAAATAACATTAAATTCCATATTAATTCGATATTAATTTAATAAGCCTCTTAATTTTTTTATAATTCGTATCCTCTATATTATTATCAATATTCCTATTGCATTTACTATCGGGATTTCTTAAAGAAATGA
>CAZYEE010000130.1:0-10411 GCA_964646355.1 uncultured archaeon | reverse complement strand
ATTTTTCCAAATAATATTTCGGCTATTGCAGTTCCACCTTCCATTCCGGGATACCATGCCATCAAGATTCCAGGTATTTTGTGTCTCCAGCTTTCAGTTATAATAGAACTTCCACCTTCCATAATAACAATACAATTTTTATTAATTTCAGAAACATTTAATATAAGTTCTTGTTCTTTGGGCTTAAGTTCTAGAGTTTTTCTATCACCGGGTCCATAAAAAACGTGTTCACCTTCATCTTTAAAGGTATAACCAACCACAATTATACAAATTTCTGAATCTTTTGCGATTTTTCTAACATTGGCCATATTCTTTCCTTCATTATAAACAATTTCAATATCATTTCCAACAATTTTTTTAAGCCCCTCAAGAATAGTCACTACGTATGGAGGATAAACTCTACTGCTTCCATGATCTCCAATATTACGGATACGTGCAAGTCTTCCAAATACCGCTAATTTCTTAATTTTAGTTTTATCCAAGGGTAAAATATTATTTTCGTTTTTAAGAAGGACAATACTCTTTCTTGCTGCCTCAAGAGCTAATTGTATATGCTCTGCACATGTTACTTTATCGATAGAATAAAAATCAGGATCATAACTTTTATTAAATTTTAATTTTTGCCTCAAAATTCTTATTACGGCTTCATTGATCAATTCTTCATCGATTTTTCCAGCCTTTATAGATTCCATCAATTTTTTGGGCTTCATATGCCATCTAAATGGCATTTCAATATCTACACCAGCATTAACAGCTGCAGTACCATTTCTAATACCAAAGATAAAGTCCGTAATAACAAATCCCTTGAAGTCCCATTCATTTTTCAATATCTCCCTTAATAAATGTTTATTATGCCCACAATAATGACCATTGACCTTATTATAAGCATTCATTATAGATGCAGCGCCTTCATCTACACATCTTTTAAAGTGAGGTAAGTATATTTCTCTTAAGGTTCGTTCATCTATCTGAACATCTACTTTAAATCTGGAATTTTCAATACTATTAACTGCAAAATGTTTTACACATGCCATTACGTGTTTTTGAACGCCCCTTACTAATGCAGCACCCATCTCTCCAATATGATAAGGGTCCTCTCCATAGGTCTCTTGGGCTCTTCCCCAAGCAGGATGTCTAAGTAAATTAATACAAACTCCTCCAAAAAAATTGGCGCCTAGTGCTCTCGCTTCAATACCAATTGCATTTCCAATTCTTTCTTCTAATTCTATGTCCCAACTTGCGCCGCGTGCCATAGATACTGGAAAACATGTTGCTTGGTCCATAACAATGCCCCTAGGACCATCTGTAAAATATATTCCAGGTATTCCCAATGTGGTATCTTCCCCTGCAGGAATTGGTTTTGCATTATATCTGATAATCATGCTTATTCCTCCTCGCATCATTGTTTGGTTTCCTGACATCTGATTTAATTTCTGATATATAGTCATCTTAGAAACTATCTCCCGAGCTACTCTTTCAATATCTTCTTCTGGTAAATCTCGTAATTTATCCCAATCTATTCTAAAATTTTCATTATAAACCATTGACTTTTACCTTTTTTAATTATTTAACGAATAGTATCTAAATTATAAATTAAGATTCATTTATTTTTAAAAGATTTATCAATGAATTATTAATTATATTTAAGTAGAATAGAATTCTATAAGAAAAGATCAATTTTTGCATATTAATATTAAATCAAATATTTATAATAATTGGATAAATAAAGTTTTACTATCCTTCCAAACCTATAAAAATTAAAATACAATCTCTTATGAATATATAATAAATAAGCGGGTGTGTCCGAGCAAAATAACGATAAAAAAGTTATTCTCGTGGCTAGAAATGGATATTTAATATCCATTGGTTAAGAAGCGGCCTGCAGTCTTCGTGGATAGCCGTGGACGTGAGTGCAAATCTCACCACCCGCTCCAATATTATAATGAAATATATTGGATTACTTTATTAATAAACATTATTTTAATTCTGACTAAAATGAGTGATTATTAAACCAATATGTCCATAATATTCTAAAGATTTCATGATTTTTTATCAAATATTTTAATTCATTTAGATCGGATATTAGAGGAATGACAATTGTTAATGGTATATAATACTTTAACAAGAAAAAAAGAAGAATTTAGACCTTTAGACAAAGAAGTTGTAAAGATGTATGTATGTGGCCCTACTGTATATGATTATTGTCATATAGGACATGCTAGATCATTAATAGCTTTTGATACGATCAGAAGATATTTAGAATTTAAAGGATATAAAGTCATTTATGTTCAAAACTTTACAGATATTGATGATAAAATGATCAAACGCGCCAATGAAGAAAATATACAAGTTCATGAACTGGCTGAACGATTCATTAATGCATATTTTGAGGATACCAAACCTTTGAACATAAAAAGGGCAACATACCATCCAAGAGCCACAGCTTTAATACCTGAAATGATTCGAATAATAATTAAGTTAATTGAGAAGAATTTCGCTTATGAAATTAATGGAAATGTATATTTTGAGGTCGCAAAATTTGAAAGATATGGAGAATTGGCTGGAACTCCCAAAAATGATAATGAGAACAGAGGATTTGGGGATGAAAATATTCAGTCCAATAATGCTATAAGGGGAGAAAAAAAGGATGAAAGAGATTTTGCTTTGTGGAAAAAGAAAAGAGAGGGAGAGCCCTCTTGGTTATCTCCTTGGGGAGAGGGCAGGCCAGGTTGGCATATAGAATGTTCTGCTATGAGTATTAAATATTTGGGAAATAAAATAGATATCCACGGTGGAGGACAAGATTTAATTTTTCCTCATCATCAAAATGAAATAGCTCAAAGCGAGGCATATACAGGAGAACGACCTTTTGTCAAATATTGGCTACATAATGGATTTGTAAACATTAATAGTGAAAAAATGTCCAAATCATTGGGAAATTACATAACAATTAGAGAAGCATTTAATAAATATGGGGCTGAAGTCTTAAGATTTTTCTTGGTATCAACTCATTATAGAAATCCTATAGATTTTAATGAAAAACAAATACAAACTGCTAAAAGAACTCTTGAAAAATTTTATATATCCTTAGATTTTTTGGAACAATATCCATATATCGTTGAAAATTATGAAATAAATGGTATAAAAGAAGAAATGAAAGATGTAGAAATTGAATTACTGGAAAAAGTTAGACAGAATTTTATAGCAGCTATGGACAATGATTTTGATACTCATAATGCAATTCTTTCTTTATTAGAACTAGTCAGGTATATTAACAAAAATATGGAGCAGATTTCAAATTATAGTAAAAAATTCGTAAAAGAATCATTTGATTTACTTGTGAATTTGGGAAATGTGCTTGGATTATTTGAAAAATATAAATCTAAATCTGACAATAGGCAGAAAATTTTCAAGTTATTATTAATTTTACTTAAAATTAGACATGAAGCCAGAAAAAATAAAAATTATAAAGAAGCAGATAGAATAAGATCCATGATTAAGGAAATAGGATACATCATAAAAGATTTTAGAGAGTTTTCGATTTTTCAGCAAGCAATATAACGGAATAATATAAAACACTTAACAAATATATAATGGAACGATATAAATTATTATAGAAAATATAAGTTTTATAGAAAATATAAACTCGATTAGGTCATTTACTAAATTATATAAAATTAATTAGCCCGAATAATTTGTATAAATTTTTTCCATTAATTCCCATGTTTGATTCGTTTTTTCATTAATTAATTTAATAAGTTTCTCTTTATCATTTGAACATTCTATATATAAATCATTGATTTCCTTTATAATTTCATCTTCGATTTTATTTATTTCGAGATAATATTTTTCTTTTTTATCTTTTGAATTTCTTATTAATTTACTTCTAAATTTTTCAAATTTGGTCCAGTTCCAATTTATATCTATTCGAGAATAAGGACCTGATTCAATTGTATAGGTACCATTATAAGGAAGTGTGT
Source organism: uncultured archaeon (assembly GCA_964646355.1). Taxonomy (GTDB): domain Archaea; phylum Asgardarchaeota; class Lokiarchaeia; order Helarchaeales; family HEL-GB-B; genus HEL-GB-B. The sequence continues at coordinate 6,431 of CAZYEE010000130.1, read as the reverse complement.
AAGGTTTATAGAAATTTTGGCATGGACTAGATGCATTTGTAAACCAATTGACAGAAAAGCGATCATTATATATTTTTGATACTTGACTAGCTGTAGATACAAAACTTCCGTGCATACAAATTCCAGCTTCATGATCTCTTAGAAATTGCATCATCTTTTTTTCTGTAATATTACCGAAATTTTCGTTTAAAAGCTGTATTGCTCTTCCATCTCTTGAATAAGGTGAAGGCTCATCTGGAATGTATCCTTCTGAAAAAATTTTAGCAAAATCGAATTCATCATCATCTTTAATAAGATTTCTTGAAATTGCATAATCAATGATACCATCGCGCCGTAAATCGCCTTTTCCACGAATTGATAATGAATTTGAAATCGCTCGAACACCATTTTCGATGTGTTCTGCAACCCACCATTTACCTGCAGTTTCAAGAACCCATGCCTCCTTACTGTCTACGATCAAAAATGAGTTATGATAGTTCATTCCACCATCAACGGAGCATGCTCCACCTTGACCATATTGTTCTAATAAATTTATAATTATATTCATAGATTCTTTTGCCGTTTTTCCTCTTTCCAAACCAAGCCTTAGAAGATCCATACCTAATAACCCTTTATCCAAGTACCGTTCAATAGTCCAGACAGCCTCGTTTCCGATACATACTCCAAACTCGTTTACACCCATTTCAGCGCCCCAGATCCAATAAGGTTGGCAAATCAATATTTCATAAGTTTGTTCTGCCTGAGGGATTGATATATAAGTACATTTTAGAAGTTGCCCTTTAGAATATTTTTTACACGGAACATGAACAAGATTTTGTGCCTCATCATAAGGACGATCAGAATTTTTTCCAAAAATTACTGTTCCATCCTTAGTAGCGTCTCTTAGAGCGATTAGCGTATCACAACCTTTTAATTTCAAAAAATTTCCAAATTTCATTATTTCCTTGTTATCATAAGTCTCCAATAAATATTTTGTTTGAAAAATTTCAGTGAAATTTTGCAATAAAATGATGGTCGAAATAGTAAGAATTTAATCTTTAAAATAGCTCGGTCGAAGTTTTAACCCAAAATACATTAGAAACCAGCCAATGATTAATGTTAAATTTGTAAACCATGATAACCCATATGGCATTATTGGAGAAATAGCAATAGTTTTAAGGAATGGACGAATTATTGAGCCTATAATTATTACTATAGCAGCAATACTTATCAATAAACCATTTACATTTCTTAATCTTTTCGTAAAATAGGTAAACATAAATGTTATTATCATACTGATCAATGTCGGTAATGTAATTATTGCAGCTGCAATATCAAGATATATTACATCGGAAGGCAATAACATAAGTACTGTAATAAATAAAACCGAAGCAGTTATGACGATGGTATATCTTATTTTTACCTTGCTTGACATCCAAATTGAAAGCATAGCACCCAAAATTAACTGTATTGCAATTAGATCCAGTGAATATCTTATGTTATATATAAAACATGGTTCTATCGAAAATATTATTACATTTATATCAATTATGGTTCCTGGTATTAAGAAAAGAACTGAAATTCCCATTAAAAAAGGAAGGTCGCTTGTATATTTTTTTTCCAATTTGATCCATTCTTTTAATAAATATATTCCAATAATTAAATAACAAAATATCTTTAAAGAAGCAGTTAATAGATAGAATATATCCATCATTTTAATTACCTACACTGGTTTTTTTCATTATTTTTATTTTGATATATTGCTTTGACCATGTTTTTGACAATACAATATAAAAACCCCACAATTCTAACTTTACAAAAATTAAATCCCCTTTTTCAAAAAATTGATCTTCTAACCTTTTATGAGTTTATATATCTATTTTGATGAATATTATAATGAAATTCGCATTTCATGATAAAATCAATTAAAAAATAGCAATTTGCGAAAATGTGACTTTGAAATGGAATATGAACAATTAAATGATGAAGTAAGAAAATTTTTCCCGTATAAAAAAACAAGGGAAAAGCAAGGCGAAGCCATCAATAGGATATATCAAGAATTATCAGAAACAAATAAACATGTAGTAATATTTGCGCCCAATGGCTATGGTAAAACAATTTTAGGATTAGCCTCAGTTTTGCCTATTGTTAAGATAAAAGATAAAAAATTGATTTATTTATGTAGAACACATACTCAGATCCAGCGTGTAATTGAAGAATTGCTAAAGATTAATAGTGAATTGCAAAAGAATGATGAAAATTTGCAACTAAGCGGTATAGGGCTCCGGGGAAGGAATTCAATGTGTTTTCATCCTGCTGTTATGGACCTACGTGATCATAATCTATCACATATCACTTGTATTGAACTAAGAAAAAATAATAAGTGTTTATTTTATAATAATGTAAAAAGACATCCTGAAAAAGTCGATTTTCTATTATCAACTCTAGAAATAAAACCAATAGACGGATCAGAATTAATTGAAACATGTAGAGATTATGATTTTTGTCCATATATTATAAGTAAATCTCTATTAGAAAAAGCCGATGTTATAGCGTGTAATTATCAATGGATAATAAATCCATACATCCGGGCTAATTTGTTAGATTCGATTAATGCAAAATTAAATGATATTATATTGATAATCGATGAGGCACATAATATTCCAGATATTTCTACTGAAATCGATTCAAGTTCATTAACGAAATATACTGTCGAGGTTTTTATTGATGAATGTAGAAATTATGGATTTAGCTTCTTCAAGAAATTCGGAGAAATCCTTAAAAAAATATATGATGATTTATCTAAAAATAAGTCTGAAGAATTAAAAATAATACCGGAATATATTATTAAAAAATTCGATATTTTAGGCTACATAAATAAGGATTTTTTTATTAATATGGTTAAGACAGGCAAAGATATTAGAGATATGAAATTAAGAGCCGGTAAACACCCATATTCCTCTATTTTTACCGTAGGGAACTTCTTTTTAAAATGGATAGATTCGATGGATAAAGATAATTATTGTTTTCTTGCCACAAAATATAGGACGGAAAGAGGAAGACCTGGATTTAAATTAGAAATTATTTCTTTAGATCCAAAAAAAATTTTAGAGCCTATTTTTAGTGAAGTTTATGCTTCCTTACATATGTCAGGAACTATTAATCCTAATGCGTATATAGATGTAGTTGGACTTCCAGAGACTGCAGTTCAGTTGAATCTCCCCGCTTTATGGAAAAAAGAGAATGTCAAGGTAATAGCAATTAAAGGTATTACTAGCAAAGGAACTTCGAGAACAGAACAGATGTTTAAACAGATGCTTAAACATATAAAAATTGCTATAGATCATACTCCAAAAAATATTGGAATTTTTACCGCCTCTTATGACATTTTGAAAAGTTTGCTTGATGCCGGATTCGATAAAATCCAAACAAATAAGAGAATATTTATAGAAAATCCAAAAATGAAGTCGGCAGAGAATGATGAAATGATTAGACATTTTAAAGAAGCATCACAAAAGGATGGGGGTATCCTTCTGGGAGTTTGTGGTGGTAGAAATGCAGAAGGCGAGGATTTTCCAGGTGATTATATGAATACTGTAATAATATGTGGAATTCCGTTTGCAAGACCTACAGTAAGAGTCCAAGCATTTATTGATTATTATATAAAACATTATGGCACTAATAAAGGACGGGATATTTCGTATAATATTCCCGCATTTAGAAGGGCAAATCAAGCAGCTGGAAGAGCTATCAGAACCTTAAATGATAGAGGTGTAATTATTTTAATGGATTATAGATATTCTACAAAATATTTTAAAAGATTTTTAGCTAATTGGATTAAGGAAAGAATTAAAGTAATTGAGAATGATCCTGCATTGTTAAAAAATGAATTATTGGATTTTTATGGGTTGAAATAATTCAGGAAACTCTTTCTTCAGCTGAGGATAATTTCGTGCCAAATATTTTAACCATAAATCCTCTTGAAATATTTTTTTTCTCTCAGTTTCAATTACCATGTTAATATTATTTTTTAACTCTTTTTGCTTTTCAGTAGTAGGCACATAGATCCAAGCTGTTAATAATTTACCATTAAAATTCACAACACATTTCTCTCGGGTATATAAATCTGGTACACCCTCATAACGATCAATTTCGGCTAATGTATATTCATTAAAAATTTCCAATAACAATCCTTTGAATTTATGTCCTTTTTTTGGGAGAACAAAAGGGTACCAAGTACAAATTTTTTCATGAAAAATTCTAACATAATTATTAACTATACAAATTCCGAGTTTTTTAATACCTTTATAGTGATAAGCTTTATAAATTAGTGTTCCATAACCCACAAGTAATGTTTTTTGCATTTTTAATTCATTTAGATCAAATTACTATTTATTAAAATTGGAATGATTTCAATATCATATTATTTGTTTTGTATTTTAATTTTTATACTTTATTTAAATCTATTCTAAAAAAATATAGTGAATTTATTAAAAATACTGTTATTTTCCAAGTTATTCGTTATAATCAGTGTAAATGGAGATTAAAAATTGAACATGATTTTTGAAAAAATTTCCATAAATTGTAGAAAAAATTTGAAATAGGTATTTATAAAGTTCCATTAAAACAAATAAACAATAGAATTAAATAAAATATTCTGAAATCAAAATGAAAAAAACGAAACACCCAACAAATGAGGATGAAATTAAAGAAGTATTTGAATATTTATCGCAAAAGGGGATTAGATCATTTCATTATAAAATAAATGAAACCAAGGAAATAACTTTTTATGATGATGGATTAATAGAGATTAAGGAAAATGGAGAAATCAATACATATACGATGGATAATTTTAAGCATAAATATAAAATAAATGAAACAAATAATATGGACAACTGGCTAAATGATTTATATACAAAATTGAAAAGTAAGTTTAATAATATTGAATTAGAGACATATTCTAACGGAATTAAAGGACATATTACAATAGATAAAGACGAAATCAAATTTAAAAAGAATAAATATCATAATTAATTTTTTATTCTCATTTTAGCTACAAAAAACCCTTCTGCATTATGTAGATGAGGAAATAGCCTTTGAGTTTTATCAAACCCTAGCAATCCTTTCATTCCAATGAATGGACTATGGGATATCAACTCAACATTTGGATACTCCTCAAGCAATCTTTTAATTTGCATTTCATTTTCTTCTACAGTTACTGAGCATGTAGAATAAACTAAAATTCCACCTGGTTTTACCAACTCAATTGATTTCGTCAAAAGTTCCCATTGAATACTTGTTAATGATTTTAATTGTTTGTCGATGCCCTTCCATTTCATTGCGGGTTTATTTGAATAAGTTCCAGTATCGCTACAAGGAGGATCCAATAATACTTTATCCGCCTTATATTTTAAACTATTATCAATATTTCTTGAATCAAAAATTATTAAGTCAATTATTTTGATTTTAAAAAGAGGCAACTTTATTTTTATTTCTTTTATTCGTCTGGGAGATTTATCAAAAGCGAGAATTCTGCCTCTATTTTTCATTAACTGTGCTATATGAGTTGTTTTACTTCCTGGGGCAGCTGTAACATCATATATTAAATCGCCAGGAGATGGATTTAGGATATGTGAAATAAGTATGCTTGATTTGCTCTGGATATAAATCCCACTATTTTTATAAGCATCGGTATGCACAATAGGTATAACACCCTCAATAATATCGATCATATCGGGAATCTCTGGATAAGTTATATACTTAAAGTTTTTATTTTCCAATTCTTGTATAACATCATCTACAGAGGTTACTAATGTATTTACACGGACAGAAGTAGGTAAATGGGCATTATTTTTCTCCATGAGTGAGATAATAAAATCCTCATCAAAAAAAGGTTTTAAAAGTCTAATATACCATGTTGGGTGTGAATATTTCAATGATAAATAAGATTCTTTGTCTAATTTACTAATCTCTTCTTCCAAATTAAATCTTTCAGCTCCTCTTAATATAGCATTTACAAATTTGGATGCTTTTAGTGAAACTTTCTTTTTTGCCCACTCGACCAATGTATTACAGACCAAACTTGCCGAATTTTTCATAATTTTTATTAAATAAACTCCTACTCTAAGTACATCTCTCAAAAATTCGTCTTTAATATCATGGACTGTTCCATTTTGCATTACAGAACTAATAATATAATCAATTAAATTTTTATGCCTAACTGTCTCAAATAGAATCGCATGGACAGAGCCCCTAATCTTCCAATCATTAAGATTATGAATTGCCATTACTTTATTTATTGCTTCTCGCTCAGATACTTTTTCTTTTTCTATAAAATGTAGTGCTTCGGCTGTCAAGATCTCTCGTTCAAACTCTTCACTCAATGGTGCCACGCATTTGATTTAAAAAATATTTACAAAATTGAGATTTATTAGGTAATCTTAAGTATTTTT
>CAZYEE010000129.1:0-10424 GCA_964646355.1 uncultured archaeon | reverse complement strand
TTGAGCGTACCACCAAAATCTATCACTGTCGATTACAAACCAGCCTGGGATAACGTCATTAAGCGGGTCTTCCCGAATACTATGATAATTAGAGATGGGTTTCACACTGTACAATTGATTATTGAAGGAAAAATGCAGAAAACTTCAATGTTAAATAAAATAATTGATATAACTATTAGAATCAAGTAGAATTTCCAGTTATATCCATAAAAATCAGATTTAAACAACCAGAAGCGTTCGGCGATATATCCACCAAAAAAGCCGGAAATAGATGTGAGAGATGCTGCTGAAAAAACAAAAGATATAATTCCATTCTCATGAAATATAAAAATAATAATAGGTGACAGAACCATTGTAGTAATAAAGGGGATTATAATGCCTGAGATTTTAGTACCACTACAAATTCCACTCAATAACATTAACGATGCTCCTATAATGAAAGCAAGAAAATCTCTCCATTCAACAACACCTTCCTGGTAAAAAATTAGTGAGGCAATATAAAATGCAAAAATTGAGATTATAGAACTCAACGTTGTAAAAGCCCAATTTCTTGGATGGACGGAGGATTTAATCAAATTAAGAATATACTTATCAAATTCAGGATATTGGTTAAGTAAACCTTTATGATAATTATATTTATTCCCCATAATTACAAATTGTTTTAATACATTTCGGAGAAATTTTTCCAGTGCTAGTGGATGATCAACAAGATCAGAGATACAGAATCCCAATAGTAGAGGTATTTTGGGTTTATTTAAGATATCAGCTGGATTTATATTTAAAAAAGTCAATCTTCGGTTTTCAAGATCAATTTTTTGAATTTTGCTAAAGAAAACTTCATCAGAAAAAGATTGGAATGCAGTGATCAATGAAGAGATAATTTGTTTATCGCTTGAAGTCTTTTTCTTGGAATAATGATAGATAGTTCTTCCTGATGAATCGATAATGTAAATTTCATGAATCATTATAAATCAACGAGAAAACCATATATTTTTTAGGTATTATAAGAATTTCAAAAGATTTTTCAAATTAGATAAATTAAGAATGCTAGTTTCAAAAAAATTTTTGATATTCAAATAAAAAATTTATGAATAATCAAAATTAGGTAATTAAGTAATATTAATTTTGTTATTTATTTCCACCATTCTTCTACTTCTATAATTTTGTTGAAATTAGAAGTGAATTTATTACCTCCGCAATGATAAATTAATTGGTATTTAGAAAGGTCGTACCAATCATTATAGAGCGATTCAGTTTTTGCATAATTATCTAGAATTTCACCGAAAATCACTTGATGATCGCCCATTTTTATATTATTTATAAGTTTACATTCCAGGAAGCCGATACATTCATTAATAATTGGGGTGTAAATTTTTCTACCTTTAGATAAGGTCAGATCGACATTCTTAAATTTATCTACATCTCTTCCAGAAACTCTGCCAAAATAAAGAACTTCCTTGATAATTTCCATAGTAGGAACATTGACTGTAAATTGTTTGGATTTTTCGATAAGTTGTAGAGTATATCTATTAGGAGCAACGCATATTGAAAATATAGGAGGATTCATGGAAACATATGAGCTCCAAGCTATAGTCATGACATTAGGTCTGCTATCCGGGTTTTCTTGAGCAACAATCAAAACTACATGACGCGGATAAATAGTTTTATACACTTTTGGGAATGAAGTAAATGTCATAAAATAAGATGTGTGAAGATCAAATTTAAAACTTATTTTAAAAATTTAATCTTTAATGGAGCGTTTAAAAGCAAGGAGTGTATTTTCTAGTAAAGATGCGACAGTCATTGGGCCAACCCCTCCAGGAACAGGAGTAATTGCATTAACTTTATCTTTTACATCCTCAAAATCTACATCACCATAAATTTTCCCGTTGATTCTGCTAATTCCAACATCAATTATAGTAGCATTCTCCTTAATCATTTCTTTCTTTAAGAATTTAGGTTTACCAATACCAATAACAATAATATCAGCGTTTCTTGTATATTTAATAAGATCATTAGTAAATTCATGACAGACTGAAACTGTTGCATCTCTATTTAATAGTAATAACGCAAGTGGTTTTCCAAGAATATTACTATGATTGATTATAACAATGTCCCTTCCTTAATTTTAATCTTATATTCATCTAATAATGACAGTATACCTTTAGGAGTACAAGGTATAAAAGTAGATGAGCCTATGAGTAAATTACCCGAATTAAATGGGTGAAATCCATCAACATCTTTATTAACATCGATTATACTCATAAAATTATTGGCGTTCAAATGCGGAGGTAGAGGTAATTGTAGCAATATACCGTGAATTGATTCGTCCTCATTTAATTGATGGATTATTTTTGTTAATTCATCACTTGTTATATTATTTGGTAATTTAATTACTTTTGAATTAATTCCTACATCTTCACAAGCCTTTTGTTTTATCCGGACATAAATTTGAGATGCAGGATCATCTCCTACGAGTATTGTAGCGAGTCCTGGAGATTTATTTGTTGTATCTTTAAGTTCAATAATTTCAGTTTTTATTTTTGCACGGATTCTTTCTGCGAGAGATTTTCCGTCTAAAATTATCATAAAAACACCAAAATAATTTTACCATTAAAATAACAGGAATATTCAACATTTGAATGCGATAAAATTTAATCGTTTTTAGATACAATATCTTCTTATATCAATCTAAAATGCCAATAATTAAAAGAAAAGTCAAAATATAAAGAGGTTAATTTTAATATAGACCGGGATAGAGTGGAAATTCCTTACAAAGTTTCAGTACTTCCTTTTTTACACTTTTAATCACATTAGTATCGTTAATGTTATTAAGAACTCTTGTAATCATGTTGGCTATCCTTATCATTTCATTTTCTTTCATCCCTCGGCTAGTAACACATGGGGTCCCAATGCGGATGCCGCTTGTAATAAAGGGTGATCTTTTTTCAAATGGGATAGTATTTTTATTCAATGTAATATTGGCTTTTTCAAGTGCTTCTTCGGCATCTTTACCTGTATAATCTTTATCTGAAAGGTTTACTAACATTAAGTGATTATCAGTGCCGCCTGAAACTAATTTAAAGCCATTATCAAGTAAAGTTTTTGCCAATGCTTTAGAGTTTTTTACTATTTGTTTTTGATATTCGACCCACTCTTTTGTCATAGCGACTTTGAAACATACTGCCTTAGCAGCTATTTCATGCATGAGTGGACCACCTTGAACTCCTGGGAAAACAGAACTATCAATTTTTTTTGCAAACTCAGTATGACATAATATGAATCCGCCTCTAGGTCCGCGTAGAGTTTTTTGAGTAGTGGCTGTCACGAATTGGGAATGAGGTAATGGACTTGGATGAATCTTGGCTGCCACCAAACCTGCAATATGCGCGATATCACACAATAGATATGCTCCTACAGCATCGGCGATTTCTCTAAATTTTTTGAAATCGATAATACGAGGATATGCACTTGCACCAGCAATAATTACCTTAGGTTTGTATTTTAAGGCGAGTTCCATCACATTTTCATAATTAATGGTCTCTGTTTCTTCGTCAACACCATATGAAACAACATTATATAGTTTACCTGTAAAATTAACAGGAGAACCATGACTTAAATGGCCACCATGGTCAAGTTTCATTCCCATTAATGTATCGCCAGGCTGCATTACTGCAAAATAAACTGCCATATTGGCTTGAGTCCCAGAATGAGGTTGGACATTAGCATGATCTGCTCCAAAAAGCTTTTTAGCACGTTCTCTTGCAAGATTTTCTACAATGTCATAATATTCACAACCGCCATAATATCTGCGACCTGGATAGCCTTCAGCATATTTATTAGTCATAATACAACCTTGTGCCTCAAGTATAGCTCTGGTAGCATAATTTTCGCTGGCGATAAGTTCAAGTCCCTCTTCTTGTCTCTTTAACTCGTTTTTCAAAGCTTTTGCTACTTCTGGGTCGACCTTTTCAATATATTCAAGCAATTATGTACAACTCCATAGACAAAAAAGGTGAATTTTTTTGAATTAAATATTAAATTAATGGTAGCAAATTTTTATAAAAATTTTATTTTTAAACCATTGATTTAGGGGGTTAAGTTCAATAATTTTTGATAATTTATAAATTTAAATTTTATTAGTTTAAACTATCATAACTTCATATTTTAACCGACTTTCCAGATATATTTTAAATTGTTCACGAATTATAAAGTCATATCTATTTTTGTACCATATTTTTGATCTTTTTCATTGAATTTTTTGGTGTTATCCTAGCTTTTTTAGATTAATCAAATTTGATCATATTAGGAAATACATGTTTCACAAAAAATTAGGTGTTATGATCTTAGATAATCTTTTATTTTATAACATATTTGAATATAGTAATGGTAAACGAGTATATCAAATATTTTGTAAAATTTCTTCCATTAGCTGCAATTGGAACATTAATGCATGAATTAGGGCATTTTTTTGCTGCAATTCTACAAGGAAGTAGAGCTTGGATTTCATATGGATATACACACTTAATAGACCCACTTGAAAATGAGTTTCAATATTTTATATTTATATTAGGTGGACCTATAAGCACATGGCTAACTTGTCTTATTGGTTTATTATTGTTAATTTTTGTATTTCATAAAAGATTGAAAGATTCAACCTATAAAATGACTTGGGGACATCAGATTTCATTCTTTTTATCACTATTTAGTTCTAGAGCGGTATTTAATACATCTATGTGGACAGTGGGCAAGTATATTCTTGGAAATCCGATGGGGAATAGTGATGAAGAAAAAATAGCTGCGTATTTGGGTATTAGACCAGAAATTATATTATACGGAGGGTTAATTATTGGATTGATTATAATATTAATCTCATTATTCTATTTAATTCCAAAAACCCAGAGAAAAGTAGTTTTCATCACGGGAATTTTTGGTTCAATAACGGGATATTTAATTTGGTATTATTTATTGGGCCCAATTATTTTACCCACGCCTCAATATTATATATTTAAAAAAAGATGAATTTGAAAAAGATGAATTAAAAAGAAATAAAATATTTAAATTTTGGACTTCTAAATCAAGGTTTTTAATTTTAAAATTAATAAAAAAGAATTTTGTTTAATAAAAAAGGTTTTATTCGTTATAAATAATTTTTTTCACGATATTTATTGTTTTAACTGCGTCTCCAGTTGCTTGGGCTTCGAGTAATTCTTTCTTTTTCGAATAGATTAAAAGCGCCTTTTTCATACAATTACCAAATAATTCACGGGAGAGAGTCATCGCTTGAATAGGATCGGTTCGATATTCAAATTGGTCTTCACCAAACCAGCCTTGGTAATTGGTATCGATTGCGGCATAACAAAAATCAATAAGTCTCCAGATATCACCTGTTCCTGTAATTCTATCTTCGTCATTAGAATGTAGTTTAGCATTGTTTATATGAAAATTATGAACTGGAACACCAAATTGTTTCATTGTATACAAATTATCAGCGGGTTCTCCTGCATACATTTGAACATGGCCGTAGTCAATTGCAACGCCCATATTAGTGCCGCCGCATATATTATTAACTTGAACACAAACAAGTCCAGCTTTTTCTGTGGTCCCAATAATAATACAGCCCTCTCTTGGTTCATGGAGCTTTGCTTCTATCGCAAATTTCAATCCTTTCTTTTTTGCTTCTTTATTAACTTCAACACAAGCATCTACAAAATATTTGAGAATTGTTCCATAATTTGCTTGAAAATTATAGTCCCAGCCATCAGAGCCTGGCCAATAAGCAACAGAACCACAACCTAATTCTTTGGCTATATCTATGGCATTAAGTAGTGTTTGAACTGCTTCTTCCCTTAACTTTTTATCAGGATTGGTTACACCACCTAATTTCCATTTTGGAGAGCCCCAGAGGTTAGTGTTCATATTGGTGGGAACTAATTTGTATTTTTCGAGAGCTTCTTTAATTTCATTGATTCTATCATGATCAATTCTACCGTTTTCATCAAGGAAAATATTATCATGAAACTCAATACCCTCTATTTTTGCCTTAGCTACTCGTGCCATTTGATCTATTATATCAGAACTAAGTAAATTTGGATCATTATATCCATTGGTAGCAAATCTATCGATAAAATCTCCTGCGCACCAATGTCCAGCTGCAAATTTGATATCAAACAAATTAAATAATTCTGTAACCTTATCATTGTCCAAATATCCACTAAACTCACTCAATTTGCTTAATCTAGCATCATCAATCTTCATTTTAATCATTCACGCGCCTTTATTGGTTATTTGTAAAATTAAATCTGAAAATTTAAGATTATTATTTCGTTTATTGAATAAATTTTAAACATATTAAATTTAGCAAAAACCAAAATTTAACATTATTCAGCTATTCAGACATTATTTATACACAATTAATTGAACTGTATATTATCCATAAAGAATGATATTACTTAAATTTGAGCATTTATTATGATTATTAGATTAGATTTTTTATGATTTTATTATTATCACACAATTTTCAATAGAATTTCTATTTGGTTGTTAAAAATTATCAAAAAATTTAAAAATTATACACTAAAAAGAGTATTTTAAAAAGAGGTATAAATAAAAAGAAAATACAAAATAAAAAGGTGTAAATTATGGAAAAAGCAGCAAAATTTTTAGAAGAAGGTCTAAAGTTTCTAGAAGGTGAGAAACCGAAGGCTAAAAAAGCCATAAATTATCTTGCTAAAGCATGGAAATTTTATACAAAATCTAAAGCTTGGGATAAAGTCTATGAAACTCTTGACAAAATAGCTGATATTTATCATAAATATTTAAAGGAGCCTAGATCGGCTTTGGAATATTTAGATGAGAAACATGATCTTATGATTAAGTTTGGAGATTTTGAAGGTGCGATAAATACACTTATACAAACAGCAGATATGTTTAATCAATATGAAAAAGGTAAGGATGAGGCTCTAGATTTTCTCAGGAAAGCGTATGCTGAAATAAAAAAGTTTAAAGTAGGAGATAATTTAATAGAGGTAATTAATGAAAAAATTACATCAATACTTCAATCATTAGGAAAGAGTGAAGAATTTATAAGAAAATACATAAAGGAACATTTAGATTAATGGAAGATACGGTACAGTAGTCATTTAGGAATTAAAAAATCACTCTATTTTTTATATTTTATATGTTATTAAAAAGTTTTATTTTTCATTATAGAAATGATTATTGATTTATTAGTGTGCATAACTTTTTTGATTAAAAGCGGGTTCGAGCAGATGAGATTTTTAATTTGGCTTTTGTATTTCCTTTTTTATCCTCGATAACAATATATTTAGACGATGGCATACCTAAACGGACGGAGATTTTTTCATCAATAATTTTTTGATTTTTAATAGGATCCCGTTCAAAAAGTTCAATATGGAGTTCTACTTCCTTTTTATCTCCCTGTTCAAGTTTAATAAATTCAGTCCAAAGAGTGAAATCCTGTCGAGCTTCAAAAACTTGATTTTCCATTAGACAGATTTCTCCATGATCAGGAGTTCGTCTACCTCTCAGTTCACCTTTACGATGAACTTCAAAGAAAAATTCTCCACCTCTTCCTATATCATAATCCTTTCTTGTTTTCAAAGACATCAATGAAACATTTAAAAAATATCTATCTTTTTTCTCTAATTCGAATGTTTCACCTTTTGCGTGAGTTTTTCTACCAACTGTAATATGTCTTCTTGTCATTTTAATCAACAATTTAAATCGTAATATAATTTAATGAAATTATCCTAATTTAGTGTCTATCTAACTATTGTGGAGTTGAATTAATAAATATTTAGAAATTTTGTCAGACTTAAATAGTGATTTGTTTTATAATTTAAATAAAAGGAACAATTAAATCGAGTGTGACGAATGAGATAGATAAAATGAACAAGCTTAATTTCTTACCGGTTAGAATTTTTGAAACAACGAAAATGAAGAGATGTACTGGTAAATTAAAATCAGTATCAGACGAATTTCCGGAAGTTCTGAGGGTACCATTAATAAAATCATCTCAAGGGGATATTCAAGTGATTAAAAGTGGTCGGCGATCTGCTATATATTATGATGTTAATTCTGATAAATATTATAGAATAAAAGGGTGTGGTCTGAATGATAATGGATTTGAATATAAAGAAATCGAAGTGTATACAGATGATAGAAAAATTCAGATAAGGAAAATATTAAGAGGATGTCAATTTGAAAAAAATTGTAAAAAAGAATTAGAGATTACAATAAAATTAAGGGAGATTTTTCAAAAAAAAGGTCTTTACTTTCCAAATAAATCTCTTGGATATTGGGCTTATGAATTAGGATATGTAGAAAAGCCATGTGCAAGTTTATATGAAACAACAGGTGAATTACGATTGAATGATGACATATTATACTATTTGGAATCAAAGTTATGGGGAAATTATTCGATATTCGAGGATTTACACCAGCTGTATTATAAAATAGGATTAAAAATTGGAGAAATCAAGCAACTTATGACGGATGCGGGGTATTTATGGGGAACATTTTTTAGCGATTTTGATGGAATTTTTCATTCTAATGCACACATTAATAATATAATTGCTTCAAGAGCAGGAGATGAACTTGTCTTAGGTCCAGTAGATTTTGATTTGGCATTTTTTCCAGGTGAATTGAAGGATAAAGAATTTGAATATAAAGTAGAGGATGAGATTCGAGTGCTTGAAGCGTCAATAAAAGGATGGCAAGTTTTTGATCCACCATTAAAAATATTTAGTGATTCAGAAAATAACCACTTTAAAAAATTGCAGATAAAATTAAGAACAAATTTGTATAAAGGATTTCTCAATGGAATGAATATAAAAAATTCAATAATTAAATTCAGCGAAATTTCAAAATTTTTTTAGATAATTGATTTATATAGAGAGATAATTTCAAACTATTAATCGAATTAGTATTTTATAAAATTAAAATAAAGATATATAAACAAAAATTAGTTTTTATTCATTGTGTCATCAATAGAGAAAAACAGTAAGATCATAAAAGAAGAATTAGTAACTCAAATGAATATTGGACTGGGTAATGTAAGCAGATTAATAGGAAGGATGTTTGGTAATGGAGTTACAGGGTTTTTTTTAAATCCAGTTGCCAAATTGATTTATAACATTATGTTATCCGATGATATTAAAAAGAAGACAAAAAACCAAATAGATATCATATTAGAATGTGCCAATTTATATCATCTTGGGCTTAATGGTGGTTCAATTGACTATAGGAACACTCCAAAATCAGAGAAAGAGAGGGTTTTAAATGAGATAATAGATAAATATTTTGAAGTATATAGGAAAAACGATCAATCTTTTCATCATTGTAAGAAAAGTCACAAAATTTATCCGGAAATTGAGAGAATAATGAAAGAAGTTTTTAAATCAAGAATTGAGCCTGCAAAGCAATTATTAACTAGTACTGGTGAAACTTATGATGAATTAACACGGAATGCATTTACAAAAGAAGAAGCAATTGCAAATGTTGACAGAGAATTTAGAGCTACCGAGGATTTATTAGCATTGTTGAAAAAACATATGGATGTAATGGATGTACCATCTTTTGTAAGAAAAAAAATAGTAAAGATTATGATAGATGCACTTGAACTAACCAAGAAGCAAATATATGGACGAATTGATGAAATTTACAGTAATTATTCATAATTAGAATAAAGATAATCAAATTAATGTTTTAATTTATATTTAATTATTATTTTTAGATATTATATTCATATTTTTTATATTTTGCTTTTTTCTGAAGGAGGAACTCTTCTTCTTGTAAATCAAGGGTTACTTCCTTGATTTCTCGTCGAACTTTTTCAATTTTATTCGCAACTCCGAGTTCTTCATAAATTTTAAGTGCCTTATATAGGAGCTCTTGACCTTTTTTAAGTTCTCCAGCATCTATATATTGAGTACCAATTCCGTATAATAATTCTGCTTTATATTCTTTGTCTCTCACTTCTCTGGCTATTCGAAGACTCTGTTCTAAACATTTTAAAGATTCAATGTGATTTCCATTTGCGGAATAGCAACTGCCTAAATGTCTTAATAACTCGCAAACCTGTTTCTGGTTTTCATTTTCGGTAATTTCTAAGGCTTTTTTAAAATAATTAATTGCTTCATTATATTGTTTTAAATGCCTATAACATTGACCTACATATTCTAAAACCAATAAACGATCATTACAAGAAGTTTCATCATCAATGTTTTTTAATTCTTTTAAAAAAAAGTCTAAAGCTTCATTAAAATTATTGTTATTAAATAATTTGATAGCCTTTTGAATTCCATCATTCATCAATATCACTTAAAAAGTGGTAATAGTCAAATAAGGAATTTTATATTAAATTTTGAATTTTAATTGACATAAAGTTATTTAAATTTATT
>CAZYEE010000128.1:5788-10502 GCA_964646355.1 uncultured archaeon | reverse complement strand
AATATTTTTCATCATTTTTTCAGAATTTTGGTTGGAGATATCTTCTAGTTGTCGAATAATTGGTTCTCCCAGTAGTGCTAGCTTTTCATTAGGAGTAAAACTTTTAGTAATATTTGCATATCTACAATGATTGTTTTTAGTTCGTTCAAATAAGCAGAAACCTTCCATACTTTTTCCATAATTAGAGTTTTCAATATGCCATTCTTCAAATATGAAGTTTTCACCAAATGTGTATTTTGATACAGTTTCCCAATAAATTTTCATTTGAACAATCAAAAGATTAATAGTAACTTCATATTTAACCCGATCTTTCGATAATCTTGTAGCTTTAAAGCTCTTTTCTGGATTTGTTTTTGTGAGAACATCCGTATCATAAAATTTTTCGAAAACTTCTTCAGGAGAAGCTGGAAAGGTATATAATATTTTATGTCTAAATTTTTTTTCCTGACAGTCTTTAAAAGTATAGATCTGCGTCGAGGCATCCTTGTAATAGACTTTCCAAATCTTATCTCTTACGTAATTGTCTAATTCTTCGAGTATATTGATTCTTATATTTGTGGTCAACCTATAAAATGGTATCATGGTGATAGAAAATCCACTAAACGCATCGAATACTGATAATGTTCCTTTTAAGCTTCCACCTTGTTTTATAATTGAGTAAATTTTCTTTTCTCTCTCTACATAATTTTGGAGAAAGGCGCTAAACATGTTTTCATCAGGAAAAACGGAAGCTAATAATTCATTGCCTTCTAAATTTGGATCGAAGTCTGTATTGTTCAAATAATTTAAGATGGCAATATTTTCCTGTAATTTCAATTTATAGAATCTAAAATTTATTCTCTCTAACTTGCTCAAAATCTTTTTAATTTTAACCGATTGGATATATGTTGGCAAATACATTAATAAAAGCGAATAAATCGGGTCTTTTTTATAATATAACTTAAAAGAATTTTCAATTATTCTTTTTCTATCTTCTTTTGCTTCCAACATAATTTTTTTTGTAGCGGCTAATAATATTTCCGTTTGTTTTTCTAATTTTTTCTGATAATCTCTCAAGTAAGGCTCTCTAAATATTTTTATTGGTATTAATGATCGCAATGTTCTATCAAAAGCCCTAGTTTTAACCTCTATTATTTCAGTTTCTAAATCTCTAAGAATAGTCTCGCCTTTTAAGTTTAGTTCACTTATCATGGTTTCTCATTTATATAATTTAGCTATAATTCTTTTAAATTTATGGTAATCCGATTGAAATTCAGATTATAATTCAATGTATAGAAGCAAACCCTTATTTTAAATAATAATAATAAAAATACATTTAATATAATTATTTCTATTCCTTAATTATAATTAGAAATTTCCAGAACCTAAATTAGATCATCATTTCTTTTTTTTATCCATTAAAATCAATTTAAAACAAACTTTTAATATAGTCAAAATTAATTAATTTTTAATTCACATAATAAAATGTTGATATTGATTTTTTATTAAAATGAGGTGAAGATTCCCAAAATGAGTACAATTGCTGAAAAAATTTTGGCTAAAGCCTCAGTCGAAAAAAAGGAAACTGTTAAACCCGGTGAATATTTAAATTGTAATATTGATTTGGCTATGGGACATATAGCGTTAGCTAAGGTAGCGGCTAATTTCCTAGGTATTAAGAAAAAATATCGTAAAGTTTGGGATAATGAAAAAATTGTAGCTATTTTGGACCATTTCTCCCCTGCTCCAACAGAAAGATGGGCACTCGCTCATCAAATGATCAGAAAATTCGCCAAAGAACAAAACCTTAAGTATTTTTATGATATAAAGGAAGGGATTTGTCATCAAGTTATACCTGAAAAAGGACATGTTGTGCCAGGAATGCTAGTGGTTGGTACAGATAGCCATACTACCACATATGGGGCATTTAATGCTGCATCATGCGGAATAGGATATACCGATATGACTATTGTGTTTATTAAAGGGACATTATGGTTTAAAGTTCCTGAAACTATTAGATTTGAAGTTAATGGAAAATTACAGAAAAGAGTGATGTCTAAAGATATTATTTTATACATAGCTGGTAAGTATGGAACGGATGTCGGGACTTACAAGTCAATGGAATTTGTTGGTGATACGATGGACCAATTGTCCATTGCTTCTAGAATGACTATTACTAATATGAGTTTAGAGCTAGGAGCAAAATTTGGATTTACGCCACCTGATGATAAAATTGTTAAATGGTTAAAGCCAAGAACAGATAAACCGATTGAATTAGTCAAACCAGATGAGGATGCAAAAGTCGCTGAAACATATCAAATAGAAGTAGATGATCTAGAGCCACAAGTAGCATGTCCTCACTCAGTTGAGAACGTTAAGCCAGTTTCGGAGCTAAAAGATGTCAAAATAGATCAAGCGTTCATCGGATCATGTACTAATGGAAGGCTTGAGGATCTAGAAATTGCAGCCGAAATATTGAAAGGAAAAAGAATTCATAAGGACGTTCGTCTAATTGTCATTCCTGCAAGTCAAGAAATTTGGCTGGAAGCGGCCAAAAAGGGAATTGCTGAAACTTTAATCAAAGCTGGTGGTATTATCTGTAATCCTAATTGTGGTCCATGCTTCGGCGCCCACATGGGAATGCTTGCGGGCGGTGAGAATTGTATCTCAAGTTCTAATCGCAATTTCCAAGGTAGAATGGGCTCTGAAAATGCTGGCATTTACCTTGCATCACCCGCTACTGTTGCAGCATCTGCATTAACTGGTGTTATTACGGATCCAAGAGATATTTAATGAGGTGATTTTATGGTTAAAAAAGGTTGGACACCTGTTTTGAAGGGAACCGTTTGGAAATTTGGAGAGAATGTTGATACTGATGTAATTACCCCTGGAAAATATTTAGATAATTTAGGAGAATGTAAAAAACATGTTCTTGAGACATTAGATCCTGAATTTCCACTAAATGTCAAAGAAGGAGATTTTATTATAGCAGATAGAAATTTTGGATGTGGTAGTTCAAGAGAAACAGCGCCAGAGATACTTAAAGATATGGGTATTGCAGTAATAGTAGCGCCCTCATTCGGCAGAATCTTTTATAGGAATAGTATTGCTATAGGATTACCTCTATTTGAATGTGATAATGTTTCTGAGCATTTCAATAAAGGTGATACGGCTGAAATTAACATTGAAACTGCGGAGCTTAAGAACCTTACAACAGGTAAAAAAATTCAATGTAAAAAAATTCCTAATATCTTACTAGATATAATAAAAAGTGGAGGGCAATTAGAACTTATAAAAGAGGAGTTAAAAGCAAGGGCAAAAGCTGAAAAACAACAAAAACAACAAAAACAATAAAGATAATTAGAACAATTTGTTGTCCTATTATCTATTTTAATTACTCATAATTTACCATTCTTTTTTTAAAGCCTTAAACTCAACTAAATATTGCTTAATAATAGAAAATAAGAGATTTTAACTTTTATAAATCAAGAATATTTTTACAATGTAGATTAAAACAAATTGATTAAAATTATACAATTAAATTTAATGAAAAATATAATTTTGAATGTTTATATTCGCTAACATATTATAATAAATACTTTTTTACGATGTATATTGATATTATTGCTACAATTATTATTAATAATATAATCCAAATTGACAAATTGTATGACAGTCCAGTTGAGATTTCTGTAGATAGAAATCCAAGATCTCCTATGATTTCTAAAGCACAAATTGCATAATATGAACTGGCTACAGTAGAGCTATCTTTTATTGTAGAAGTTGAAAATCCACCACTCTCCAAATTTTGGCATTTTAAAATCCACTCCTTAGTAGCTGTTTTTAATGGTATTTCTAAACCTAATGTTACGAAGGAACTTAGGGCTGCATAACAATTCATCACTGAATAATCTTGAGTAGTGGGAGTGCTGCTATAACTTCCATATTTAGTAGGTTGATTTGGATCTGTGTTTTGGCATGATTTTACCCAGTTATAAGCTGAAGTTTTATTTATCTGTGCAATGTTATTTGTCAGGTTTAATGCCATTAGCGCAAAACACGTTGATAAAATATTATATACTTTTCCATCAGATGAAAATGCGCCATAATAATCTTCTGAGATATTGTTTTGAAGCGGAATTAACCACTGTTCAGTCTTATAAACACTTATATCCACACCTAACGCTCTTAATGTACTTAAAGCATAATATGTGCTTTGAAGATTGGATGATGAATTGGGAGTATTTCCAAAGCCATAATCAGCATTCCAACATTGATTAATATATTCTGTTATGTTATTACAAGGAGTATAGCCAAGTATTAACAACGCTTTTACTGCAAAATAAGTTGATTCTAATGTAGATGATTGATTCTCGATATTTGGGAATCCACCATCAATATTTTGGGTCTCATTAATCCAGACTGCTACGGTTTTTTTACCAATAGAATTTAATTTTCCAATCACAGATAATGTGTAGACTGCTTGGAATGTGCTTTGCATATCTGGAATAGCATTTTCAGGGCAGTTCTTAAATCCTCCTGATGAATTTTGGCATCTAAGAATAAAATTTGTTAATAGATCACCCTTTGTAGTACTTGTTGCGAGAATTTCTGGGATAATCAAGTTAATCGTGATAAAAGCAATTAAACAAATCACTACACTTCTTTTTTTCAAATTTGAGACCCTTTTATTTTTGTTTTAATTTAATTTATTTCCGTCTTAATTTAATTTATT
>CAZYEE010000128.1:0-5688 GCA_964646355.1 uncultured archaeon | reverse complement strand
TTAATTTAATTTATTTCCGTCTTAATTTAATTTATTCCAGTTTAACCTATTTTAGCTTATTTTACTATTAGGAAAAATGTTCTTAATAACCTAACTTAATTAACAATATTAAATTTTTGGAACAAAACTATGATAAAAAGGATTTTATTATCTTAACAGAAAAAGGATACACAATTATTGGATTATCCGATGCAAATTTACTTAATGGATAAAGTCGAGTAATTTTGAATTACATTTGATTGAAGCATCAAATATTTTCTTTTAGAAAAATGACAAATGAATTGGTTCTGCATCAGATTTGATATTAAAATAATTATAACGATTCAAAAATGCTCAATAGGATGACTAAAAGATAGAATCCACACTAAAGGAATGCGAATATCCAGAAAAATTCCTATTTCATTTTAGTTTTTCCCTGAAAATAGATCTCAAAATATCCTTTTATTTTTAATGATATACGAAAGCAATTTTTAGATTTAAGATTCTTAATTATTTATTAAGATCCTTTACAACAAATTAGTTAGTAGAGAAATCTTTTTCATATTAGAGTGTTTTTTTAATTTTGGGTTTTTATTAGCAATTTAGATTAAAAATAACATTATAATCAAATAGAACTAGAAAAAAGATTAAATTAATTAAATTAAAAATAAAAATATGACTGTATAGATCATTCATCATATGTTATTAAAATATTGAGGGGATCTTTACCAGCACGAGCAAAGACCAAAATTTCACCGTTGCGAACTCCGAGTTCATCCAATGTTTTGGTGGGATCATGGAGCCTTTCAACAAAAGGGTTCCAAATAGTTTTTTTAGTTAATTCAATTGATATTAAACAAGAGTCCTGGTCGCAATCATCTATTGTGGACGTGAGCAACCCAAATAATTCGCTAATTTGTGCATTCCTTTTAATTGTTATTTCAATAGTCTCAATTTTGCCTTCTCCGCAGTGTAAACAATTAGGATCTTTAGCAATGTCAATATAATCAAAGACACCATAAACTCCATTATAATTTAAATAAGGTGGGTTCATTATTGGGCCAATATCTCCACCTTTTAATTTATGTAATATTTTTAGGACTTCATGCGATTGAATGCTTGCTACAATTGCTGTAGTAGTTTGGATTGCTGGCATTTTATTCTTTAAAATGTTTTCCATGTCTTCAAACTTGAAATCAGGTTTAAAATCAAATTTTTTGGCTATTTCATTAGATTTTTTAACTAGCCATTCTACATCTTCATCTTTATCAAAATCAGGTCTTCGATTAAACTTATTTCCGAATTCATATTCTGCTTTTAGTACACAATGTTCACGTTTTTTTGGAATACCTTTAGGGGTGCATGCAGCAATCAATTTCTCATCTGCTGGCGGAATTGGTAGTAAACACTTTAAACAAGGTGTTGATTCAAGTCCTTCGACTCCCTCTGGAATTACTATATGGATATGTCCTTCAAATCCTAGCGTTCCTGAGTCGATTAAAGGTTTTTTCAATTGGATACAAATTTTATTTAAATCTAGGCGCGCTTTTATGTTATCTAAACCTCCAATTATTACATCACATCGTTTATAAACATCCAAGGGGACTTCTTGAAGAAAACAAAAATATGTTTCAATGTTCATAAATGGGTTCATCTTTTTTAATTCTCTAGCGGCTACCTCTGCCTTAGGTTTTCCTTCATCTCCAGGTCTAAACAACATCTGTCTCGAGAGGTTGCTTGTTTCTATAGTATCATTATCTACAAGTATAATATTTCCTAATCCTACCAATGCTAGGTTTTTTGCTATTTCACAACCAAGTGCCCCTACCCCTACCATAAATACAGTAGAATTTTTAATTATATCTTGATCCCAACCTTCCAGCAAAGAATGCCGCATATATAGCCTTTTTTCAGAAATCTTCTGTTCCTGACTCATTTTTATCAAGCACCAAATTTTGTTTAATTCATTATTAATAAACAAAATATGAAATTTGTTCAATGATATTTTAAAATATTTCCAAATTTGATATTAATTTTATTAAAAAAATAATAAAACTTTTATGAAAATTTAAGACTATTCTTCGGACTCAGTGTTTTCACCAGAATCATCAGGAGATGGCACACTGGTAGAACCTCCACCTGATTCTGTAGGGCTGGTATCTCCTGTAGTGATTTCAGTAATTTGGGGTGGAGTTCTAAGGCAAAATGCACATTTATTAATTGCTCGAATATTCTGTTCCCAACAGTGTTTATGATATGGTTTACCACAATATGGACATTTATAATAACAAGCATTTGGCCCCTCAAGCTGAGATAGACTTTGTCCACATGTTGGACATTCGATTTTATGGCAAATTATACACGAAAGGACTGAAGCGCTAAAGATAGATTTTGAAATGGAATTAAAAACGTCAATCAAATAATGGAAAGGATCCCACATAGCGAGTATTCCTTCAGTTGCAGAAGAAAGCGCTTCAGCAAGCTTATCATCCTGAATTTCGGTCATTAGAGAAAATATTGGTTTTGACATTGGATAATCCTCTGGAATTTCGACCGCAAAGGAGAATATTTTATCTTCTGTTTCCATAACACCTTTTAAATCAGCAAATATCTTTCTTTGTGCCGGATCATATTTAACATTTTGAAGCCCACCATAAAGCAAATCCACTTCAAATTTCATTCTTTCATGCTGGTCAATCTTCCATTGGATATCCCTAATTTGATATTCTGGTTGCCAGTTCTTTATCTTTTCAAAACTTTCAGGCGGGCCCACTATCTGCTGTAATTCAGGAGAAAATTGAAATTTTGGAGGATTAAATTGGGATGATAAATATAAATCTATTTTATATTCTCTCCATCCATAAGTAATAAGTGTAACAATGTAATGATTTCTAGAGTCTCCAGCTGGTTCTATCTTAAATTCATGAGAAATTTGATCTGCTTGAGATTTATACATACTTATTTCATATAATATAGTCTCTAATTCCCTAATCACATCTAACACTGAAGGCGGATTTGAGGAATCCCAATTTTTTAAAGTATTCAAAACTTCATTGGGATCTCCTATCAATTTTTTAACCGATTCTTGAACAGTTAATAGTGGCTTTTCATTAGGATAAGCTGAAAAATCGATACCTACAATATAATGATCAGTCAATGACACGTCTAAATATATTTTAAGTCTTGATATTATCCCATCTACTAATTCAACTTGGAATTCATTCATGATTTGTTGAGCTTGCGTGGCTAATATTGCATCCAGATCATAAGAATAAGAAGGAGTACTACTTGGTTCCTCTTCTTCAATAACAATGAACTCTTCCTCTTCTTCTTCTTTTTTTTCTTCTGACAATAAAAAACCTCCAATTTCAACTAATAATTCAAATTAATAACAATTAAGATTTTTCATCTTTTTTTATCTTTTTGTAAATTGCTTTATGTTCTACTTTCATAAAAACATTTGATTCTACATTCTCTTCAATATTCGCTCCTGCTGAAATTATAGAATTACAACCAATTAATCTTCCTGGAAATATAGATACATTTATCCCAATAAACGCGTTATCACCAATAATTGATCCAAACTTTTTTAAAGGCACTTCTAGTGTTTCATCCTGAATTTTTACTTTTATCTTATCTTTATATGTAATATTCCAAGTTTGAGTTCCAGCTCCAAACTCTACATTTTTCCCAATGACACTATCTCCCACATAACTCAATCTACCTATTGTCGTATTATCGAAAATGATGCTATTTTTAATTTCAACACCAAATCCAATAACACATCTTTTCCCAATAGTCGAATACTCACGGACCAATGCATTTGTACCAATTATTGAACCGTCCTGTATTATACAAGGACCCTGAACCACAGCGCCTGGTCTTATTATCACGTTTTTTCCAATAAAAACTGGCCCTTCTACCTTAGAAATGCTGGATATTCTTGCTGTATTATCTACATATGAACCTGTTTTAAAAAGTCCTCTATCCATAATATATTGATTAGCTTTTAAAATGTCCCATGGATATGTTATTTCAATCCATTCCTTTTCCCAGACTGATGCATATACATCCCCTTTATTGTCTATAATTTCTTGTATTGCTTGGTCTAACTTATTAGTTTGTTCTAGAATTTCAAAGATTTCATTTCTAAAAATATAAACGCCTGATACTACATAATTCGACTCACAGACCTCAGGTTTTTCTACAACCTTTATGATACGGGCTTCTGAATTAATTGTCGCAACACCATAATGTTGCGGATTATCTACCAAAGTAATTGATATCGTAGCATTTGCATTTGTATTTTTTTGCGTCTGAATTGTTCTTGTAATCATTTCCGGCTCTGAAAAAATATCAGCATGAACAATAAGAAATGTCTCCTCATCTTTAAATAGATCTTTTGCGGTTAAAATGGCATTTTCTACTCCCGATTTCTTCTGTTCAACATATTTTATCTTTACACCAAAATTAAATCCATTCCCAAAATATTCGGTTATCTGTTCTTTTTTATATCCAACAACTATAACTATATCAGTAAGCCCAGCAGATTTAAGGTTCTCAATAACCCACTCTAATGTAGGTTTTCCTGCAATTTTTATCATCGGTTTTACAGTTGTTTCAGTTAAGGGAGCTAGCCTCAAACCTTTTCCAGCTGCAAGTATTAGTGTTTTCATTCCAGGGTTCATACTCCTTTTATTAAAAAGTTCTCAATTTTTATTGAAAATCTTTAATGAACACTTCTTTAAATATTTTATTTTATTTTATTTTATTCTACTTCTACTGGTTTTCTTTAGAATCTAATTGTTTTTAAAAAATTTTTAATTCATTTGCAATTCTTTTATATCAATTATATAATCTTATATTGAAGCCAATTTATTTTATATCTAATCATTTTAAATTTTTAAAGTCAGCATGTTAAATTAAAATGAAGATACAATAAAAATGATTTGTTGTCTGTGGAGTGGAATTAACCAAAATGTTTATTAATTATATCAGATACCCCTAAATTAACAACAGAATTGATGAATATAATGAATATGAAATGTATTTATAAATAGATTTATAAAAAATACAAAATTAAAACTGACAAATGATGAAATATATGCAGTAAAGACATATCTAAATGATTTAATTAGTAGATTTAAATGTAAATCCTAAAAAAATCTAATATAATGAATTTTAGTAAATTAATGATATTTATTAAAAGATAAAATGTTTATTAATTTCTTTTTTGAGAGCTTTGATTTTAATTTCTTCTTCCTTTTCATTATTTTTATAATTGTCTTTCCTTTAAAATATAGAAATGCACCACTTATCGGAACAATAATGATTAATAGGATTATAACTAATTGAAATTCGCTACCTTTTGATGTATTACTATTATCCTCATCAAATTCATAGTTTAACAGTTTTAATGTTGAAATAACATAGAAAGTTGCACTAACAGTAGAAATATTTGTTGGTGGCATGTAAAAACCTCCATCGAAGTTTTGAAATTGTAATAGGAAATTTATACATATGGTTCGATTAATTTTATTTAATTGGTTCAAATCTTTTAATGCCTTAATGGCATAATATGTTTCTTTTAATTGAGATGGAGCAAGTTCAGGATTATCTGAAAATCCTCCAAAATTCTTACCATCAGTATTATTGATATTTTGCTTAGATATCAAATATTCCGTGGTTCTTGTATGATTGATAATATAT
>CAZYEE010000127.1:0-10598 GCA_964646355.1 uncultured archaeon | reverse complement strand
TTAACAACCCTCCCGGATTCTTTTGGTAATCTAAAATCGCTCCAAAAACTTAATTTAGCGGGCAATCAGTTAACGACTCTCCCGGATTCCTTTGGTAATCTACAATCACTCAAAAGACTTAATTTAACAGGCAATCAATTAAAGACTCTTCCGGATTCCTTTGGTAATCTACGATCACTTCAAGAACTTAATTTAAGTGCAAATATGTTTAAGACTCTCCCAGATTCTGTACTCAAGCTAAAAAACCTTCAGATACTATCTTTAGGCAGAAATCTGTTTAAGATTCTTCCAGATTCTATTGATGATCTACAATCGCTACAAATACTAATGTTACATAATAATGATAATTTAAAGAGCCTCCCAGATTCTATTGGTAATCTAATAAACCTCAAAGAACTTTATTTATATGAAAACCATTTAAAGAATCTGCTGGATTCTATTGATGGTTTACAATCGCTTCAAATATTATGGTTAAATCATAATGATTTGGCGATTCTTCCGGATTCCATTAGTAATTTACAGTCACTCAAAGAACTTGATTTAAGCTGGAACAGGTTGACAACACTCCCGTACTCCTTTGGTAATTTACAATCACTCAGAGAACTTGATCTAAGCAATAATAAATTAACAAATCTCCCGGCTTCTTTCTGGAATCTAAAACTTACTTATCTTGATATCAAGAATAACCCATTAGACAATAAAACTAAAAAGTTATTACAAAAATTAAAGAAAAAAGGTATTACTGTTTATTATTAAAATATCGATGCCAATTATTAAAATACTGATTTAATTAAATTTAAGGAATAGATTATTGCGAATACCAGCTACATTATAAAATTTATTCCATTATTTTTCTTATCCTTTTTCTATTTGATTTTATCTTTATATTGGTGGATATTATTAAAAATCTGCTTGAATTGTGGTCAAAAGGTCTTATGTATTTTTATATATTTTTATCAATTCGTTATTATTAATGATGTTTTAGAAGTACAGATCTCATTTACAAGTATAATTTTGATTTAAAATTTTAAATTTATTATTTTAAAAGTATTCTAAAATTCTAGAGAAAATTTAAGTCGGTTTATCTTTCAAAATGGCTGATTTTTGAAAATTCATATAATTTTACTTAAAAAATATAATAAAACGAGTGATAAATTTTTACGAAATTAGTTACTAATGAGAATTTTTTAGCGTAATGAAGAAAATATAAAGGTAAATGAAAATTCATTAGTTATAAGAAGGATAATGAAATAATAATAAAATGATAGATGTTATTTCTCAAATTTTCAAATCAAATCTAAATTTTTTTAAACCAAGTTCTTCCGGAGTAGGTTTATATAAATCTCTCTCAGGCATAAATTTCTGGCTTGCTTTATAAAATATAATTGAGAATAATTTACTGACAATTTTTGGTATTTTAATTGGATTTTTATAATTTTTTATATTTCCGACTATACGAAAGAATTCTGGAAAAATTGCATGGGGTGTAAATAATCCAAAAATAAATTTAACAGTTCGGTTAAAATAAAGAAATATTGGGTTTGCAAATCCTTGTGAAATATGTTTTTTAAAAGCTTCTGCTGCTATTTTGTTATATTTAGAGGGAATATAATAATTAGGTTTATAAGTATAATATAAGAGATATAATGGCTTCTTTTTAAGTTTATTCCAAACATAATAAACAGTTTTGGCTAAATTGATATGGTCAATATGACTATCTAACGGATAGAAGGGGTCTGGTGCAAATATAATATCCGGTTTTATTTTTTCTATAAATTTTTTAATTAAATTGACGGATTCCAGATCAAAATGAGAGTATCCATCAATATAGCCTAGCCAATATAATTTTTTAATTCCTACTACTTTTACAGCCTCTCTCATTTCCCATCTTCGTATTTTAGAGATTCGCTCTCCTTTAAATTCATTTCTGTCAGTCCCATACTCATCTGCGGTAAAGCATGCCATTATTACTTCGTGTCCTGCTTTAACTAACTGGACTTCGGTAGAACCACAAGCAAATTCTATATCATCTGGATGAGGAGACAATAGTAAAATTCTCATGAATAATAGTATTTGCATTCAAATTCTTAAAGATTTTTATAAAAAAATAGTAATCATACTCTAATACATTCGTTTAAAAATATATTATAAAATAATTATAAAAATAAAAAGGTATTAATTCAATTCAAATAAATATCGTCTAAAATTTGTAAAATTGAATTGAAAATTGGACGTAAAATAAGTATTTTTAGCCGAAGTTTTTAGATCTACTATTGTGATATTGTGAAATGCTGGTATTGAAACTGAAATATTAGCTGGAATAACATTGATAGATAGAGACATGTTGATATTTATTTTATTTAGATTTAGATATATAAAAGAGGAGTTCCACTCATTTGGTAATATCGGATTAAATGTTATGTGTGTTTTATTATATTTAATTCCGAATATATATTCAAATAATATATTTGCTAATAGACCATCCCATCCCACATAATTAGAGGCTGGAACCCATCCAGTTTTATCCATCACGTCATCAATCCTACCTGTTTGTAAATTTTAAAATTCCCAGAATGTTCCAGTTTCATTAAATACTTTTTCTGTCATTTGTAAGGTTCTTATAGATATTTTAAATGCTTCGCTTGTAAAATTATAATTGTGCCAACGTTGAAGAATTAAATAATTTATATTAATCCAAGTTAGATCACGCTACATTATATTAGAATATCGTGTTTCATCTTTCTATATAGTTAATGTTAAATGCTATGTTTCTTTTCTCCTATTTGTAAAAAATAAATTTAATACTCGATCATTCTACTGAAATTTAATATGATATCCTTGAATTTATTTCAAATAAAGAAAATTAAGATTTTTAAATTAAAATCTCAATTGCTTTTGATCATGAATTGTAAAAGCTTTCTTATTACTAAGAACTTTTCTAATAATCATTGATTTGCTATTTAAATAAAGAGAAGCTCTTGAAATAAACATTTAAATTGGATTTACAAGTTGAATGAAAAATAATTTTTAATTATTTAAAAAATTGTATTTCTATAAGATTTATAAATTCTAATATATGTAAAAAAATGTTTATAAATAAAATTTGATTTATAAAGGATTAATAACTATTTTTTGACAAAAAAATAAGAATGATTAGCGTGGTAAAAAAATGTCAGATATTGAAGAATCAGAGGAAGAACTTGATATTAAAAGCCTCTATAAAGTAGTAAACATAGTAGCAAGTGTTCAATTTGATATAGAAGGACTTATTGATCTTAATTTAATTGCTTTAAAAAACAAAAATACTGAATATAACCCAGATACTTTCCCCGGACTAATACTTCGGCTCCAAAAACCTAAAAGTACCGTATTGGTATTCTCAACAGGAAAATTAGTTATAACTGGGCTTAGAAAAACAGAAGATGTTCATCCTGTTACCGCACAAGTCATGAAAATCCTTAAGAAATCACGGGTGAATATAATTGGAGAACCGAAGATTGTAATTCAGAATATTGTAGCAAGTGGGGATTTACATATAAATATTAATCTGAATTTAATGAGTATAAGTTTAATGCGAGCATTATACGAGCCAGAAGTATTTCCAGGACTAATATACCGAATGGATAATCCAAAAGTAGTATTCCTTATCTTTGCTTCTGGTAAAATTGTGTGTGTAGGTTCTAAGTCAGAAGAGGACATTCAGGAAGCGGTAAAAAAATTATTAGCCCAAATTCAAGAATTAGAGTTTGAAATGTAATCTAAATCCAACTTTTTGGCATTTTGTTTCAAAATATTTTCCTTTTTATTTAAACTTATTTTACAATAATTTTTTCACAACAAATGTTTTTAAAATTTTATAGGCTCAAAGTCTTGTAAATCTTTTTTTAGTATAGATTATTAGAATTTTTCTATTTTTGTAGGTTTTTTGAACAATCTTTTTTAATAATCATTTAAATTATTGAAATTTAATAAGTTTTCATAAACTATTATAAACAACAATTATTTATTGAAAATTAAATGATTGTAATACTATATGTAAACAAATTTGAATATAATAAATAAATTTGAATATAGTAAATAAACAGATATATCATATTAAATAAATTTAGATAAATATCATCTTAAAGAGGAGTTTATCATGAAACCTATTGGTTTTGATGGAAGTAGAGCAAAAGAAATATTAGATCAGAATGATGTAGATTTAGTAATTGCAACTTCTCCAGTAAATGTATTTTATTTAACTGGGTTGCCCACCCTCCATGTTTGGAAAAATCCAATATTATTTGTGTTAAAGAATCAATATCCATTTTATGCTTTATTAAATCGAGATGGCAATGAGGTTCTATTATATTGGGCGGTATTTAGAAGCCTAGATAAATTTTCGTGGGTAAAAGATGTAAGAGGAATAGTTTCTCCGCAACAATCATTAATTATTTTATCTAATACTATAAAAGAATTAGGGTTAGAAAAATCAAATATTGCAATAGAAAAAACAATGTATAGATATCAATATGAATACTTAAAGAAAGAATTCCCAGAGGCTAGGTTTCTAGATGCTGATAATCTCTTACTAGAAATGAGGCTAATAAAATCGTCTGAAGAGATATCTCGAATTAAAAAATCTACTGAAATTGCAGAAAAAGCTATAGAAAATATGATAGAATCTACAAAAGAAGGTATAACAGATAATGAACTACTTAAAATAGCCAAATCTACTATAGTAGAAGAAGGAGCAGAAGGCTGGGATCATATTACATTAGGAATTGGTGAATCAGATCCTGAAGCTCCAGGAATAGGTATTGCAATGGGAAAAGGAGATGTGACGAGATACGATATTGGTGCTGTTTGGGGAGGATACGTATCCGATGTAAGTAGGCATGTGGTATTGAATGAGATACCCTCTGATATCAAAGAAAAATATGAAATGATGTTAAAAGTGCAAGAATTTTGTGAAGACAATATAAAAGCAGGCGTCAGTACAACCGAAATCAAAAAGAATTCCAAAAAATTTGCCAAAAGCTTATCAAAAAGAGGCTTGGGCATAATTACAGTACATAGTATTGGACTTGAGACAGAAGAATTACACCTATTTAGCCCAATGGGAACCGCTAAAACCGATTTTAAAGAAAATATGGTGGTAGATATTGAAGTTTGGACAGAATATAAAGGTGGAGTATTAATTGGCAATGAGGATTGCTATATAATTAAAAAGAATGGAGTTGAAAGAATTTCAAAATTAGATAAAAATATTTTTGTTAAATGATTTAAAATAAATAAAATATATTTGACAAATATTAGTTATATAAATTAAAAAAAGAGGAATCAAAATGAGGTTAAAAGATAAAGTGATAATTTTGACGGGAGCAGCATCAGGGATAGGAAAAGCTACTGCGGTACTATTTGCAAAAGAGGGTGCTAAGCTTGTTCTTGCTGATATAAATGAAAGTGGCTTAAAAGAAACCCTTAACTTAATTGAGAAAGAGGGTAAATCAGCTGATATTATGAAAGTTGATGTTTCAAAAGCATCGGAAGTCAAAAAAATGATTGACACTACTTACGAAAAATACGGAAAGATAGATGTTTTAATTAATAATGCAGGAGTTGTTAGAGTTGGACCTATTGAAGATTTTACTGAAGAAGATTATGATTTATTAATTAATGTTAATCTAAAAGGAACATTTTTTGGCTGTAAATACGTAGTACCTTATTTTAAAAAGCAAGGATATGGAAATATAATAAATTTAGCTTCGGTGGCAGCTCATATTGGGCAAGTAAATCATGCAAATTATTGTTCTACAAAAGCTGGAGTTTTAGCAATAACAAAAGCTTTGGGATTAGAGCTTGCACCCTATAATATCAGAGTAAATAGCGTTTCACCGGGCGCTACGGATACTCCAATGCTTCGTAGCGATGTTGCTAAAAATGCCAGAGAACGCGGAGTAGATTTTGAAGTAGTTAAAAAAGAATTTGAGCAAGAAGGGGTCATGGGCAGATGGGCTACTCCAGATGAAATTGCATTCGGGTTATTATTTCTTGCAAGCGATGAATCATCGTATATGACTGGAGCTGATATCTTAATAGATGGAGGATGGACCGCCAGGTAAATATTAGTCATTACCAAGAAATTAAGGAATTTTTTTAAGAGGTTTCTAAAAAGATATAAATAAATTTAGATGTGATATAAAAAATAAATTTATAAATAATTTCTTTTTTTATATTGTCATTCCACCATCTACTGATAAATAAATTCCGGTGCAAAATTCTGCTGTTGCCAGATAAAGAGCTGCTTCAGCCATTTCTTCAGGAGTACCTAATCTTTTTAATGGTTGCCTCGCTATAAACTCAGCTCTTGCTTTTTCTGGATCTTCAGATTGTGCTATCCGTCTAGCAAGTGATTCTGTATCAGTAGTTCCAGGACACAGACAATTTACTCTGATTTCACCAATATAATCAGCAGCCATAGCTCTGGTCAGAGATAATAACGCACCCTTTGATGCTGTATATGCAGCTCTATTTTTTACTCCTTTAAGTGCAAGGACTGATGCATTATGTATAATAACACCTTTAGTTTTCTTTAATTCAGGTATTGAATATTTAGAAACCAAAAATGCTCCTTTAACATTAACTTCCATTGTCCTATCCCAATCTTCTTCACTTGTAATATCAACACTTCCAGGTAATACAATACCTGCATTGTTAAAAACAATATCAATTTTTCCAAAATGTTTTAAGGTTTCATCAATAATACGTTTAGCATCTTCTTTTTTTGAAACGTCGCCTTGCACAAAAATAGCTTCTCCACCTTCGGCATTGATTTTTTCAGCTACTAATTTTGCTGAGTTTGATAAGGAATTACAAGTGATTTTTGCACCTTCTTTAGAGAATAATATGGCAGTTGCTTTACCAATTCCAGCACCGGCTCCAGTTATAATTGCAACTTTATTCTTTAATTTCAATTAAATTCACCTCTTTTTTATTCCAAGAATTTTTCTTGCTTCTGATGGAGTAGCCACTTCACGACCCATCTCTTTAGCTATTTTCACAATTCTTTCTACGAGTTCTGCGGTATTTTTAGCTGGTATTCCTTCTCGAATAAAAGGATAATCCTCCGTTCCCACCCTAACATTTCCCCCAATTGAGATAGCTAATGTAGCGATTGTGGTCTGTTCTTTTCCAATCACGCTAATAGTATGGACGCAGTTATTTGGCATATATTTCAATCTATGTATATATTCATCGGGTGTAGGTGGGCTCCAAGTGCCTCCAGGCCAATTAAAAAAGAATGTTAGAACATGTGGAGGCTCTATTAGGTCTTTATTAATAAGGTAATTAAGATTCCAAAATGAACCTGTATGCCAAACCTCCCATTCTGGTTTTATAGAATAATTCTTTAATTTTTTACAATATTGTTCAAGTTCCTCTAATGAATGTATTTGATTTACATGAATTTGAGTAAAGTGTTCGTCATGATGATTTAAAATCACAGACATCATATCTGGTTTTGCTTCAAATGTTAAATCTCTTTTCTCTATTGGATAGCTAGACATTCCAGCCTGAATAATAATATCACATTTTTCTCTAATTAAATTAACAGTTTCGACCTCTTTTCCTAAAGGTAGATGGACGTGAGCAATACTTGCGCCACTTTCATAGGATTTATAGATATCATCTACCAGATCCTTTACATTATCTGGGTCTGGCCAATTCTTGACATCCGGATATATCCATGAATTTGCATTTGTAGCTGTAATAATTAATTTTTCGTCGATATTCAAATTTATCACCAATTTCCTTAATAATACATAATTAATTTTATTGAATATACAACAAAATGAAAATAATTAATAAAATCCAAGGTATTAGATTAATTAAAAAATATAACCATAGGAATTTAAATTTATTCTTTATACGTTCGTCCTTAAAATTTTTGGATTTATTAGTTTTCTCACTTTTATCTAATTTGAGAATTGCTGCTGCTATAGCTGCAGTAAGAAATTCATTATTAATATCTCCACAATTCAATGCGGCTTTATTAAAAAAGTCAATTGCTTTATTTTTTTTCCCTACTTTTTGATATAAAACCCCTAAATAATAGAGAATTTCTGTCTTAAGATTAAAAATATTTATGGAATTTTGTTCTTCAATGATTTTTATTTGATTAATCATCTTCAGAATTCTTTTAAAATTAACAATGGCAAGCTTTGGGTTATTATTCATAATTTTTAAAGTAGAATCTCTTAATTTACTAATTTTAAGTATAATTGCACTATCTGTATCGTCCATAATTTTCAGCTTTTTTGATAATTACCATTATATTATTCAAAAATATGTATTTTTAATTGATGTATTTAATTTAATGATTTACTAATTTTATAATCTCAGATTTCATATAGTAATTTTTTTAAATATTAAATTGAATTCACTTTTCTTAATAAATTTATAATAAAATAAACTTGGTATATTAAAAAATTAATTCTATATGATGTAATTTGGATTTAATAGTTTTTGAATAAGGGATTATTTACACAATAAATTTCGGTGGTATAATTGGATTTTTCAATAACAGAGAAGCAAAAAATGCTTCGTAGGATCACCAGAGAATTTGCTGAAAAGCATATAGCCCCAATAGCAGAGGAAAGCGATAGAAAACAGCAGTTAGATCCAAATGTTTTTGAGCTTATGAAAAAGATGAATTATTTTGGTATCTGTATACCAAAAGAGTATGGTGGTGCTGGTTTACATAATGATACTGTGGCATTTGCTATGATTATAGAAGAGATTGGGCGTATAGACGCGTCATGGGCTATTACAGTTGGAGTTCATTGCAGTGTTGTTGCTTATCCTTTGTGGATATTTGGGACTGAAGAACAAAAGCAAAAATATTTATATCCACTTGCAACAGGAGAGAAGCTCGGAGCTTTCGCACTTACAGAAGCTAATGCTGGTTCCGATGCAGCTGGGATTCAGACATATGCCTATTTAGATGGTGATGAATGGGTATTAAATGGTAGCAAAATATTTGCAACAAATGGTGGCATCGCAAAAATATTATTAGTGGCTGCAAGAACCAGCGAAAAAGATGATAAACCCTCCTTTACGGTATTTATAGTAGATACTGATACTCCCGGCTTTTCGGTCGGTGTTAAAGAAGATAAATTAGGAGTTAGGGCTTCTAACACATCAGAATTAGTATTTCAAGATGTTAGAATTCCTAAGGAGAATATTTTAGGACAAATTGGTAAAGGATTTAGAATAGTATTAAAGATTTTAGATTTCGGACGTATAATTATTGCAGCCCAGTGCGTTGGTCTAGCTCAAGGTTGCTTAGAAGCAGCTGTAAAATATGCAAATGAAAGAGAACAATTTGGAAAAAAAATTGGACAATTTCAAGGTATTCAATGGAAGATTGCTGATATGGGTTGTGCTGTAGAATCTGCAAGGTTACTGACATATAAAGCGGCATATTTATGTGATAATGGACTAGATTATGGACTTGAATCTTCTATGGCAAAATTAGTTGCAAGTGAAGCTGCAATGAAAGCAGCACATATGGCGGTGCAAGTTCATGGAGGTTATGGTCTTATGAAAGCTTATCAGGTTGAAAGATATTTTAGAGATGCAAAGATGAGTGAAATATATGAAGGTACCAGTGAAATCCAGCGAATGGTTATAGCAAGAAAATTATTAAGCAAAAGTTTTTAGAGAGGCTGATTTTATGTTAAAAATTTTTGTATGTATCAAACAAGTCCCAGCCATATCTGAAGTAAGAATTGATCCTAAAACAGGATTATTAAAACGAGAAGGAATTCCAGGAATGATTAATCCTGTTGATAAAAATGCAATAGAATTAGCATTAAATTTTAAAGAAAAATTTGGATCTATTGTATATATTTTAAGTATGGGGCCTCCACAAGCTGAAGATGCTCTTAGAGAAGCACTTGCAATGGGTGCTGATCACGCTTATTTATTAACTGATAAACGATTTGCAGGTGCAGATACTTTATCTACTTCTTATACTTTAGGGCTGGCAATAAAAAAAGTTCTTGAGGAAGAAGCTGATAAAGAAAATTATCTTGTTATTTGTGGATCTCAAACCATAGATGGCGATACTGCACAAGTAGGACCTCAACTAGCTGAAGAATTACAAATCCCACATTTTACATTTATTCAGAATGCCGAACTTAAAGATAATAAAATTATTGTTGAAAAATTAATTAAAAATGATTTAATAATGAAAGCAGAATGTAAATTGCCAGTTTTAATTACCATTACAAACGAAATAAATATCCCTCGTTTTGCAACATTATCAGGAATTGTTGATGCGTTTGATAATAAAAAAATAATTGTTCTTAACGCCGATGATCTTAATCCGGATCTTAATAAGATCGGAATAAACGGTTCAATGACCGAGGTATGGAAAATATTTCTCCCGGAACAGAAGGGCGAATATATCAAGTTATCTGGCACAATAGAAAGTGTTGTAAGAGAGTTATATGATAAATTAAAAGAGGAAAAAGTAATTTAGGTGCTAAATATGTCAATAAAAATTGATATTAAATTATGTGATGGTTGTGGAAAATGCATTGAAGTATGCAAAT
>CAZYEE010000126.1:0-10600 GCA_964646355.1 uncultured archaeon | reverse complement strand
TAATTACAGAGCTATTAAAAAGCATTAACCATGCAAGGATTTTCATAAAAAGATCAAGTGGATAATTTATTAAAGGCTTTTTAATATCAGCAATTTTTAAAGCTTTAATTACCAATTTTTCATGAGAAATATCTTTATAATTATCTAATTGCTGGAATCTTTTTTCTTTTTTTGACGCTGATTCATTAAACTCTCCAGATATTCAATTTGTTTATCCTAATTACATTCAATTGCGTTTTCAGGACATTTTAATTCACAGATATAGCATCTATTACAAGGAATATCTAAAAATTTTGGATAAGGATCCAAAACTATTTTATCCATAGGACACAATTCTGCACATAATCCACATTTAGTACAACGATCTTCATAAAATTTTCCAGGTAATTTTGGAAACCATTCTTGCATATATTCATAAGTCCACATTTTAGCTGATTCATTTTGTTTTTTCCAAAAATCTGTTTTTTCAGAAACATTAGGATCTAGTGCCTTTTTTAATAATGATTTTCCAAATACTACTGCTTGTTTTAACTCCTCTTCATTTGGATGTCCCTTGGAACTAGGCAAATAACCACCGAAATTTTTATACATTTGATGGACATCCCAGCCACGCCATCTATCATTACCGTCGATAATAATAATCCCTTTTTCTTTCAATATCACTTGCATTTGGTACAATGTAGAGCCAGGGTTTCCACCACTTGTGCAAAATAGAAATCCTTTTTTATTGTTTAGATTAGGAAATTCCTTTAAAATTAAATATACATTATATGGAGGATGAAAATAATAAACGGGAACACCTATTCCTATTAAATTATAATTATCAAAATTAAAATTTTTGATCAATTCAAGATCCTTTTTTAATTTTGTAAATCTAACTAGATCACATTCATTTCCATTTGATCTAAGACCTTCAGCAATTTTTTCTGCGATCTTTTTTGTATTTTCGGTTACAATTTGCGAGAAATAAAAAATTACACTTCTCATAGAGCTTCACTTTATTACTATTTCTTTTTCAATTCATCTTTTTTCATTTCAAAAATAAAATTTTTAATGTAGTTTTTAAAAATAATGATTTAAATAATAAAATTGTTTTTAAATGAAGTTTTAAGAGACAATTTGAAAAATTCGGTAAAATAAATGAAGGTAATTTTATGAAAGCTGAAAAAATTGACTCAATTTTCAAAGTAATTATCATTATTTCGCTTATATTGATTCCGATTGTATTTTATGCATTTATGTTTCAAGTTCCATTAAAAAAGGAAAAATATGATATTGTAATTGTCGGTGGAGGTCTTTCTGGACTTTCAGCAGCCTATTGGCTTGAAAATTATAGTGTATTAATTTTAGAAAAAGAAGATAGATTAGGTGGTAGAGTAAATACAATATTTATAAATGACACACCAGTAGAATTGGGCGCGTTATTTACCGTTTCAACATTACCATTTCCATTTGAATTTGACAAACCTCAAATAATTATAGAACAAGGGCCCATTGGATTTTATTATACAAATGAAACAATCTACGGAAATAGTACCGATAACGTGATTGGAAAATTAAATCTCTCACAAGATGTTATGAATGAAATAGATAACTTTGAAAAAGGTCTGATCGATGCAGATGATTTGAACGAAACCAGTTATGATATACTAAATTCCTTTTTCAAATTGATATTTCCTGGCGAGATTAATGAGTTTATTCCAAAAATTCAAAGAATGTCATTATATACATACGAGCTTGACCATTTTGAGACGGGAAATTCAATAATAATTAATGAATTTACTAAAAGAATAAAAGCTAAAATATCATTGAATTCAATGGTTATTTCAGTTGAAGATTTAGGTGATGAGGTTAAAATAAAATATATTAAAAATGGAAATGTATTTGAAGTATATGCTCGAGCGTGTATTGTAGCAACGCCTGGAAATGTTGCATATTGGATAGTTAAAAAGCAATCAGAAAAATGTAAATATTTCTTAGAAAATCTAAAGTATGGCCAAATCAGAAGTGTTGTATATTTGATAAAGGCTAATAAAACGAAAGAATTTAGATACATAGTAGGTAAAAATACTACATTTAACAGTATATATAGATGCACTAATCCATCTGGTGTAGATACTCTTTATGTCTATTATGTTGGGAGTGCATGTGAAAATACAACTATCTATTCTGATGCCCAAGTAATTGATATGACCTTTAATGAATTAGTTCAAATGAATATAGGTAATTTTACCAAGTCTGATATTATTTATAATACTACAAAAAGATGGTCAATCGCTGGAGCTATAATAAGTCCCGAAATTTACGGGAATTGGAGTGTAGAATATCTGCGACCTTCCGATCGAGTATTTTTAGCAGGTGATTATACATATTTACAAAAACCGTATGGAATGTATGGTGCTATGATGGCTGGAGAATATTCTGCAAAAAATGTTTCTCTATATTTAAATTTAGATGTGTAAAAACCAAGAAAATTTACATTACCTCAAAATTTTTATTATTATAATCTATATTGAATAACATGACAACAGAAAAACTTGATGATAATAAGAAGCAATATGGATGGCTACTATTTTTCGTTATTGTTTTTGTCAATTTATCAGTAATACTTGGATTAGTATATGGAATCGAGCCGATGTGGGGAGACTTTAATTATTATTTAGGTGATATGGTAGGGAATCTCAGTATAAATTTTGTATTTATATTGATATTATTAATTGCATTACCGTTAATTTATTGTGGAATTCTAATTGGTTATTATATATTTAGAGCACTGAAATACAAAAGATTCAAGCCTTTTATTGCGAACAAAATACTATCGATAATAATAATTGTTTTTTTTGATCTACTGCTTGCTGTTCTGATAGTAATTTTTGGAGAGGATGCTGCAATAATCACATCAATGGTCATGGATTGGGTCTTACCCTTATTTATGGGAATTACTGTTGGGTTCATTTTGATTATACCTTTGTTGTACAAGAAATTCAAAAGTTTCAGCAAATCAGAAAATTACACCAAATTGAAAGGTATATTAATATTAATAATTATAATCCTCTCATATGCTTTTGTGTTCTGTCTACCTTTTATAATTATACCATCAAATATTACGGATGAGATCCCTACCAAACCAGAATTAATAGCTCACCGAGGATTCTCGCATATAGCTCCCGAAAATACTTGGATCGCTTGGAAATTGGCAAAAGAAAATGGTGCTTCTGGAATCGAGATCGATGTTCAGATCACTATTGATGGAAAATTATTTTTAATGCATGACGATACATTAAAAAGAACTACAAATATTGACCAAGTATTCCCGACCAGATTGGATGAAAATGCAGCTTTGTTTAACTGGTCTGATTTGTCTAAGTTAAATGCAGGTTCCTGGTTTGTAGAGAGAGATCCCTATGGTGCTATTAAAAAAGGGCTGGTTAATCAGACCATGATAAATTATTATAAATATAACACTACAATTCCTTTATTAATTGATGCCGTGAACTTCTGTAAGAATAATAACATGATATTAGATGTTGATTTTAAATATCCACCTACAACACATCCATATTATAATCAAATGTTCAATTTGACATTGTATACAATCAATCAAAGCGGAATAGACCTCAGTAAAGTTTGGATAACGTCAGGAAATATTACAAAACTAAATTTTGTTAGAACAAATTATCCCGGTATGGTTTTAGCATTAAGTATTGATTCATTAAATCCCCCTACGGTAGCTGAATTGAAAGCTTTAGGAATAGATATGGTAAATACACATTACAGTTTATCTGATAAAATGTTAAAAGAGTATTATAATGCTGGTATAAAATCAAATATATGGACAGTAGATGTTCCTTCTAGGTTTTCGCAGCTATGGTGTTCAGGTGCCACATACATCACAACAAATGAATTGCTTAAATTTGTGGAATTAGTAGCCCCTTCATGGCATATGACTTTTGTATCCTATTTTTCGATATGGACTACAATCTATGTAATTGGATTAACGTGTAGTATAATATACACCTATTATTCATATAGGAAAGAATATAAAAATAATTAAACACATTTTACCTATCTTTTTTTCTAAATATCTCATTTATTTTTTAGATAAATAAATATAATCATTAAGAATAATTTTTAGTATTTTTTCATTAATTATCTTTTCATATTTAATATTAGACTCTCTAAATGATATATCGATATTATTGAGATTAAAGAAAAAAAATTACTACTTTTTTACTTGGTGATTTAAATGTTGGTTGAAAAGTTAAAAGCATTAACTAATCTATATGAATCAAAAATTGAAAAATATGATATACAAATTAATTCTGAAACTCTAGAACGGTTAAATATGGTTAAAATGGCTATTCGGAAAATTTTCAAAGAAAGTATGGAAGAATTCAAAACTTAAATCAGCTAAAATCTTTCAATTAATCTTTTTAAAGAATCTCATAAAATTATATTCAAAAATTAATATTTCTTATAGATCATCCAATATAACTCGATTATAAACAAAAGTATAAACTATTAAACTTAAAATTAATATTAATAAATTAAAATTATTACAATAAAAATAGGTATTTTAAGTTTTAATCTGAAATATTAAATTTTTTAATATAGTTGATGTATTTAAATAGATATTTAAGTGCCCTCGCTGCATTATTAAAGGTATAAAATACTAGTACGCCATTTTTACGCAGTTTTAACTCAATTTTTGAAAATCTATCTGGAATAACCGGTTGAACTAATATAATATTTTTATTATACTTCTTTTTCAATTTTAATATCGATTTCCCGAAATCATTAGTGATCTCCATCGCGCCTAAAATGACCAATATATCTACATTTGGATCTTCAAACACAATATCCGCGACCCTTACATAAAGACTGGGGTCAAGTGCTGCTGCAATACTAATATCGATAGGCATATTATAAACTACATTTGTTCCATAATCTGGGATGATTTTCTTAAGTTTTTCTATAGTTTCTTTTGATAACTCAACTAGTTTTAATCCTATATTTACCAATATGTCTGTAGCATTTGATATTAGGCCGCCTTGAGAAGCTACAAGACATATTTTTTGATTACAATTAATAAAATGTTTTAAATTACCAAATACTTGATATAAATCTAATATTTCTTCGATGGAACTTACGGGAGCTAAACAAAATTGTTGAATTATACCTTCCCAAATTTCTTTTGATCCTCCAATGCTTCCAGTATGTGATGAAATTACTTTATGGCCCATTTCAGTTATACCAGTCTTCCAAATGATAATAGGTTTCTTTTTAGATATATCACTAAGCAGTTTTATGAATCTAGGGCCATCCTTAATACCTTCAATATACATACTGATAATTTGGGTTTCTGGATCTGAGCCAAAATATTCTAAAAAATCGGTTATAGTCAGATCAACAGAATTACCAAGTGAAATTACTTTACTAAAACCAATTCCACGTAGAGCACCCCATCTAGAGATAGTAGCACAAATAAATCCAGATTGTGAAACAAATGCAATAGGGCCCTCAGAAAGTGGAATCCCAGGAAAGAATGATAATCTCTTTGATGGTACATAGATACCTATACAATTTGGACCAATGATTGAAGCTTTTCCTTTAATAATATTTCTTAATTCCTCCTCTTTTTTCTTACCCTCTTCCCCTAATTCACCAAATCCTGCAGAAAATATTATGATACTACGGGTACCCTTATCAACAATCTCTCTAACCAGCTTTAAAACTTCTTTTGGATGAGTTGAGATTATTGCTAAATCAATTTTATCAGGAACTGAATGAATATCCGGATACGCTTTAATGTTATTAATTTCATCGGCATTTGGATTTATCGGATATATTTTACCCTCAAATTTACTGAATTGATATGCTCTTAAAAAAACATTACCAAATTTATTTGGAGATCTGGATGCACCTAAAATTGCAATTGAATTTACGTTGAAAAATCGTTCAATATCTTCAATTCTTCCCATTTTAATTTCATCTATCTAATTTCATCAATTTAAATTAGTCTCTGCGAATACTAATTACCATTGAATTTATCTCATTAAAACTTTTTGATTTATAAAAAATAGTAAAATTTTTTTTAGTTTTTTCTAAATTATTATGAGTTTCTTTTAAACCCTATGTTTAAATAAATTTTTTAATGTATTAATTTAGTTATTCTTTAACTATCGAATCGATTAGGTATACTGGAAGTGATGAGGTCTCCTAAATTCTTCCAGAATTAAGGTTATAAAAGGAGAAAAGAATAAGCCCGAAAGATTTAAAGTCGAAAATTTGTTATTTAAAGTCGGTCTTTAAGAACTTTTGATCCTCTTAGTTATATAATATTCGTTATATAAAATATATTCACCAGATATTTTACTTATAAGATCAAGGGATAAGAATCCTCCCAATATTAATTCTGATTCTATTCCTTGTATCTCCAATTTTTCACGACTACAAATATCACAGCTCCTATCATTAATATATAATTAATAACGATTAATCCCAATGATTAAAACCCCATAAATGATTAAAACAAAAGGCTAATTAACTATTACTTTAAATCTCTCATTATTATAAAGCTTAGCTGTATTATTGAAAGAATCATCACCTTTAAAATGATAATAATATACTCCCGGAATAAAGTCATTTACCTCACATCTGAAGATTACTCCGTCTACATAATTTGTATCATTCGTATTCTCCTGTACTATATTAATAACATGATGTGCTGGTCCAAGGGGTCAAATACAAGCCGAACATATTTCGGAGTATCATTATCGCCCTCCTCATAATTTAACCTGAATAAAAAATATTAAATCTGAATCTAGAATTTGGAGTCAATTGTCCCTCCACAGA
This sequence comes from uncultured archaeon, assembly GCA_964646355.1. Lineage (GTDB taxonomy): Archaea > Asgardarchaeota > Lokiarchaeia > Helarchaeales > HEL-GB-B > HEL-GB-B. The sequence continues at coordinate 3,745 of CAZYEE010000126.1, read as the reverse complement.
ACTTATAAAGTATCTTCCAGTAATTTAGCAGATATTTTATTTTTATATTTATTAATTAATCGCTCTAGAAAAAATATTAGAATTAAATGAAAAATCTCAATTCCAATAAATAATACTAAATACCAAAATTCAAAAGAGACAAATAATAGTTTTTCTATAGTAATGTAAATAATGATAAAAGAAATTCCAGAAAAATAAAATAAAATTACATTGTAATAAATATTATGCCAAAATTTTAAATTTTTAATCTCGGTTTTCATTTTTTCTATACTTATTAATTTTAATATTAAATCGCTCATGCTGTAGAATAAAAATATATACAAAACACCCCATAAAAAAAAATAATTAATCTCATACAAGCCTATTATGACGAACGCTTGAGATATAGATATCCCAATATAAAAATCATAAATACATAGTATCATTATCACAATCAAAATAATTATTAACGATATTGATCCACTAATAATTATTCCTATTATTTTACTTAGAAAATCTATAATATTCCAAGGTCTTTTATTTGATTTGCTCTTAATTTCTAATTTTTTGAAATTCGTATAATAAATTATAAAAAATAATGCAATTGGAAAAATTACCATTATTAAAATTGGTCCAAACACATTCCATAATTCAAATTTAAAAATAAAATTCAATACATAATTTGAAAAAGAATTTTTGGTTGTAAATACCATTACATATATTATCGGAATCAAATATAAAATTACATTATAACTTATTATAATGATATTCAAATTTTTACTATTCCGCATTCTTTTAATTATTATTTCTTCTTTCATTTTTTTATTTGCCCTATTTTTCTGACTTTTTCCATGAATAAATTACAATGATTAATATTAAGGAAATTTGGATTAGAAATATCCAAACTAAACCGAACTCATATAAATATTCCCATTGAAACATTATTGAACGTGGAAGATCACTTTTATATAACACTTTCACAATCACGGTATCATTACCACGTTGACCTTCTGGGTCCATAAATTGTATCGTATAGTTATAAATACCCACCTCTGATGGTTTAACTGTATATTCAATTATGGAACGCCTGTAACTAGGGTTCATTTCAGGCCATTCGGTCCAATTTTTGACCACACTACCATTCAATAGTATTCTATAAAGATATTGGTGTGGATCACTTGGATTATCATATTCCCTATCACCTAAAAGCCAAATAATACTAACATCATCGCCAGTATATGCTATTATATCATTCGGGTGGTCTGAAAGTGGCAAGCCTTCCTTTACTACAAAAACATAAACATAATCACTGTTGCTGTTGTTAAATTTATCGAAAAATTGGATAGTATATTTTGTTCTGCCGGATTTTAAAGTATCTGTTATCTCATATTTTACTGACCTTGAATTGTTCCAGTCCGACCAATTCACGATTACTGTATCATTTTTAAGTATTCTGTATTTACCACCGCCACTCTCATCATATAACTCCCATCTTATGTATGAGGTCTCATTTACCCAGATAGAAATGTCTTCCGGTCTGTTTTTACAAACAGGTGGAATGTTATCATCAAACGTGAATTCTAAAATGAGTGATATGGGTCTTAAATGTGTGTTAAAATTAAATATATGAATCGAATTTGAACTATTCATATAAATTTTATTTGATATATTCATTAATTTTATAAAAAAAATTAAAGTTATTATGACCATAACTAAAATAATAAAATTCTTAAAATTATATATTGATAGAATTTTACATTTAATATTAAATAAAATATTTTGAAAATTGTGTTTTTTATTAAGGACATGATTATCCATATTATCCACTTCCATAAAATTTATATATCAATATTTATATTCATTTATGATTAATTTTCTTAATCTTAGATACGTTATCTAATTTTTTAAATTGGTCATTTTCTCTTTTATAAATTTTTACATTAAATTTTTGCACAAGATCCTTAAATAAATTAATTTAAAATTGAAAATTATAATTTTAATTAATATTATTATACTATACTATATTACTCATTATAAAAAAGTAAATTAATCCTGTGATTATTAAAGCACCAGCGAAAATTAATGAAAAAAATTTTACTTTTGAAAAATTACTTCTAATAATATAATTTATTACTATGCCTAAACTGCCTATAATTGTAATACTGATGAGATCAAGATTCTCATCTAATTGATAGTTACCAGGTCTATAATAATAAATAAAATAATTCATTAAAGATTTAAATATTATGTATAAAATTAAGAAACATAGATCGTTTAAATTAATTATTGAGAATATCGTTAATAAAATATTGATTGAGGATTTAAAATTTATCATTCGATAAGGTAAATGTGGGAATGTAATTGATATCTTTCCGGTATTTCTGTTTCTCTCAATTATCCATGTAAAAATACAAGATCCTAAAAGAGACAGTCCTATTATTAAAAATAAGTATCCAATAGCTAGAAACCATATATCTACATATTCTTTGTCTATCTTGTAAAAACTGGGCATATTTGGTATTAATATTGTAAAAGGTAATGCCAATAAACTACAAGCTAGGACTAACATAACTATATCATAAGGAGACTTCTCTGATATTTTCATTAATAATGATATTATAAAGAATATTGTTGCTACACTATAAAATATAGTACCCCAAGTCCAAGCGATATTGAAAGCTATATTTTCCTTTAAAAGTTCACTTGGATAAATTTTCATAATCACGGTATCATTACCACGTTGACCTTCTGGGTCCATAAATTGTATCGTATAGTTATAAATACCCACCTCTGATGGTTTAACTGTATATTCAATTATGGAACGCCTGTAACTAGGGTTCATTTCAGGCCATTCGGTCCAATTTTTGACCACACTACCATTCAATAGTATTCTATAAAGATATTGGTGTGGATCACTTGGATTATCATATTCCCTATCACCTAAAAGCCAAATAATACTAACATCATCGCCAGTATATGCTATTATATCATTCGGGTGGTCTGAAAGTGGCAAGCCTTCCTTTACTACAAAAACATAAACATAATCACTGTTGCTGTTGTTAAATTTATCGAAAAATTGGATAGTATATTTTGTTCTGCCGGATTTTAAAGTATCTGTTATCTCATATTTTACTGACCTTGAATTGTTCCAGTCCGACCAATTCACGATTACTGTATCATTTTTAAGTATTCTGTATTTACCACCGCCACTCTCATCATATAACTCCCATCTTATGTATGAGGTCTCATTTACCCAGATAGAAATGTCTTCCGGTCTGTTTTTACAAACAGGTGGGTTATTTTCATCCGGTAGTTTAATCTTACCCATAAGAATTGTTAATATACATCCTTCTATACTGAAAAATTCTTGCTTATTCATTTCTATAAGATATTTTACAAATGGTAATTCCATATCTAAAAATGATACATAATTCCAAAACAATTCGCATCTAAATTTTACTTTGAATTCATCGCTCTTCTTAACTGAAATTTCGATATTAAATGGATCACATGTTGTATAAATTTCGGGATATTTATTATAACTTAATAAAATAGGTGATAAAATAAGATATATCATCAATTGAAGAAATATAAACAAAGCCAATAGAATATAAACTAAAATTAAAATTATTGCTTTTATTGCCGCTTCAATTGCCTTTGCTGCTTCTTGGAACATTCCTATCAGGGCAAGTCCCCATTCTATTAAGGTCTGGATCAAATACGTTATAAAATTGACAATTGCCACTAATATATTGTATAATAATTT
>CAZYEE010000125.1:0-10643 GCA_964646355.1 uncultured archaeon | reverse complement strand
CACCAAGTTTATCTTTTAAATTTTTCGGAGTATCCATAGCAATAATTTTTCCATCATCAGTAGATAATTCTATAAACTGACCTTTTCTTATTGGTATCTTCTTATTTTTATTATTCTCTTCTGTTAAAACAAATCTAAACTGATTAACATTTGGTTCATTGATATATGCTATGACAGTCCCGATTTTTTTATTCAATTGGTCGAAGACCTCACTTTCTTCTTTATTTAAATTTTTGAAAAAAAAATATTTAAAATAAACCAATTTTTGTCAAGTTTTTTCTCTAATTTAAAAGGTTTAGAGTAATAAGTTTGGAAAAATAATGAATAAAAATTATAGAAGAATTTCCCAGGTTGCCTTCAAAAAGGACGGCGATCTCGCCTAAATTTGTATAATAATGGCGAATTTTTACCCAACTTATCAAGTAATGAATTATATACAATGTCCATATCATATTCACTCATTTTTGCCTTAGCATCTGCTTCTATTAACACGCTTGGAACACTAAATTCAGAATGATGACTGGATAATGGATAAATTATTGAAGCCATTTGATCACATATTGAAATTATTTTGTTTTTATCGCTTTCTGGAACTAAAATCTCAATTCTTGAAGGAATATCATATTCTACTGCTTTTAAATAAAAGATTTTTATCTTATCTACCCAATATTCGTTAAAAATACTGAATACTTTGGGCAACTGCCCTGCAAAATCGTGATAATCAAAAATTAGAGATCTTTCACCCACATCAAGGAATCTAAATAGAAAGTCGCTATCTCGGTTTTGGCTCAATAAGGTCCTATAATTATAATCAGATTCGAGAACTTGCCTTAATTCTTGATATTTATTTATTAATATTGGAAATAACTGAATGAATATTTTTAGAAACTGAAATGATCTTGAATCTTTTATACATCCAACAAGATAGGTATTTCCATTTATACATTCATCAAAGAGCTGTTCATATTTTTTTACTATATCATTATATCTATTTGAAATTGTAGTATTGAGCCCAGCCCGTTCTCTTAATTGAGGAAGTATGGCGCCATCTAACAGAATGATGTCCGGTTCTTTATCTAGCACTCCTAGGGCGGTCTCGATCTCAGCGTTAATTCGTTCCAAATTTGCAAACAACTCAGACTCAGTATTCGTAAACGGATCAAATGAAGTTCGAATATTCGGGAATTGATAATTAGCTGGATAATATTCGACATAAGGTTTTTCCTTTCCATATGTAAAAATTGCAGCCACTGCTCTTGTAATGACAATATCAATTCCATGAAGTGATTTTGAGATTAAGCCTCCATCTATACCGGCTATTTTAAGCCCTTTTAGACTTGACGGTTCTATTTTCTTGAATAATTTATTATCCCATAAATATTGTGTTAGATTTTTAGGTAAAACTCTAAGATCGATAATATCCTTAATTGATTTCAGAACTTTATTAAACTCCTCCCTTTGTCTCTCTATTTTAGCTATCTGATCTGCTATTTGATCTAATATTTTAAAAATATCAGGTATAGACATATTTTTTCATCGGTTTTTAATAAATATTAAGAATTTATTATATTTTTAATGTTTTTTACAATTTTTTATGCGTTTTCCGTGTCTTCTTCATATAGATCATATTTAAAAGAATAAAATCAACTGGAGGTTCTTTTTATATGATATTCTAATACTTTTTTTATAAATAATGAATATAAAGGACTTGGTTTTTCTACTCGCGACTTGTATTCAGGATGGAATTGAACACCAATGCAGAATGGATGATCCAACAATTCAATTGCATTAACAATCTTTTTATCTTTATCATATGCGGAAATAATCATTTTTGGGTTATATTCACAATTTTCTATAAACTTGGGAATAATATGGAATCTGTGTCTAAAGCGCTCGATTATTACATCTTTTTTATAAGCCTCGTATAGTAATGTATTTTTTTCGAGATATACTTCATGTCCACCTAAGCGCATTGTTCCACCTTTCCCTTTAACTTTTTTCTGTTCGGGAAGAAGATCGACAACGGCACAAGGAGTATCTGGATTGATTTCAGTTGTATCAGCTTGTTGTTTGTTCAATACATCACGGCAGTAGGCAATATATAATAATTGACTACCAAAACATATTCCGAGAAATGGAATTTTGTTATGTATCGAGTATTTTGCGCATTCAATCATTCCCTCTACACCTCTACTTCCAAATCCGGGTGTAAGTAGTATACCATCAATGTTGCTCATAAGTTCATTCAATCTAGATGGGTCTTCCTCAACTTTTTCAGTATCAATCCAATTAATACATATTTCACAGCGATTATATGCTCCTGCATGTTTTAATGCTTCATTAATACTAATATAGCTATCAATTATTGCAGTATATTTTCCAGGCATAGCTATATTTAATTTGAATTTTGGATGCTCATATAGGTCCATTATTTTTTCCCAGTTTTCAGTTTTCGGTTCTCTATAAGGCAATCTCAAAAGATTTACGAGATAAGTCCCTAACCCTTGTTTTTCAAATTCAAGGGGCAATTCATATACTATTTTTAAATCCGGACTAGAAATTACCGCTTCAACGGGTATACTGCAATAAAGACTGATTTTTTTCCTAATTGAATCCGTTAATTTTATGTTTGACCGCCCTACAATAATATCGGGTTGTAAACCAGATTCTAGCAATTTTTTTACGCTATGTTGTGTAGGTTTTGATTTTAATTCACCTATTAATGAGTTAGGAACCAATGTAACATGAACTAGAGCGGTATTTTCCTTCATTTCCTCAAGTCTGAATTGTCTTATTGCCTCTAAATATGGCATTGCCTCAATATCGCCAACTGTTCCACCTACCTCAATTAAAAGTATATCAGGTTTAAAAAGTTCAGATACTTTTCTTATTCGAGCTTTAATCTCATCAGTGATATGAGGTATTATTTGGAGAGTTCTGCCTAGATATTCTTCGCTATATCTTTCTTTTAGTAATACCGATAAATAGACTTGGCCACTTGTGATATTACAAATAGGATGCATATTCATTTCAGGGCCTAAGAATCGTTCATATGTCCCGAAATCTTGATCTATTTCAGAAATTCTAAAGGTCCAATCAGGGACAGGTTTAAAATCCCAGACCTCTTCTGTAACAAATACTTCACCGTGCTCAATAGGATTTAAAGTACCCGGATCTACATTTAAATATGGATCAATCTTGATTAAATTAACTTTATAATTCCTAAATTGGAATAATTTGGCTATAGAAGCAGTAGTTATTCCCTTACCAATTCCAGACATTACTCCGCCTGTTACAAAAATGTATTTTGTCAAACAGATTCATCTCGAAATTTATGATTTTTTTATTGTTAATTATTTAAACCTTGATTTAATTTTTTACTCTAATTGAAATTTAAAAAATTATTAATAAAAACTATTATAGTTCAACAATTTCAATATTTTCATTGTTATCCATTGATTTTCAAAAATTTTTCGGGAAACTTGGAATAAATGTTCATAGTTTCATTTAATAAAATTTTGAAAATAATTTACTATAAAATTTTGAAAATTCAAAAGTAAGAATTTAAAATTATTATAAAAGATATATCACAGCATTAGTTGAATTTTAGAATCATTCAAATTTTTAGTTATAGTTAGAAGAATTCTATCCATTATGCGCAACGCTTTATATTTTGATATTATACTGAACGATACGTAGCATAAGTAGAATTTATCAATTATTTACGTGTATATAAAAAATGAATAATAAAATTCCGACACGTGAAGAAGTATTTAAAGCATTTGAGGAAGTAAAATTAGGAAAAAATGTTATCAAGCATGTAGTTCAAGTTTGTAAAAAAGCAGTCGAAATAGCTAAAAAAATAAAAAATAACGGTCATACTGTTGATATTAAATTAGTTGAAATTGGAGCATTATTACATGATATTGGGCGATCAGAAACAAATAAAATTGATCATGCTATTAAAAGTGCCGAAATTATTAAAAAATATGGATGGTCAGATAAACTGGGTCGTATTGCAGAGACACATTTATTAGGCGGTGTGGATAAATATTTTGCACAAATCCTAGGTCTGCCAGCTAAAGATTATCTGCCTGAAACTCTGGAGGAGAAAATAGTTTGTTATGCTGATAAGATAATTAAAGGAAGTAAAGAGGTCTCAGTAGATGAACGCTTTAAATATTGGAAAAAAAGATTCGGAAATACACTTCTTTTAGATAAATCAGAAATGAATATTAAAAAAATTGAAGCTGAATTAAAAAAACTTATGTCTAAATAGATAAATAACTTAAAATTTTAAAGTAAGTTTAAAAAAATAAATTTTATTTTACAAGAAATATATCAGGGGGAGGCTTTTTCTCAGGCTTTTTCTGCTCTTTCTGATCAGACTTGTTAAATAATCTTTGGAATGCCCTATCAGATTCATTGCTAAGCCCTAATCTGCTTATTTCCTCTCTTTCTTCCTCGACTTCATGTTCATCATGTGTTATAGCTTCTATCTCTTCTGATCCAGATTCATCATTTTCAGACATATCAATCACAATAATATAATAATAAAGAATTTTTAAGGCTAAATGTAAAATAATAGTCATTAGTTTATTAAATATTTTTTAGATATGAATTTTTTATTATAAAATAAGTTATAAACATTATAATATATATCTTAATTCAACATTTCACATTATTTTAATTATCCTTATCATTATTTATATTACAATTAATTATTCTCTCCTCTGTAATAATCCTATGGACTTTAATATCATGGCTTAATGTAGGTAGCTTCTCGACCACTTGCGATTCAAAGGCAAGCCCAAAAATAGGTACTGAATTTTTTATGAGCGTCAATGCTTTATCAAAATATCCATGACCATATCCTATTCGTACACCAGATTTATCAAAACCCAAACCGGGAACAATTATAAGATCTGCATCATTAATATTAAAGGGTCTAATGTATTCTTTTTTAGGTTCTGGAATATTAAATGTAGATATTTGAAGCTCTTTATCAAAATCCTTGAGTTCAGAAAATTCTAATATCCGTTTTTGGGTATTTGTTATTGGTACTATTATTTTCTTCCCTTTTGAAAGGGAATATTTAATAATTTTTTCGGTTTGAACTTCTTTTTCTTTACTACAATAAATTATGATTTTATTGGCGTTAAGATACTCTGGTTGAACAATTATTTTTTCAAAAATTTTATCGCTTTTAATCTCTATTGAATAATTGTCCAGTTTATTTCTAATATTCTTCAAATATTGCCTGTATTTTTCCTTTACTGATATAATGTTTTTTTCCATATTTTGCGTAATTCATCGCTCCATAATGTAAGTATAACCCATTTGAATTTTATCTCAATATTTAAAAATAACTTAATACCAAATCTTATGATAATAAATATGGATTAATAATTTTTTGGAGTAAAAAAGAATGGACAAAATCAGACGAGCAATTATTTCAGTAAGCGATAAAAGTGGAATTATAGAATTCTGTAGAGGATTATCTGAATTAGGTATTGAATTAATCTCAACTGGAGGAACTTATAATAAATTAAAAGAGGCAGGGCTTGAAGTAAAAAAGGTCTCAGAGATTACCAATTTTCCAGAAATGCTTGATGGAAGGGTTAAGACTCTCCATCCTATGATTCATGGCGGAATCTTAGCAATACGTGACAAAAATGAACACCTAAAACAAATGGAAAAACATAATATCCGACCAATTGATATGGTCGTAGTGAATCTTTATCCTTTTGAAGCCACGATTAATAAGCCAAACATCGATATAAAAATTGCAATTGAAAATATAGATATAGGGGGCCCTACACTCATCCGTTCCGCAGCAAAAAATTATCAATATGTAGCAGTTATTATAAATCCAAAAATGTATAATAATATTCTCGCTGAATTAAAGTCAAATGATGGAAAATTAAGTTTAGAAACCCGACAACAATTAGCTTTTGAAGCTTTTAATCATACCGCTCGTTATGATTCGATTATTTCAAGATATTTAGCAAAACAGTTTTGTCCCGATATTAAATTTCCAGAGGTATTTACTGTTTCATTTGAAAAAGTACAAGATTTGAGATACGGAGAAAATCCGCACCAGAAAGCAGCATTTTATAAGGAGTTAGGTATACAATATCCATCAATAGCAAATTTTAAACAACTTGGAGGAAAGGAACTTTCGTATAATAATCTGTTTGATTTAAATGCGGCTCTAGATCTCGTTAAGGAATTCGAAGAACCTTGTTGTGCTGTGATAAAACATACTAATCCTTGTGGTATTGCAATCGGATCGGATCTCAAAGATATTTATATTAGAGCCAGAGAAGTAGATCCTATGTCTGCATTTGGGAGTATAGTCGCATTTAACCGTAAATTAAATTCTGATACTGCTTCTGAAATAATTAAAACTTTTGTCGAAATTGTAGCGGCGCCGGGATTTGAAGATGAAGCAGTTAAAATATTAAAACAAAAAAAGAACTTAAGAATAATAGATATTGGTCAATTAACAAAAATTACAGGCCAAATGGATTGGAAAAAAATTGAAGGTGGATTATTGCTTCAAACAAAAGATGAAAAAGTCATTGTTGATTCGGATCTTAAAGTTGTTTCTAAGAAAAAGCCAGATGAGAATCAATTAAAAGCTCTTAAATTTGCCTGGAAAGTCGTTAAGCATGTAAAATCTAATGCAATTGTTATTGCCAGGGAAAAAGAAGCTGTTGGAATTGGTGCAGGACAAATGAGCAGAGTTGATGCAGTTGAATTAGCAATTAAGAAAGGTGGAGATAAAGTTAAGGGATGTGTACTTGCCTCCGACGCTTTTTTCCCATTTCGTGATAGTATTGATGCTGCAGCCAAGGCCGGTATTACTGCTATAATCGAGCCAGGAGGCTCTATTCGAGATAATGAAGTTATTCAAGCCTCAGATGAACATGAACTCGTTTTAATATTTACTGGATTTAGGTGTTTTAAACATTAAGAAATCTCAAATATAATAATAAAAATATTAATTGAAAATAATTCATGATATCAGTTGTTTAAATATGAAGAATGAAATGAATTCTATTAAAATTGAAGGTGAAATCGCAGGCATAAAAATTGGTGATCCGTACAAAGTTAGGTTACTTGGTATCATCAATTTAAGTAAAGAATCTTTCTTTAAACAATCAATAAGTACAGATCCAGAAGATGTAATAAAAAAAGTAGGTAAATTTATCGATGAGGGAGCGGATTTCATAGATATCGGTGCAAGATCGACAGCTCCTGGAGTGAAACCAATACCAATAAAAGAAGAACTAGAACAGCTTTTACCCTCATTAAAAGCTATATTAAAGAATTACGAAATACCTGTGTCTGTTGATACCCAGTATTCAGATATCGCTGATAAAGCATTAAACCTAGGTGCTCAGATTATTAATGATGTAAGTGGATTTAAAACAGACCCTAAAATTATTGATACAATTGTAGATCATGAGGCGGATGTTATTATTATGGCATCTAAAAAAATTCCAGGTGATTGCTTGGGTATAGCACAAACTATTCAAGAATTAAAAAATTCCATTACAAAAATCGAAGATAAAGGCTTAAAAACAACAAAAATAATTATAGATCCCGGAATTGGAAAATGGATTCCCCAAAAACATTCCTATTATAATTTAGAATTAATTGATAAACTTCAAGAATTCCGAATTTTAAAAAAACCAATACTTGTTGGAATTTCACGTAAATCCTTTATTGGAGATGTTCTTAACTATCCCAACCCGAAAGATAGACTCATTGGAACTTTTGCATGTACAAGTATAGCTGTATATAATGGTGCTCATATTGTTCGCACTCATGACATAAATGGAACTAGAGATATAGTCGATATGGTTTGGAAATTGAAAAATTACGAATCAGATTTTAAATAGTTTATTATCTATCCTTTAAATTTTCCCTCTTATTTTTAATTTAGCTCATGTAAGAATATTTTTAATGGTTTTTAGATGAAATATTTTTAAAATAAAGAATTTTTTATATTTTAATTCACATAATACAATTCTAAATTCAAACTGATTAAATCTCAAGAGTTGACAAATTTTGGAAAAAATTATGGCTTTTGGATTGAAAACACCTATTATTAAACCTGGTGATGATATCGTAAAAATCATTATCAATGCAATTGAAAATTATTCACTTGAAATAATGGATGGTGATGTAATAATTATTGCTGAAACCCCACTAGCGACAGCACAGAATAGATTGATAAAAATTAAGGACATAGAACCCACTCCAAAAGCTTTAAAAATTGCTGATAAATATCAAATGGATGCACGAATTGTCCAAATAATTCTCCAAGAAGCCGATTCAATACTTGGAGGCGTGAAAGGATTATTATTAACCGAGAAAGATGGCTTTTTACATGCTAATGCTGGAATAGATCAGTCTAATGCGCCTCCTGGAACTGTAGTTTTACTGCCTGAAAATCCACAGAAAACTGTCGACGATATACGTAAAAGATTGCAAGAGTATTTTAATAAAAAATTGGCAGTTATAATCGCAGATTCGAGAACACAACCATTAAAAAGGGGCGTCATTGGAGGTGCTATTGCAGTATCTGGTATGGAACCCGTTGAGGATTGTAGAAATAAACCAGATATTTATGGATATAAATTAAAATATACATTTAGAGCTATTGCAGATGATTTGACAAGTATTGCACAATTATTATTTGGTGAAACTAATCAACAAATACCTATTGTGGTTATAAAAGGAGCAAAAATCAAATTAACTGATAAAATATCACAATCAATGTATATATCGAAGGAAGAATGTCTTTTTATGAATATTTTATGTAGTAAAAATGAAATATAAACAGAAATTATTTATTCGGAAAGAACATCCTTCAATATTTCTTTTAATTGTTCAGGTGGGAGATTTTCTAAGACACTTTTTATCTGTTCTGGAGTTAAACTTCTTATTTGTTCTGGAGTTAAACCTTTTATTGCCTCTACAGGTATCATTTTCATATCTTCGGGGCCCAGTATACGTAATAATTTACGTTTCAATTTATGTTTCCATTCTTCTACGTCAGTCATTATAAACACATATTCCTTAATTAATTCATTTAAGAAGGATTTTCTTTTTTTATAGGCTAATATATAATAGATATTTATGGATATAAATTAAAATATGCTTAAGAAAGAGTTCCAACTCTTCTACTTTCTTTGAATCATTTTCTTTCATAGAAAATAATTCCTTAAATTTTTGTTATTATAAAATAAATTCACCCCTCATATGGGCCCTCAATTTATGTACTTTATTTCTGTATGCATCTGCGATGCCATTTTCTCCCATTCTTTTAGATAAATCAGCCACATAATCATATAAATAGGAAGCTATGGCTAATTTTTTTTCACTTAAGAATTTTCTCGCCCTATTTAATACATGAAGACGTTCTTTTTCTAGATCAAAATCTAGTTTTGATTCTGTACCTAATATATTTAGAAGATATTGTTCGAGCTCTTGAATTATTTCTACTAAATGTACAGGTTTTTCTTGTTTCCACTCTTTTAAAGTATTAAGATAGTCGTGCGGATCCCCTAGATATAATAAATTCTTACTTAATTTTAAAATTGGATGAGATTTATCTTTAAAGGACAGGTAAATTTTCTCAGTTCTGTTTTTTGAAAGTGGTAAAAATATTGTCATAATAGATTTTTCTACTTCTACCTGATATTTTTGTATAATCAATTCGATTTCTTTTTCTAAATTAAATTCCTTTATTGAAGTTATATCTCCGTTCACTTTCTTCATTTTAAATTGATACCTTTTAATTTTTATAAATTTTTGATTATTTATTAAACACACAGATTTATAATTTATATTTACAAAGGTTATTATTATCTGTTTAAATAAATCATTTGATTTCCATTTTAATTATGGTTTTTAGTGGTTTTATTATACTAAAAATATAAAAATATAAAAGATAGGTTATTTAAAAAAATGCAGATAAAAATAACAAAAGATTAATATATTTCTTAACTAATCCAAACCTATTTTAATATTGAAAATTTAAATTTATATAAAAATTTTAACTGGAATTAAAAATGGAAGATTCTTTAGATATTAATTTATTAATAAATAAAGCCAATGATATTAAGAACGCAATAAATGATTTAAATGAATATACACTTTTAAAATTAGAAGATTTTCTACATGATAAAAAGTTAATTGACGCAACTAAATATAAATTATTAATTGCAATTGAAGCATGCATCTCAATATGCCTTCATATAACCTCTAGAAAATTCAGAAAAATTCCAATAACTATTCTGAATGTTTTAAAATATTATGTGATGAAAATATTATTTCTGAATCTTTAACTAAAAATCTAATAAATATGGTAAAATTTAGAAACCTATTAATTCATTTATATTGGAAAATAAATAATAAAACACTTAACAAATTTCTGTCGAAATTAATTTCCAATAGAAATCTTTTTTTTCTCTTGCTACTTTAAATTGGTGATGGGCCGCCAAAAAAATCACGAAATATTTTTAGAAGCAACCTTCTGCTAGGGTTGCATTCTGTTAATAAAACTGTGATAGCTTGGTGGCCGGATCATCCAATTGGACCATAGAGTCCGTAATATAAATTGGTCC
>CAZYEE010000124.1:0-10664 GCA_964646355.1 uncultured archaeon | reverse complement strand
ATATAGATGATCAAATAAATAAAAATGGAAATTTAAAAAGAAGTTATTTCTATTTATTAACAAGTATTATATTTTTTTTACTATTGATGCTAATTTCAATGTTATTTATTCAGAATTTCAATATAAATCCCGAATCGGATATTACTATTAATCTGTTTTTATTTGATATTTTTATATTCATAATATTTGTTATTAATTTTGAGCAACTATTGACCAAATATGAAAATAGATTTTCTAATATCTACGGACCTAAAGTCAAGAATAAAACTAAAAAAAACATAATATTAATTTTTTTAAATAAATTTTTTGGAATTTTGGAGAACTTTCCATATGTAAAAAGTAGAAAAAGAGCTAAAAAATATTTAATTGAGATATTAGGTTGGTTATTTATAGCATTCGTTTTCTCATTCTCCACTTATTTTAGAGTGGCGATTATCGAATTCTCATCATATCCAATAAATAATACATTTAGACAATGGACTATTTATTTTGGGTTCTATATATTTGCATTTTCAACAGGAGCATTCATAATTTTTCTGATGTCAAAAGGAGAGCCCTATAAAATATTCAAACTTTCAGTTTTTGGTGTTTCATTAATGATTCAAATTCCTGCCACCTTTGATTACTTATTAATAAAATTGGGAATTCTACCAAGTGATTCATTGCCCTATGGTTATATTCATTGGGAAGATTTTTTAAAAGCGTTTTATACGAGTCTTTTGCATCCAGATCTGAAATATGCAGTGGGTTATGGTCATACAGTTATGATACTTTTTCTAATAACTTTCACTTGTCTATATATCTCTCTAAAAAGAATAGAACTTATAAAGATTCCTAAACTCAAATATAAATTCCTCTTTATATCTACTAGAACCATTCTAAACGCATTTCTAATGTACTCTCAAGTCATGTTTTCAGCAATAGCGGCATTTCTTGTCCAATTAATTATATATAACCGAATAAACCCAGAACTAAACCTTTTATATTATTCAGTAAATAATCTCTATATCTTACCCTTATTTCTCTACTTAATTTTTCTTGTATTTTATAACTTTTTTAATAAAAATAAAAAATTACACACCAAAAATATGAATATTACCCCAGTTCAATTTGAGTTGTCAAATGATAGAAGATCTAAAAAAAATGAAAAAATTATTGGATTTAAATCGAAAACATTTGAACTTTTATTAAAATTATCTTTTATAATAACTGGAATTATAATTTTTGAATTTTATAATTATTATATAATTTATTTAATTCCCTATAAATAATAAGTTATCTTTTTATAGAATTATTTTATAATTTAATTTGAAACATTATGTTAAATGATGAACCTAAATATAAAATACTTGAAACTACCAGGGATAAAATAGAACCCGTTAAAGACGGAGTCACTCCTAACTTACAACGCATTGGTCGGAGGGAAAGTGAACCTCATTCTGAAGAAGTGTCATATATATATGATGTGCTCACTAATAACTTTCCAGATTCCAGAATTTTTTGGGATTTGCATCATTATTTTAATATAGATGGCGAAGAAATTGACCTTCAATTTGATATTTCTTTTTTTAAAGGTCTTATACTAAAAGAAGCTGTATCTTCATATAATGCTGATCAATTTGGTGGAAGAGTCCCTGACCTTGTCATTAACATTCTATCTAAATCAACCTGGCGAATAGATTTATTAGAACACGTAGAATATTGTGAAAAATTGAGAATACCTTATTATATAGTATTTACTCCCTATAATGTTATTAAAAAGATCTACAACCCCCCTTTTATTAGAATTTATCACTTAAAAGATGAAAAATATGAGCATTTTGATTTCAGAAGTATTACTCTTTTTGAAGACAAAAAAGATAAGATTGATAAAAATAAAATAATTAACCTAGGAGATGAAATCCCATTTAGAATTGGATTAATGGAACGCATACGTAAACATTTAACTAAAGGAAAACTTTATAGATTGGTTTTTTTTGATAAAGAAAAAGATATTTTATTGAAAGCTTATGCAGAAATGTTTATAGAACGGGCTGAACGTGAAAAAGAACGGGCCGATAAACTAGAAAAACTTCTTAATAAATATAAACAAAAGTTTGGAAATATTGATTAATATTTCTCTAAGAAAAAAAAGGATTATTTTAAGGATTTTAGTATATCTTTCTGCTCTTTTAATGAAAGATTCTTCAAGTCTTCTATCAATACCTTCTTTTCTTCTTCAGACAATCCAGGTATTTTATCTAACTCGGCTTTTATCTGTTCAATTGATAATCTTTTTTCCTTTTCTTTTTTAGCCTTTTTCGGTGGCTCAGGAACTACCTTTTCTTCCGGCTTTATTGTGGGCGGCGTTGGACGCCCAACTTTTAAATGCTTTGGTATAGGAATTCCAGCTTTTTCTAACAACTTTATTCGATCTTCTGCTGGAATAACCATGGCTTCCAGATACATATCAGCGTCTCTTGGCGT
Organism: uncultured archaeon; assembly: GCA_964646355.1. Taxonomy (GTDB): domain Archaea; phylum Asgardarchaeota; class Lokiarchaeia; order Helarchaeales; family HEL-GB-B; genus HEL-GB-B. The sequence continues at coordinate 8,198 of CAZYEE010000124.1, read as the reverse complement.
CATCTGTCTAATATTATTAAGTATCTCTTCTGCTTGTGCATAATCTATCTCAGTACCCTTTATCTCACTTAATAAGGTTGCAAATTCAAGGACTTCGACCTTTTTCTTCTTGATAACTCCAATTATTGTCAATAATCGCTTGGACGCCTCAGGTGGCACTTGCATCTCAGCTAAAATATTTTCTGCCTCTAATTGGGAGACACTCCTTAACCTGTTTATCAATGACTCGGCTTCTGAGGTTGTTATTCTTGACCTTAATATCGCACTTAACTCGCTCGCAAATGCGACTATCTCTGGATCTACTAACTTAGGTGGCTTAAGTCCAAGTAATGTCCAACTATTTTCAAATATGTCCTCAAATAATTCTTCTCGACTCTTTACCACTGGTACCTTAGCTTCTGCTTTTCCTTTACGAATTAATCTTGTACCTTTTATGATCTCTTTTATCTGATATGGCTTTATCCACCATTTGATCTGGCGATACGCTACAACCGCTGCAACTCCTACCGCAGCCACTATTATCGCAATCACTAACGGATGTGTCCAAATCGGATTCACTGAAACTGTTGACTGGAAGTTATAATTATTTGAAGTTGCATAATTAGAACTTGAAGGGATAAATTCTATTACTAGATGATATGTTGTCTCTAGCTTTAACTGAGATGTATCAAATGAAATTGTTGCTGATCCGTCTATGACTTGAACTGAACCCATCTTGAGCTTCTCACCAGTTGAACTGTTTAGATAGAAATCTATTCTTCCATTCATTGGTTCTCCGAATTCATTGACCACCTTTACCGATACTTGAATAGAGAAGAATTGATATGCAGTAAAGGCTTCTCTGGCAGGAGCTGTAATGAATGTTAATGCAGGTAAAATTTCTACAGTAATATTTAGATATGCAGTCTCATAATGAGTAAGATTTGCAACTATTTGTAAATGATATATTCCTACACTCACTGTAGGTAGACACGTTATATTAATTTCATATCTTCCTCTACTTACATCTCCTGTTAGATTAAACATGCCCGGCCAATTCAAGATTGTATAACTTGCAAGTCTTAAATTACCCAAATTAGAGTGTTGATAATCATAATTTCTATAGGTTTCATTATCTTGATAATAGAATTTAATTAATCCATAATGTCTATATCGCATAGCCATTGAATTCGCACTTACATTGTATATATCTGCTCCATCTGAACTTTCCCAATCATAAAATACAATTTGCGTCTTTATTAACCGCACTTCAAAGGTAAAGTTTGCTGAAATTGTCTCATAATTCATTTTTGTAAATGTAAGATTTAATGTATGATTTCCAATATCTAATAAACTTGTATCAATTCTTACTTGATAAATACCAATATCTCCACTTGGGAATACGTTTATCTGTGGTTGATTACTTGGAGCTACTCCTATTACATTTCGATGTATATCGCTTAATAATGCAATTATTCCAATTCCACCTCTATCATAGTCTGTGTAATTTACAGTGAATATACACTGGTCTCCCCAAGGAGTTGGCATTATTTCGCTATCTACTAACGTTAAATTCACTCTTACAGGTCTGATATAGAACGTGACATTGAGCTCTGATGTAAGATATATTCTGTTGTATTCAGATGCATTAATATGGATGAATAGCCTGAAATTGCCCGTGAACGGCCTGTAAATTTGAGATGTATCTATTCTAATTCTAAATAGACCAATTAATGTATCGTTGCTGGGTGTCGTCTCTAAATAGGTATTGTTTAATTCCCAATAAGCAGTTGTGAACCATGTAGAATAATTTACATTTCCATTTTCATATAGTCTAACTTGTAAGTCGGTCGTCTTTGATACTCCCGTAATAATTCCAGGATTTGCCGCTGAACTCTTTTCATCCCACCAATAGAACCAGACATCGATGATCTCACCCCAATAATACTCCGGCTTCAATGATGGGAAGTGGTACAATGTCCCAGAAACTTGAGCAGCTGCAATAGTATAATTGTCAGTAATGTTAGTAGGATGGGTCTTTATAATCAAATCGATCAGAAAACTTACTGAACTATTTCTAATATGATCACCATAAACAGTAAAGATTATCTGGAAACTATCTAACTCATCAACCTCACTACTGTTAAATGAGAATGAGAAACGATAAAATCCATTGTTCTGCTCGGAGGTATTCACTGTTATATTACCCCAATACCATGTGTGCCCATAATAAGTCGTATTATAATGAGGCATCTTTATTGCAAACTTAATGTTATTATACTGACCTTTACTACCACCCGGTGCATATGAATTATTTTCAACCCAATTGTTATGTGCAGTATCTTCTACTCTTACAGTTATATTAAAGCTTGAGGCTTCTTCCGCATATGTAACTCTATCATAATCTCCTCTTGTGCATTCTGTCGGAATCGCTATTACTGTCACATATTTGTTGTAAGTCGCTGTAATGGTAAATATCGCTTTACCTGTAATATGTATCTTTAATGTAATCTCTTCATATGGGAGAATTGGAAGTATTGTAGTATTCATGGTGAAGTTCCAAACACCATCTCCCATTCCTGAAACTTCATAAAATGTAAAGTTACCTTGTTGCTTTATTTCTGTACTTGTCCATCCAGTCAATAAATTAACAGTGCTTACTGTAACATTTACATCAGCTCCAGGAATGCCAGGCTCGCCTTCCGCTTCTGAATTATTAAAACTAAATAACAATGTGATATTATCGCCCCAACTCACATCGCCCTCAGGCTCTTGATGAATAATAAAGTTAGCAATGGATTTTCTGAACGATACTGAGATTATGAATGAATTATTAACATGTGTTTGTTCCGAAACATAAAGATTTATATCAAATAAATATACTTGACCATGCTCACCTGCAGTACCACTTATTTCTAATATAAATGTTCCATTCCCAAATGAAGTTATTGTATAATTATCATTATCATATACCAATTCGCCCTGTACTTCAATTAATCCATTTGAAATTGGTTTATCATGATCTATATCATAATAAGTTATACGTACTGTAATATTATCTCCCCATGGCCACCCGCTAACAGAAGGAAGAGATTCGTTTCCTATGAATATGGTATGATTTGTATAAGCTTGTCTAACACTAAATGGAATTGAAGGAAGATTTGCTATTAAATATTTATCAGCTTGCGAAGGATAAGCAGTAACATTTATTGAATATGTTCCTATTCTTGTTAGTACAGTATCATTTATTATAACTAATTGATATGCATTTCCTATATCACTATAAACATAATGGGTATTATACACAAATAATGTAGTATCATTTCTTACTGTGAAATTGTTTAATTGCACTTTTTCACCATGATGATATGTAGATTGTATATCACTTACCTCATAATAAACTGTAATGGTCGTATTATCTCCAAATGCTACATCATAAACAGGATCATATGTCAAACGTGTAATTAGTTTTCTCACTTTAAATGGTAAAGCTGGAATTGTCGCATTTGTAAATCTTGAAGCATCAGCAATTGCTGTAATGCTTATCTGATAAGAACCTACTTTGTACGCTATTGTTTCATTATCTAAACTTATTTGATAAGTACCAGTGGTAATCGTTGAATAGGTATAGTCCGTTTGATTAATAAAAGTATAGGTGGAGTTCTTAATTATCCAATTATTTACCGAAATAGCTCTTCCATCCCAATAATCACTTTCTGGATCATTTATATACATGTATACTTGAATATTAATATAATTACCCCAAGGAGTATCCGGTACCGCATCATAACTCAGCCCAGTAATCAATCTCCTAATTTTGAATGGTATATCAGATAATGTCGCCGTTGCATATTTTGGATCAACTGAATTCATTTGTACTGTTATTTCATAATCTCCAATACTATTAACAGTAGTGTTTTTAATAGTTAACATATAATTTGTTGGATTTTCAGTATATGAATAATTATTATTCAATATCCAATTAACTGGCGAAATTACCGACACCGAACCTCCTGTTATAAATTGACCATTATACCATAGACTTTGTGGATCTGAAACTTCATACACCAGATAAATATCGACATTATTACCATAAGGCGTATCAGGAACTGCTGTATAAGTTATCCTTGTAGTTAATGCTCTTATCGTAATTGGTATATTATAGAATGTAGCATTTTTATATACTCCAGATGCAGATGAAAACTTTACATCTATATAATGAACTCCAATCGATAATATTGAATCGTTCTTTATTTCTACAGTATAATTTGTAGTGTACGCAGAATATTCATAGTCTACTCCTTCCGTCCAAGCAGGTGAAATTATTTCTAACGGATTATTTGGAATAAATTCACCATTATGATACCATGATTCAGAATCAGAAACTACATAAAATAGTGTAATTGACACGTTATTTCCATAAGGAGTTGCTGGGACTGGATTATACGTAATTGTAGTTGTAAGTTGTCTAACTGTAAATGGAATTCCGAGAAATGTTCCATTCTCATAGACAGGATTGGATGAATTAATTACCACTGAGATGGAATAACTCTTGATCTCGTTTATAGTTCCATTATCGATTTCTATCGTGTAATTGGTGGCATATGCATGCCATGAATAATTATCAGCTGTCGTCCAGCCTGCCGGATCGATTATACTTAATGTCTGGTATGGTAAAAATTCATTATTATGGTACAGCGATTCGGAATCCTGCACAAAATAATATAATGTAATAGTTACGTTATTACCCCAGGGTATTGTGGGTATTGGATCAAAATCTATAGCGGTTTTGAGCTGTCTGATCCTGAATGGCACATTGATAATTGATGTGTTTGTATAAATACCAGATGGTGAAGTGAACGATATATTAACAAGATAACTACCTATCTGGTCCACTGTATCATTAAATATCGTAATTACATATGAAGAACTTAATTCGGTTAATGAATAATTATTATTTAATTGCCAGCTGGAGGGCTCCGTGATTGAGACCGTGGCACTTGAAATAAATTCACCATCATGCCATAAGGATTGTGAATCTGAAACTCGGTAATATACCGTAAGATTCACGGGATTACCCCATGGTATCGGAACCAGAGGATCGAATGAAGCAGCAGTTGTAAGCGGCCTTATTGAGAACGGTAAATTCTCAATAGTTGCAGAACCATAAATATTCCCAGCTGTTGAAGCTTGAACCGTAATATAATAATCACCAATATTTCTAACTGTATCATTTCCAATATTAACTATATAATAGGAAGAATATTCTGTAATCGTATAATTTCTTGGAACAGTCCAACCGCTTGGGGATGTGATAACAATATTTCCACCTGGCACAAATTCATTATTATGATATAATGAAGCGGGATCTTTCACCAGATATCTGATTGTTATAGACACATTATTGCCCCATGGAACATCTTGCACCGCATCATAAAACAGATTTGTAGCCAGTGAACGGACCGTAAATGGAAGTGATGCAATGGATGCCGAAGCATAAATTGGTGACGCTGAATTCGCTGAAACCGAAATAGTATAATCCTGAACTGCTAAAATCGAACTGTTATCAATGTTTAAAGTATAGTTATCTGGATAATTCTCTGTATATGAGTAAGTCCAGCCAACGGGATTTGTGATTGTTATAACGCCATTGGGCACTGTTTCTCCATTATGATACCACGATTGCGGATCTGATACTTGATAGAATAATATGATTGTTGCATTATTACCATATGGAACTGGTACTACCGCTTGATAAGTGAGTGTTGTAGTTAATGCACGAATTTGAATCGGAATCTGCGAGAATGACGCACTTTCATATTGGCCTTGACTTGAACTGATCTCCACATCAATATAATAAGTGCCAACATCTGTAAGTGAGGTATTCGAAATTTGGATGGTATAATTATCGGAATTAGCTTGATATGTATAATTATCGGGTATCTGCCAGCCAGCTGGAGAGGTTATATTAACGACTTCCCCTGAAATAAATTCTCCATTATGATACCATGATTCTGAATCCTGTACAAAATAATATAGTGTTAAAGTTGCATTATTACCCCATGGAACTGGTGCTACCGGATCATATGTGATTGTGGTGGTTAATGCCCTCACCGTGAATGGAATTCCAAGAAATGATCCATTCTCATAGACTGGACTGGACGAATTGATCACGACTGATATTGAATAGCTCTTGATCTCATTTATAGTACCATTATCGATCTCTATCGTGTAATTGGTGGCATATGCGTGCCAAGAATAATTATCAACTGTCGTCCAACCAGCTGGGTCTATTATATTTAAGGTTTGATATGGTAAGAACTTACCATTATGGTATAAAGATTCAGAATCCTGTACAAAATAATACAATGTGATGGTTGCGTTATTACCCCAAGGTATGGTGGGTATTGGATCGAAATCTATTGCGGTTTTGAGCTGCCTGATCCTGAATGGCACATTAATCAATGATGCGTTTGTATAAATACCAGATGGTGAGGTGAATGAGATATTTATGAGATAACTGCCTATCTGGTCCACTGTATCATTAAATATCGTAATTACATATGAAGAACTTAATTCGGTCAATGAATAATTGTTGTTTAACTGCCAGCTGGAGGGCTCCGTGATTGAGACCGTGGCACTTGAGATGAATTTACCATTGTGCCATTGAGATTGAGAATCTGAAACACGATAATATACTGTGAGATTTACTGGGTTGCCCCATGGAATTGGAACTAGCGGGTCGAATGAAGCAGCAGTTGTAAGCGATCTTATTGAGAACGGTAAATTCTCAATAGTTGCGAAACTATAAATATTTCCAGCGGTTGAAGCTTGAACTGTAATATAATAATCACCAATATTTCTAACTGTCTCATTTCCAATATTAACTATATAATAGGAAGAATATTCTATAACTGTATAATTCCTTGGAATAGTCCAACCACTTGGAGAAGTGATAACAATATTTCCGCCTGGCACAAATTCGTTATTATGATATAATGAAGCGGGATCTTTCACCAGATATCTGATTGTTATAGACACATTATTGCCCCATGGAACATCTTGCACCGCATCATAAAACAGATTTGTAGCCAGTGAACGGACCGTAAATGGAAGTGATGCAATGGATGCCGAAGCATAAATTGGTGACGCTGAATTCGCTGAAACCGAAATAGTATAATCCTGAACTGCTAAAATCGAACTGTTATCAATGTTTAAAGTATAGTTATCTGGATAATTCTCTGTATATGAGTAAGTCCAGCCAACGGGATTTGTGATTGTTATAACGCCATTGGGCACTGTTTCTCCATTATGATACCACGATTGCGGATCTGATACTTGATAGAATAATATGATTGTTGCATTATTACCATATGGAACTGGTACTACCGCTTGATAAGTGAGTGTTGTAGTTAATGCACGAATTTGAATCGGAATCTGCGAGAATGACGCACTTTCATATTGGCCTTGACTTGAACTGATCTCCACATCAATATAATAAGTGCCAACATCTGTAAGTGAGGTATTCGAAATTTGGATGGTATAATTATCGGAATTAGCTTGATATGTATAATTATCGGGTATCTGCCAGCCAGCTGGAGAGGTTATATTAACGACTTCCCCTGAAATAAATTCTCCATTATGATACCATGATTCTGAATCCTGTACAAAATAATATAATGTTAATGTGGCATTATTACCCCATGGAACTGGTGCTACTGGATCGTATGTGATAGTAGTGGTTAATGCTCTCACTGTGAATGGAATTCCAAGGAATGTTCCATTCTCATAGACTGGACTGGACGAATTGATCACAACAGATATTGAATAACTCTTGATCTCGTTTATAGTTCCATTATCGATCTCTATCGTGTAATTGGTGGCATATGCATGCCATGAATAATTATCAACTGTCGTCCAACCAGCTGGGTCTATTATATTTAAAGCTTGATAAGGTAGAAACTCACTATTGTGATATAAAGATTCAGAATCCTGTACAAAATAATACAATGTGATGGTTGCGTTATTACCCCAAGGTATGGTGGGTATTGGATCGAAATCTATTGCGGTTTTGAGCTGCCTGATCCTGAATGGCACATTAATCAATGATGCGTTTGTATAAATACCAGATGGTGAGGTGAATGAGATATTTATGAGATAACTGCCTATCTGGTCCACTGTATCATTAAATATCGTAATTACATATGAAGAACTTAATT
>CAZYEE010000123.1:0-10679 GCA_964646355.1 uncultured archaeon | reverse complement strand
ACCTACAAGAGTTTTAAAGGCAATAGAGCATGAAGAGCCAGATAGAGTGCCAGCATTTGAGAGTGCATTTACGAATAACACGATTATGAAACATTATGGAATTAAAGACGGTGAAGGACTATTAAAAGGAATTAAAATTCTTAGATTTTTACCATTTCGGCACCATATAATGCGGAATTTTCTTAAAACTAAAAAAGCAGTGATAAAGGGTCTCAGACCTGGATTTGAATTTTTTAGAAAGGTTAAGATAGATATTGGATTAACCGTGGCGTCATTATTTCCAAGGAAAATTATAAAAGGTGGCTTTATAGATGAATATGGCCGGATCATGAAATTTGAGAGATATAAGAAAGATGGAACGATTATCCTTGGATATCGTGGAGGATATTTTAAAGATTTTGATGATTATGAGAGTTTTGAGCAGCCTGACCCATTAGACGAAATACGAATAATAAACTTTTTAGCGGGTAAAGAATTAGAGGAAGAGATGAATCACGAAATATTTGCGGTACCTGCAGCTGGTGCGCTTATGGAATGCACATGGGAAGGGTTTGGGCTCGAAAATTTCTCCAGATTGTTAGCATATAGGAAAAAGATAAAAAAAGTATTCGATGATAGGGGAAAGTTCACACTTGAATTAACCAAGATATTGGCAGATAATGGAGCTAAATTGATATTATTATGGGATGATTATGGATTCAAAAATGGGCTCTTTATGAGCCCCAAAAAATATAGAGAGTACGTTTTTCCATGGATTAAGAATATATGTGAAGCTGCCCATAAACGTGATTGTAAAATAATGTTACATTCGGATGGCGACCTAACCTTAATTTTTGAGGATATTATTAATTGTGGAGTAGACGCGTTAAACCCGATCGAGCCCACAACTGCAAATCCTAACTATGATATTTTCAAATTACATAAAAAATATGGTGATAAATTAACTTTTGTAGGGAATATAAGCCCTCAAATGTTAAGCACCGGTGAAATCTCAGAGATTAAAGAGTATTGTAAAAAACTGCTCCGCGAACTTGCACCTGGTGGAGGATATATATTTAGTAGTGGGCATAGTATAAATCCTGCTGTGACTTTAGATAGATGGCTAGCTGTTCTAGAAATTAGAGAGAAATATGGAAATTATCCGATAAATATTCCAGATTGAATAATAAAAATTAATACCCTAAACTTAAATACTCAATTTTTTTAATAATTTCGGAATTTAATCAAAATATCGAACATTGTGATAATATTTTCAGGAGGGACTTCTGCAGTTATATTGTGTACATTAGAAGCTATATATCCACCATTAGGTTTAAAACAATTTATATTATATAGAACCTCTTCTTCTATTTGTTTCTTATTTCCAAATGGTAAAGTATTTTGAGAATCACAAAGCCCACCCCAGAATGTAATCTTATCTCCGAACTTTGTTTTTAATTCACATGGTTCCATATCTCTAGCACTAATTTGAACTGGATTAACTGCATCATATCCAATTTCAATAAAATGCGGGATAAAATGAATGATTGACCCACAACAATGATAATTAATTCGTACTGGTGCAAGCTCGTGAATTTTCATAGAAAATTTATGTTCAATAGGTTTAATAATGGGCACATAAGTTCTTTCAGGACTCATAATAGGACCTGTTTGCTCAGCCAGATCGCCATTAACTGCTACAATATCAACATAATATTCATCACCAAATTTTATTTCATTAAGAAATGTTTGAGCATAATCTTCCCAATATTTTTCTAATTCTTCCATAGCAGCGATTATTAATTCGGGATTTCTTTTCAAATGTTTTAATGCTGTCTGAAACCCGAATAAAAATGTAGTATATTCATAAATACAGCCAAGAGGTGGCGTTGCTATTGCATAGGTAGTTTTTTCACGTAATTTTTTGGCTACTTCACGTAATCCTTTAAAAATGCTTCTATCAGTTCCATCTGGCCAATCATAATTTTTGATTTCTTGAACAGTACGCATTTCCTTTAAAGGATGAATACATGGATCATAATATAATATTTCATCTAAATCTTTATCTTTATCATTTCCCCAAAATACCCCAAATTGATCCCAGACTCCTTGATATTTACCTTCTACTTCGGGAACGAAATTTTCAGGAATTAATGATTTCGGCGGTCGGAGCCATCTAATATCCACTTGAAATCGTTCTAATAATTCTTCGCAAGGTAACGCCAGTTGTTGAACAAAATCACAGTATTGTATATTTTTATCTTCGATTTCCAAATAGTTTAACAATCGTTTATAAGCTTTAATATGAATTCCAGATTGGTTTCCACCTAAATCAATTGGAACCTTATCTGGCTCTTTATGTGCGAAAGCAGTTAAAACACGTTCTCTTGAATTCATCTCAATCTACCATTATATTATTAAATAAAATATTTCTACGATATTAAGTTAAGTTAATTTAATTCGTTATTAGGATAATATGGTTCAATACAATTAAGATTACATTTACCATAATTTAAATATTTAAAATATGGAAAAAATAATTGCAGTATTAATTATTGTTTAACTATTTTCCAGTGGAAAGGCTTGTTTAAATCACTATCTCCCTTAAAGGATATTACATCCTTATTTATATCAAATTTAGCCTTTTTCCCATTAATCTCAATATATTCTATCAAGTCAATCTCAGATTTATCAAGTTTTATATTTATTTTCCATGATCCTTTTTTATTAGGATTATACCACCCTTCATAACCATTTTCATTTTTTTCAAGCCCTAATAATTTCGATTTAAACGCGTATTCTTTGTAGGGAATAACTGGATTAAGATCAAGCCCTTCATCATGGAATTCCACTCCTATTAATTTTGCAATAGTATATAAGGGCCAAGCATGCGGGTGCATATTCATAACTGGAAAATCTGTCCAGTATAAATCGATGTTTAAAAATCCACCTTCGCTTTTTTCAAGATCATAAGAAAAAATTGTTGCACCTGGATACTTTGAAAATATTGAGTTATAGGTGTCCGGACCACTCCAGATTCCGTACCATATTTCAGGATATTCATCAGCATGCTTTGCCAGTGTATTTTTTTCCCATTCGTCCCATGCAAGTTCACCATTATATAATGCTAACGCCCATATTAGAGTACCATTTATTGATAGCCAAATTCCAGCGTTAGTACCCATACCTTCAGCCTCAACAGTATGTTCTAATGGTTTGTTCATAATCATTGCACCAATTTTAGAAGGTGCTCTTAATTCTTTATTAATCGTTTTTATTAACTTTTCATTCTGTTCTTCATTAGTAATCCTTCCAATTATAGTCCATGGCTGAGGTTCTAGCCAGAGAATATCTTCTCCTACCCAGCCAAGATCCTTGGATAACCATGCCCTCTTAAACCAATTTCCAGTCCATTGTCGTTTGATAGCATCCTTTAGTATTTCAATTCTATTAAGAATTCTTTTAGCATTATTATTTTCGCCTATAAATTTTAGCATTTTTGAATAGAGATATAAAACATAGACAGCCATTGCAGAATTTAATACACTTTCAGCATATTTTTTTACGTCTTTGTGTTTTTTCCTTGGTACATAACCGTGTACCACCATATCATTCCAATCACCATTAGACAAGCGTTGTAAATTATGTGATCCTGCTCCTATTTCGTTGATAAAATAATTATAACATAAATCCAATATTTCTTTTATTTTCATTTTTTTAGCTTTTTTACCATAAACAGGATATAATGGTATAATCTCATTTAGAAATTCAAGATCCCGCCATGCTAGGACATATTCACTTGTTAGCCATAATATCCATAGCTGCAGATCACTTGGCTTAAAAGGAGCTGGCTGGATCATACCATGCCCTACAATACCATATGGAATCATTCCATTGGGATGAACCGTTTTTAATGTATATCGAATGATTTCTTTCACAATATTTGGGTCGGTAAAAATAAATGGTAATGCATGTTGACATGGATCACGTGAAGCGCCTTGAAAACCAATTAAGTATTGATAGACATGCCCTTGAGATAGAATATGTTCCTTAAAGAAACTATCATAAGTTAAATTACTTCGTAAATAATAATTATGCCAATGAACTTCTCGATTAACCCATGGTTTGTCTTTAATTTCCAACTGGATGATATTTTTATTCCAGTTCTGGCAAGATTTCTCAAATAAATTCTCTATATTCTTATTATATTTTTCAATAAGTGTTTTAAGTTCGTATCCTTCAGGAAGATATCCATACATAAAATATAAAGTCTTTTTTTCACCTGGCTTTAATTTAAACTTATGTTCAATAAAAAGTCCAGATTCATCAGTGAAGGGTTTATAGTCTGGGATGATTTCTATTGATTCATTTAGACCATTTGGGCTTAAAACACCACCTTCACCAAAAAATTGTTTTGCATTGGTAAATATCTTATCAGGAACTTCTTTTAAAGAAACAAGGAAAATCTTTGGTGGGTTTTTATCCTCAAGAGCTGCTTGTTTAACTGGTGGAATTATAGCTCCACCTGTTAAATTTCTGGCTAGAGTAGCAGTAAGAAAGTTTAATAATCCCCATTTTAATTTATCACTAAATTTTGTACCTAAAAATATATTATCACATAAAATACCGACTTCTTTCTCATTTTCATCATTAATAATCTCGAATTTTTGTTTAAATCTACGACTATTTCTACGTCTGATTTCAGGAATAGACAATTTGGATACAAGTCCTAATATAAATGCTTTATAAGAGAATTGATATAAAGTGCACCCCCAATATTCAATCCAGTTTAATTCTACCTCAGATTCTCTATTATTTTCAATAACAACTTGTGAAATAAGAACTGGATCATTTCCATAAGGTGCATAAATAATTTGATCAACTTTTAATCCTTTATTTTTTACTATTTTTCTAAAATACCCCATACCGAATATTCGTTCAAATATTTCAACATCACCTTTATAAAATGTGGAAATCAGATTTTCATTCTCAATTAAATATCCAATTCCACCACCATATTGATATCGATTTGGATCATAATCATTTAAGAATTTAGGGCTCCCCTCATCTTGCCGAACCAAAACATATCCATAATTTGAGCATACACCAACCAATCTGTCATTACCTATCTGATGAGAATGATCTGTTTTTGAACGCCAGATTTCATTAACCGGAGATATTGCTTTTTCATCATTTAATTGATCACATGTATATTTATAAGCAGGTAATCCAAATTCATCTCGTATCCATTCTCCGAAATATCCTGAACCAAACTCCTTTTTTGACATCTAAATTCCTCTTCAATATTTTCTCGAATAATAAATGAAAATTTTAATTTCTTTAAGTTTAATAACTGAGAATTAAATATATTAATTTTTAATTAAAAATCTATAACATTTTTATTGATATATTTTTTATGCTCCCATGGAGTTAAATAGTAATTGAAAATTAAGCTACAAATTTATTGAAAAAAAAGTACCAATTAAAAATAAGGAAAATTTTTATGTATTTTATTTTTTCTTTATGTCAATTGTATTATTAAAAAGGTTGATTTAAATGAGTGAAAAAAAGGCTAAAAGTGTAGTGGTGGTTTCAGCAAAAAGAGCGCCTATGGGAAAATCTGGATGGAAAGCTGGACAAAAAAAAGGGATCCATTACTGGGCTTCGCCACAGGATTTTGGTGGTCAGATATTAGGGAATATTTGGAATGATGTCTATGAAAAAGCAAAAGGTCAAATAAAACCCTCTGATATTGAGGCAATAGCTTATGGATGTTCGGGGCAATATGGAGCCCAATCAGGAGATATCGCACGAATTTCAGCTATAATGCAAGAACCCGATAAAGATGAATCAGATTTCTTTCATGTTTTTGGTGTTACTGTAGATTCATATTGTAATTCGGGTACATCTGCAATTCAATATATTAATAATATGTTAGCATTAGGACAAGGTGAGATCGGCATTGCAGGAGGTCAAGAGCTTCTTTCAATATTTCCTTTAGGTAGCAGCATTCAAGCCTTTATTAAAGATGGTCATAAACATCAGAACTTAATTGAAAAAATGTTCATGAAAAGAACTCTCGGACTGGGCCCAGCGGGCGAAAAAATTGCAGGTATGTGGAATCTTAAAAGAGAAGACCTTGATGAATTTGCCGCACGTAGCCATAGAAATATGATAAAATTACAGAGACAAAAAGAGAAATACGAACCAAGAATCATGCCTATAAAACATATTAAAAGAGATGAAAATGGTAAAAAAATAAGAGACCCTGAAACGCGAAAATACATTTATGAAACATATACAGTCGATGAAACACCGAGAGCAATTTATCTTGATGATCCTGACAGAGCCATGCAAATTATGAGATCACTAAAACCTAGATTTAAGCAAGGAGGAGTTATCCATGCCGGAAACTCATCTGCAATCTCAGACGGTGGCGCTGCAATGGTCCTTATGACCGAAGAAAAAGCCGAACAATTGGGGATCAAACCATTAGTTAGAATAATTGATATATCAAATAGCGCATCAGATCCAAGAATAGTATTAACAGGACCAATTCCTGCATCAAGAAAGATTTTCAAAAGAAATGGTATAACATTAGATGATCTGGATTTGATCCACATAAACGAGGCATTTGCCAGTGTTCCATTTGTAGTAATGCATGAATTGGGAGGAAATGCACTGACTGATGAAAGACTAAATACCAGTGGTGGAGCAATTGCAGGAGGACACCCAATTGGTGCTTCTGGTGTAGCATGGGCAGTAGAATTAATTTGGGAAATGATTCATAATCATAAAAGATTAGGCTTATTTACATTATGCGCAGGATTTGGAAATGGACAAGCTATTTTATTTGAGAATATGCAGATGTAAATGAATTTCTCATTTCTATTTTTTTTCTTTCCCATAATTTCTCTTTTTTATTCTTTGTCATTTTCTTCGTTCTTTGTTTTAGTTTTCTGTCTTAGCTTTTTTGTCTTCATTCATTAGCTTCGTTTTTGTTTGTATTGTCATGATTGTTTTCAATAATATTCTCAATTTCCAATTGGACTTGATTAATCCTATTAAAAAACTGATTTTTGTTATTAAAATTAAGGAAATTAAGAAAATTAAGAGCTTTTATCGACATCTGGAATGAAATATTCAGCCCATTTTTTTACTATATCAAGCCCAGTGATGGCATCTGGAGCAAAGGCATCCGCACCAATACTTTTTGCAAACTCCTCAGTAATTGCAGCACCGCCTACAATAACTTTAACTTTATCTCTTAATTTTTGGTTTTTTAGCTCGTTGATTACCTTACCCAGCTGTTGATCGGTAGCTGTAAGCAAGCAGCTCATCCCTATAATGTGAGCATTGTTTTCTTTTATTGCGTCGATAAATTTTTCTACAGGAACATCTGTCCCTAGATCTATTACTTTAAAGCCAGCACTTTTTGCATAATTACAAAATATGTTCTTACCGAGATCATGTAGATCACCAAGTACAGTTCCAATAACAATTGTACCGAGCTTTTTAGTAGTACTTTTTTCTAATAATGGAGACAAAAGCTTCATAACTTCTTTAGCAATTTCTGCTGCATATACAAGTTCAGTAAGATACCATTCTCCATCTTGAAATTTCTTACCTACTTTTTCCAAACTGGATGAAATTGCTTTAACTGCATCATCTATAGAGATTTTTCCCTCCGAATCCAAGATTTTTTTAGCGTTTTCTATCGCTTTATCCATATCTAATTCTAATACACTTTTTTCAAGTTCTATTACTGGATTTTCACTCATTTTTAGGCTCCTTTCTTTTTTTTATTTAATTAGTAAATTATATTAATAATTTAATAAAAATTCTTTCGGTAAATTAAAAATAGTATTCAATATTTAAAGATGAAATAAAATTGAAAGAAAATTCAGACTTGGATTTCTTTAAAAATAATTGGATTAAAATAACTTGTGGAGCATGCCTAACTAAAATTGCATATGAAATTGCATTAAGATCTACAAATGATCGAAAGATACAGGCTAAAATAATCCGAGAAACTTTTAATATTTTGTCCGAAATGTCAAAAAATAGTTTTACTACTGAACTTTCAAATCAAATTATTGAAAAAATTGAAAAAATTACTGGAATTGAAGACCCATATAAACAAGAAAAAGAAATTAGTAATAAAATCCTGTTAGATTTAGAGCCCCAGATGTTAAGCTTAATTAATAAATATAATGATGGATTAGAACGATTTTATAAAATTTTACTCTTAACAATATTTGGAAATGTTGTGGATTTTGCAACTGGGGATCATGAGTTTGAACTTACAAAGGAAGGATTAACTGAAATAATGAACTCGGTTTTAAATTTAAAACCTGTAATTGATGATTCTAATAAATTATTTGAATTTATTTCAGAAGGTAATAAGAAAATAATGTATATAGTAGATAACGCAGGTGAAATTGTTTGTGATAAAATCTTGATCAACGAACTTGTTCGATATAGAAATAAAGTCTCTGTTATAGTAAGAAATAAACCATTGGTCAATGACGCCATGAGGCACGATGCGGTTTTTGTCTCATTAACTGAAATCAAGGATGTAAAAATTGTAGAGGCTGATAGATTCTGTCTTGGGTTCCTTTATAATAGAATCACAAAAGAATTTGAAAAAGAATTGAAAACAACCGATATAATTATTTCTAAAGGTCAAAATAATTTTGAAACATTAATCAGATATAAAGATAGATTTAAAGGTAAAAAGATCTTTTTCCTATTAAAATTAAAATGCAGACCTCTTGCAGAATTTATTGGAGTCAATAAAAATGATCAAATAATTAAATTATTCAGCCCTTAATTATTCATAATAAATTGGGATCCAATTTCTACTTATTTTACAGCAATTATTAGTAATAATTTAATAACTAAATATTCATTACGTTTAAAAATGAAAATGATAAATTTTAAAATAAGATTTTAGTAATTCCCTTAATTCACTAAAAAATCACTCAATACGGGCTCAAAAATGAATAGTGATCAAGAGATTTTAAAAATAATGTTCATTGGACTGGACAATAGTGGTAAAACATCAATTTTATATGCTCTCGAAAATGCGTATAATAAAATTGAAAATATAAAACCAACCTTGAGCTTCCAAACAAAACGTCTGTTTAATATACTTGGTATTCCGATTTATGTATGGGACCTTGGTGGACAGAAGAAATTTAGGGAACGATATCTCGAACATGAAGAATATTTTGATAATGTTAACCAGATTTTTTGGGTTATTGATATTCAAGACGATGTTAAATTTGTTGATTCAATTGAATATTTCTTAAAAGTTTGGGAGCTTTTAGAAAAAGAAAAAAAGAAATTACCACATATTACTTTCTTTTTACATAAAAGTGACCCTGATATTAGAAATGACCCTAAAATCCAAGAAAACGTTAAAACTACCCTTAGATTATTTGCAGATCTCCCACAAAAATTTGAGTTTTATCAAACCTCAATTTACGATAGGGAGGAATTGTTATATGTTTTCTCAAAAAGCTTGAGACGTGTATTTCCAAAAGCAAATGTTTTGAACGATTATTTGAATGAGTTTCTTGAGAAAACCAATTCAACTGCAATTGTTTTACTAGATAATAATATTCTGGCACTATCTGAAGCTAGTAAAGACGATAATTCACTCAATATTTGTCATGTTTGTGGACCATATTTCGCAAATATGGCACAAAAGTTAGCATCATATAAAATGAAGATCCCTGATTTTATTCAGGCTAAAATGGATGGATGGTTATACTTTAAATCCTTGAAAGTTCTAGATCAAATGTTTTATTTGGTAGTATTTAATATAAATAAAGATTCCAGCGCTATTATTAGTGAATATATCCAGTCTTTTACAGAAAGCCTTGAGAATGTTATCAAATATGTATTATAAAAACCACAATTTTTACGTAATGCGATAATTTTACAACGCTATAATTTTAAATTGATATCATTACTCAATTTTTTTAATAGCTTAGTCATTAAGTTTATAGTATGGATAATATCTGTCATGTCCATAACTTCTATTGTAGTATGCATATACCTTAATGGGACTGAGATCAAGGCTGTAGCCACACCTTCGTGTGTAATTTGAATGTTTCTTAGGTCGGTGGGTGTTGGTCTACCACTGACACGGAGTTGAATTGGGATATCTTTTGCAGTTTTAACAATTAATTTAAACAATTTTGGATTGATATTGGGTCCTATATCGATGACAGGGCCCTTTCCGAGTCCCACTTCTCCGTATTTTTCAGCTTTCATACCGGGAAAGTCTACTGCATGAGCGACTTCACATACAATTCCAATATCAGGAGCGATTTTATAGGATGATGTGATTGCTCCTCTAGCGCCTATTTCCTCTTGTGCACAAAAAACGAAATATAACTCATTAGGAGTTAAGGTATCTTTCAAAGCTTTTAATGTTTTTATTAATACCATACATCCGGCTCTATCATCAAGCCCACCTGAACTAAAAGTGGAGTTTGCTAATCGTTTATAAGAATATGAAAAAGTTAGAAAATCGCCGATTGATACAAGTTCCTCGGCTTCCTCTTTAGATTTTGCACCGATATCCACGTGGAGTTCGCTGATTTTTTTAATTTTATTTCTTTCATCAGGTTCCAAAAGATGTATAGGTTTAGACGCAATGACGCCATTAAGAGTGGTATTTTCGTGAA
>CAZYEE010000122.1:9538-10781 GCA_964646355.1 uncultured archaeon | reverse complement strand
CTTACACCCCACCTCTCTATAACCCTGCTTATCCCACACCCGGATCGTTTTATCATGCGATACTGAATATATATACTTCTCATCTACCCCTATACTATCAATAGCTTCATAATGCCCATCCGATATCGCTAAAACTTTCATCTCCTTTCCTCCATTCATTTTCTTCGTTCTTTCTTACTTATTACCCTTCATTTTTTTATCAATACCTTTCTCTAATTCTCTTTACCAATTTTACTCTTTTTTGCGTATATTTCATCCATGAATTTTTTTCATTACCCTCTTATTTTGATTCCTTTTTTACTTATTTTATATTTAATATAACCCCTTTATTTTTCTTTTTACTGTTCCTTTTACTTTCTATGAAAATATTATAATGTTTTTACTAACCTATATTTCCTCATTAACCCAAATAATTTTATTTTAAAAAAAGAATTTTTCATTCATTCTCATACAAAAGGATATATTAATTAAAATGATTTCTTTACTAATTGAAATTGACTATTATAAAATATTTTCAATACCCTTAATCTTTAAAATTGATTAGAATATTTTCGATTGACCTCAGTCCTCGGGATTACTATAGATTATTATAAACATTATTGATTTTATCATCTCATTGTCTTTCTAACTGCGCTTTTTTCTTTTATTGCCTAACTCTTTCAATTTTCTTCCAGTTCTTTTTCCTTAAATATTTTTCAAAAAAATTATTTGTTTTCTAAATATCTTCCCTTCCTTTAATATAATTTTTCCAACTCCGTACCACATTTCGGACATCTATATCTCGCCGGTTTTGGAACTTTATATTGCACATTACAATATCTACATATCATTGGATAACTCTTTTTCTCTTTTTGCTGCTTCGCTTGCTCTATTAGCTTATTACAATATGATATCTGTTCCTGCAACCATGTCATTCCATCCTCAAATTTCACCTTGCTCGCATAGTCATATGCTTGTTTAAATAAATTCGCTGCTTCATGTGGATCACCAGCCTGCAACTTTGCCAATGCTACATTTGATAACTTCTTATAATTCTCTAATGCTCTTAAATATGCTTGCTGGTCAAATGTTTCCTCTGCTGCTATTTCCGCTTGTGAACTTGATTGCACCACTTGTGCTCTCCCCACTGAACTACTAGCCGAACTCGCAGCAGGCGTCGCAACTCTTCTTGTAGGCATCCCAACACCCTCTCGCTCTGAAATTAGCATTTTCGTTAACTCATAAAAAACTTCATTTACGCTCT
>CAZYEE010000122.1:0-9528 GCA_964646355.1 uncultured archaeon | reverse complement strand
CTATATACTGTACGCCCCTCTGAGTCGCAAATGCTTGCGCCTCTTCCACCGAAACCTCCCTGTCGGGTAGATCCGCTTTATTTCCAACTAAAACCCATGGAATATCACTACCACAATTACTAAAAACTTCGTTAAACCAGGTTTTTGAAAGGTTTTCAAAACTTTTCCGGTTCGTTATATCGAACGCAAACACCGCACCAGCGGCTCCTTTGTAATATAGAGGACGGATGTAGGCAAAGCGTTCCTGCCCTCCTGTATCCCATATTTGAAGCTTCACACGCCTTCCGTTTACTTCTATAGTTTTAATTGAGAAATCAACGCCAATTGTCATTTTATATTGGTCTCTAAAAATCCCCTGAGCAAATCGAGTTGTTAAGGCAGTCTTCCCTACTCCACCATCACCAATAACTATTACCTTAAATAGATAGTCGAAGTCATCACTCATGGAAATCACATTCAATTAGGATTATTAATTCTAATTATATCTATATGTTTTAATGTTTTCAATTTTTTATATTTTAAGATTGTTTAATTAGTAAAATTTTTATGATGTAGTTATAATATTTTTTTTAGATATTTACTTTAATAAGTAATGTCTTAATATATTTCTTTTTATGATGATTTAATTTAAATTAAGAGTAATATATAATTGTTTATAATTTATATAATAATTTTCATTTTTTAAATAGAAGATTTTAACATTGTATAAAATTTTAAAGAAATTAAAAAATTAAAACCTAATGATAAAAGAATGGTTAAACTATACATATTATAAATTTAAAAAGGGAGTTAATTAATATTGAAAAAAAAGATTAGAATAAATCGGATAATAGGAAATAATATAATCAATAGAGGGGGAATAGAGAAATAGAGTGGAAAGTAGATGAATATTAGAGTCGAAAAATGAGATTACAAAAAAAAGAGAGTAAAGGGTTCAATATAAATGAGAGGATAGAAAAAAAAGGTGGAAAATAATAATAACTAAAAGAATAGATATAGGATTTAAGAATTATAGGAAAAGAGTGAATTCAAAATATCAAGGAATAATTAAGTTTAATTAAAAACAATGATCGAGATTAATGTTAGAATTATAAAAAAATGTGAAATGATGGAGTGAAGTGTGAAAAAATGATATTAATACAGGGATGTGATGAAATATTAAGAGAAATTCATAGTGAAATCAGTAAAACATCTTAAAAAAATTTAAAAAAGAAATTGAGAAAGAGGAATGGAGGAGGATGATTAAAACATATTAGATTTTAATGTTAGATAAATTTATATTGGTGAGATACCAATGGAATAGATAAAAGATATGGAATGTGACAAAAAAATAGAGATAAGGGATTAAAATGTTTGAGATAAAAGATGTGATTGGAGGTTGTGAATTTATAAAAAGAATAAATAAATATATGGGGGAATTAAAGATAAAAGGAAAAGTGGAGAAAGCATTTATATCAAATCCGGGAAGGCTAGAAGATTTGTTAATAAAGGGTGTGGGAGGTTATGTAAAGAAGGTGGATAATCCTAGAAGAAAAACGAAATATGACTTGTTATGTATAGAGAATAAAGAGGGTATAATAGTGGGTATTGATTCAAGGATACCGAATAAGCTTTTTGAGTATCTAATTGAAAATAACAGAGTTGAGGAGTTAAAAGGTTATAAATTAAAGAGGAGGGAGTATAGAATAGGAAAGTCAAGAATAGATTATTTGTTTGAAAGAAATGGAGATAAGTATTTAGTGGAGTTAAAAATATGTACACTGGTGAAAAATAAGGTTATGCTATTTCCAGATGCAGTTTCGGCGAGATCAACAAAGCATTTAAGAGATCTAATAAGAATCAAGAGCCAAGGTTATAGGCCAATAGTATATTTTTTAGGATTGAGGAGAGATCCGGAGTCATTTAGTCCGAACGGGAAAATAGATCCGGAATTTGAGGAGGCATATAAGGAAGCATTAAAAGAAGGTATTGAAATATTTCCTGTAAAATCAAGAGTAGATTATAAGTCTCAAAAATTAATATTCTCAGAATTTGAGAAAATTCTGTTAAAAAGTAGATAATGGAGGATAGAGAGTTCTGGTCAACAAACTGAGATATTTATCATATATTTATAAAATAATCATATCAAATTAAATAAGATATTAAAGAATACTTTTGTATATTATTTATTTAATAAAAACAGATGAACCTAATCAAAATTTGAGCTTTATTGAATGAAATAAAAAATTATATAAGAAAAATAAGAGTTGAAGTTAATATTAAATATTTGAATTATTTAATGGAATTTAAGAAATGAGTGTCGAGAAAATAAAGATTTTGGGTATTTCTGGGAGTCCGAGGATAGGATCGACGCATTATATTGTGAATTACGCTCTAAAATATGCAAAAGAAAAATATAATATTGAAACTGATTATTTTTCGGTGCATAATAAAAAGATAAATTTTTGTATTCATTGTGATCATTGTATAAAAACAAAAGAGGGCTGTATTTTTGATGATGATATGAACGAATTATATGAGAAATTAAAGCAAGCGGATGGATATATAATAGCGAGTCCGGTGTATCAGGGGAATGTTACTGGGCAGTTAAAGACGATATTTGATAGATGTAGGGCATTAGTTGCGATCAACCCGAAGGTTTTTGAGAATAAAGTAGGGATTGCTTTGGCGGTTGGGGGTGATAGAGTTGGGGGACAAGAACCTACAATTAGGACAATATTGGATTTTTATATAATTAATGAGATTATTGGGGTTAGTGGTGGTTCATGGGGGTCTAATCTAGGGGGGACTGTGTGGTCAAAAGATAAGGGTATGGAGGGAGCGAGGGAAGATGAAGAAGGATTGCGATCAATAAGGAAAACGGTGAGAAAACTAGTTTCTGTTTTAAAATATATAACGAGGTGCGATGAATAAATGGTTCTCAAGTTTGTGTGGGGGATTACAGGTAGTGGAGATTATTTACAAGAAACAGTAAATATAATGAAAAAAGTAATAGAAGATTTTGAAGTAAAAGTTACGGTAATTGTATCTAAAGAAGGGGAACTTGTATTAAAATGGTATAAACTCTTTAAACCATTAAAAAATCTATTCTCCAAATTTTATGTTGAAATAAGTCCAAATCGACCATTTTTAGCGGGGCCACTGCAGAGGGGTAAATATCAGTTTTTATTCGTGAGTCCTGCTACTGGGAATACGGTAGCAAAAATAGTGCACGGGATATCAGATACATTAATAACAAATTGTGTATCTCAATCAATTAAAGGATATGTACCTGTATATATATATCCGGTAGATCAAAAGCTGGGAGAATTAACAACAATATTGCCCGATGGTTCCAAATTAAAACTTAGAATGCGAAAAATAGATGTTCAAAATGCTGAATTATTAAGAAATATGGAGGGTATAACTGTATTTTCACATCCTAAAGAAATTATAGATGTAGTAAAAGATAAGATGGATGAAATAAATGAGTAAATAACATAGATAACATCTAATTAATATTTAAGATATGGTGAAAAAGAGAAAAGAAAAAAATATTAATTAGACTAAAAAAGAAAAAAATTAATCAGGGTGGCCTAAGATTGTTACAGAGCAGACGCAGTATGCGCCACCGAGATTATGTGCGAGGGCGAGTTGAGGATCCTTGACTTGTTCACCCAAGGCTTTGCCTTGGAGTTGTTTGAAGCATTCCCAGATCATTCTACATCCAGTAGCGCCGATTGGATGTCCGAAGCATTTTAAGCCACCTGAAGGGTTAATGGCGACTTGGCCATCTACATTAAAGAATCCTTCTTTTAATTTTTGAGGAGCTTCACCGATCTCACAGAATTGTAAATCTTGGCAGTTTAGAAGTTCAGTGATTGTAAAACAGTCATGCACTTCAGCCAGTGAAATTTCATTTGGGGGATCAGTTACTCCTGCTTCTTTATAGGCGAGTTCAGCGGCTTTTCGTGTGGCTGGGAATTTTATAAAGTCAAAGTTTGGGTCGTACCAAGGGGTTCCAGTCATAACAGCGACTGCATTAGCTTTTACTATTTTATAATCAGAGTTAAAGCTTGGTGCTAGTTCAGGGGTGGTGATAATCAGTGCAGCTCCTCCATCGGACATGGCACAGCAATCAAATCTACCAAGGGGATCAGCGATCATAGGTGCATTCATAGCATCTTCAATAGTGATTGCGCGTCTAAAATGTGCTTTAGGATGTTTAACGCCATTTTTATGATTTTTTACAGCGACACGTGCTAGATCTTCTTTAGTCCAGCCGTGAACATGGAAAGATCTTGTTGCTGCAAAGCAAAACATAGCGGGAGCAGATGGTAAAGGTAATAACGGATGACCCATAACTTTAAATCCTGGTAAACCTGAGGAACCTTCATCCATCAATTTTTCAACGCCACAAGCCATTACAACTTCATATACTCCGGATGCGACTGCAAAACATGCATTTCTAAAAGCGTCCATACCGGATGCGCAAAAGTTTTCAACTCTAGTAATTGGTCTACCATAAAGTTTTAGTGAATCAGCTGCAGTAGCACCTGAGAGCCCAGTAAACCAATATTGATTTCCAAGCCAGATAGCTTCAATAGTTTCATCTGGATCTTTAATTCCTGCATCTTGAAAAGCTTCGTATCCTGCTTCGATTAAAAGGTCTTCAACACCTTTGTCCCATCTTTCACCAAATTTGGTTGCTCCGCCACCAATAATAGCAACTCTATCTCTTATACCAACTTTACCCATTTTTTATTCCTCCTCCTTCTTTTTAACAGAAGGTTTACATTTATAATAATATCCAATCATATTTTGGTGCTGTTCGAGATCTCCACCTTCGTGCATTTTTCTAAATACAATATCGACTTCGTCTCCGATTTTGACTTCATAGGGGTTGCAATCAGTCATATCGAGTAGGATTCTACCGCCACCATCGACATCGATCACACATCTAGGCACGGGAGTTTCAAAATATTCTGCATCTATGAGGTGATCTAAAGTGAAGGTATATATTTTACCATGACGAGGTAATTTATATAATTCCCAGTTATCTTTAGCACCACAAACCATACAAGCTCTCCAATTAGGATATTGGACAGTTCCGCAACTCTTGCATTTAATGCCGTATAATTTATGAACTCTATCTACTTCTCTCCAAACTTGAACAGGGCTGGCTTTGCGTGTTCTTGGTTTTTTAGATTTAATAAGATATCTATTTTTTAGGTAGGTATTGTAATTATCCATAGTTTTTTGTTTTCTGATGCGTTTTTTCACTCTCATTCGATCTTTAGCAATTTCTTTAGATTTGTCTGTTGTAATAAGGTAAAAAGCATCAGCGCCGTCTCCATAGCCACCAAGAAGAACATTTTGGCCTTCTTTGGTTTTTTCAAAAACAGTAGCCAACATTAAGAAGGCTAGGGGAGTTCCGATGTTTGAAATATCCATCCAGAAGGTATCAACCACAGCTTTTTTATCAAATTTCATAGTTTTAGCAAGGATCCCATGAAATCTTGGATCTGGTGCGTAATAAACAGCTTTATTTATCTTATCAGAAGTTAATTCAAATCTTTCCATTAGGCCTTTAAAAGCTCTTGACATAGCGTTCAAATAATTAAGTTTAGTTTCGACTTTGATCTCAAAGGTTCTTACGAATTCATCAAAGGAGCGTCTATAAGGACCGACTGTGTTTTCATTAACCGAGTAGTATCCTTCAATTGATGCGACACCTGGATCATTAGAAATAAGTAAAGCGGAGGCGCCATCACCAAATGCATATTCATACATAGTGAGAGGTTCTGGGTCTCTTTTATCGGAAGAGACAATTAAAATATTATTAGCATCACCTGATTTAATAGTATCATAAGCTACTCGTAGAGCGGTAGTGGCAGCCCTAGTAGTGCCCAAAAAGTCATTGGTGAGGATATCATTATTCAAATCAAGGACTTGGGTTATAAAGGAGGCGTTCAGTTTTTCTGCATATGGTGCTGTGGTAGAAGCAAAAAAGAGACCGTCAATAGTACTGGGATCTATACCCTTTAAACATTCGAGTCCAGCTTCTACTGCCATAGTTATGCTATCTTCATCATAATTTGATACAGATTTTGTACCAGGTAATGATGGAAAATCCCATGCTTCAGCAATTTTTTTTCGAGGGAGTTTATAACCTGGTAAATAGGTACCCCAACTTTTAATGCTTACCATATTTCTTCCATCTCATGCATAGTTTTTTTTATAATAGATATTTTCAACGATTGAGTGTTTATTTAATTTGGAAGAATTCTTTAAATATGGAGTTTTTTTTATGTTATTCTTCCAAAATATATACTCAATTCATTATTGAAATTAAGATAAATATGTTAAAAAAAAATTTTCTATTAACTAAAGTTTTTAAAAGAAAACACGATGAAACCAATTATTATAGAGTTTAAGTCAATAATTTTATAATAAAATTGAATATGTTTTGTAAATAGAAATATCAATTGAAGAAGTGGAAAAAAATGAAGAATCAGAGAATCAGAAAAATTGGAATAATAGGATTAGGATATGTAGGTTTCATTACAGCTGTTGGATTTGGACTGAAGGGTTATGAAGTGAAGTGTGTGGATATTAGAGAGGATGTAGTAAAGAAAGCAAATGAGGGTTCAGTTCCTTTTTTTGAACCTAATTTAGAAGATAATTTAAATGTAGTAATACAAGAAAATAAGTTTTCCGCTTCTACCACCTATGATATACTTAAAGATACTGAAGTTTCATTTATTTGCGTAGGTACTCCCTCAAAAGAGACAGGAGAAATAGATTTAAAATATATAATTAGTGCATCTGAAAATATTGGTAAAGTTTTGAAGGAAATGGACCATTTTCATATTGTAGTAGTAAAAAGCACAGTTGTTCCAACTACCACGGAAAATGTGGTCAAGCCAATTCTTGAAAAAAACTCAGAAAAAAATTGCGGAAAAGATTTTTCAATTGCCATGATTCCCGAATTTTTAAGGGAAGGAAATGCAATGTATGATTTTTTACATCCTTCTAGAACCGTAATAGGTGCATATGATAAAAATACTGCACAAAAATTAACTGATTTATTTAAACCATTTGAAGGAGAAATCTTCGTGGTTGAAAATCCCAGAACTGCAGAAATGATAAAATACGCTAATAATTCATTCTTAGCATTAAAAGTATCATTTATCAATGAAATTGCAAATATCTGCCGTAGTATAGGGAAAATTGATGTGAATGAAGTGGCAAAAGGTATTGGGTTGGATGATAGAATATCAGAAAAATTTTTGAGGGCTGGATGCGGTTTTGGAGGATCATGTTTTCCTAAGGATACTAAGGCAATATATAATTTAGCTAAACAAAAGGGATATACGCCCCTTCTAATTGATGCTCTATTAAAAGTAAATGAAAATCAATCGAAAATTATGGTGAAGATGCTTGAAGAGGCTATTGGAGATCTTAATGGGAAGAAAATAGCCATCTTGGGTCTGGCTTTCAAACCAAATACTTCAGATATGAGAGAAGCACCTTCAATAAAAATAATCGATATGATAACAAAAAATCATAATGTTGAAATTTGTGCATATGATCCTGCTGCTATGGATGAGGCGAAAAACATCATTCAACAAGATATAAAATATGCACCCTCAGTTGCAGATTGTATTAAAGATGCGGATGCGTGTCTTATAATTACTGAATGGGATGAATTTAAGATCTTAAAGCCGGAATTCTTTATTGAAAACATGAAGACACCTATCATAATAGATGGAAGGATGATATATAATTTTGAAAAATTTTCAAGAAAATTGGCATATTATTCAATAGGAAGGAGATAAGAATTATTAATTCAATTAGATTTCTTAGAAAAATAACTTTTATTTTTTAAAAAATTCTCTGAGATTTATCTGGAAACTAATTTTCAAGTTAATAAATGACTATCTTCTTCTATAACAAGTATAAAATAAAAGATTTTGACATTTAAGATTTTGACATTTATTTTATGGATATTTTACATTAAAAAACTTGAGAGTTCAAATAGCTTCTCAAATCTATTTTTGCCTTGAATGAGTAAAATATAGAATCATAGAACATATCATTATTACATTAAAAAAAATACAAACTATATATTTGTATTTTATTAAGAAAAAAAATTGAAAAATGAAAAAAAATCAATAATAGTAATTTTTTGGTCAATTTTTTCAATTTTCAATTAATTTTATTCTTTTTAGTACTATTATGCTTAATCAAATAAATTACTGGAATTATTGAAATAACCGTCCATAAAAGTTCAAAGGCAGGTATTTGTGTTTGAGTTTGTGTATACAATTCTATTTTAAAAGTAAATTGACCTGAACCATCTTCACGAACAATCACAAATGCAAAGTAATCATCTTTAGTTGAAATAAACTCAATTCGTTCCGATTGTCCTGTTATTGTTGAATTACTAACTGCTAATGCTTCATAACATATTCCGCCTTTATTTTTAAGTAAATTAAACATATAAAGATCAAAATTGCAATTAGATGGAAATGTTAGAGTAAAAATATAATGTTTGCCCTTTGCTAAATACACTTGTGCTATTTCACACAGCTCAGAAGATCCCAAATCTTTTTGAATTTGAGTAAAGTTATTAATATTCATTCTGTGTGCTTTTTCCATTTCAATAAATCCGAATCCAGTATTTGACAAATTTACTTTCAGATAAATATCATTTGTGGCAGATGGTCTATAGATGATCCAATCAAGAGGTGTAGGAGTTTCTGATCTTTTTATCAAATTTGTATAAAGTGAATCTTCGTATAAATATAAATTGTAATTAATACTTGCGCTTTCAGAATTTAACCATATTAGATAATAATAATCTGCGTATGAGGTGCCTTTATAATAATATTCAGCAGATAAATTATCATAATTTTCATATATAGCATTATTATCGTATAAGATTTCTGGATTATTCATATCTGTAGATGTTTTTTTATCAATTAATAAATTTGAGTTTAATTGTTTCCATGAATTATTGGAGATCATTGATAAGGTGTAAATTATTCCAAAAACAATAAGTATGAAAAGTAATACGTTAATTAATTTGCAGAATTTGTTTCTTTTGTACATAAAAATCACTTTATTAATAATTGGTCTGAATTAGGAATATTTATTATAAAAATATTTTGTAAAATTTATGTTAAATTAGATTGTATGGATATAATAAATAAATAAAAATGAAAGTATTATGAAAATGTTGAAAATTCAAAAATATTAATGAAAATTAAATGTAAGTTTTTCAAAATTTTTTATCCAAAATAATGCAAATAGTGGAGAAAATTATTTAGAAAAAGTGTTTTTAAGTATTCGTTTAATGACCACATGGTCTATTTAATTTCTTCTTTACTACTTTTTATTATGTGATCAGCAAAAGTACTAAATTTATAAATTAGAAGAGAGGAATCGATAATTTTTTCTTTACATTCTCTACATAACCATTTATTCGGTGCATATTCGATCCAATAGATATAAAAAGAGATATTATTTTCTTTTTTTCCTTTT
>CAZYEE010000121.1:0-10810 GCA_964646355.1 uncultured archaeon | reverse complement strand
TTATAAAATAGTTTGTTTTCAAAATAAAATTTATTAAACATCTAAGTATTATATATATATAATATCTCACAATTTAGATATTTAATTTTGAACTATTTTAAACTATTTAAAATTCTTTATTTCGTTAAACTATTTAAAATTCTTTATTTAGCGATTTTTGGATCTAAAATCTTTTTTTCAATAAGAATATCTAATATTTTGTTTAGGTAATATTTAATCTCATTTGCGATTTCTTTATAGGTATCAATAAAATCACCATATGGATCTGATACATCATTTGAAGAGCAGCCAGCAAATTCTGATAATAAAAAAGATTTATTTAAATAATTTTTAGGAATAGCACTTAGATGTCTTTTTTCCATAGTTAAAATAACATCTGCTTCTAAAAGCTCTGGATATCTACTAATATGTCTTGGATAAAATTTATTAATCCGTTCATCATTTATTCCCTCCTCTCTTAAAACTTGCGCGGTTTCCCACATGATCATATCATTATGAAAAATTACAGCGCCAGAAATAGATTCAATTTGATCACCAACTCCCCTTTCTTTTGCTAACTTTTCAAATAGCATTTCTGCCATAGGTGATCTACAAATGTTTCCAGAACATAAAAACAGAAATCTTATTGGTTTTTTCTTTAATCTAAGTTTTTCCAGGAAACTTTCCATTTAAATAACTCCTATTTATATTTAAACTATATTTAATAACAAATTTTTAACAAATAAATTTAAAAATATTTATAATGTTGAATGAGTAGAGATTAATTCTCCTGGCAATGGTGGACTAGCGCTATATACTTCAGTAATATCAATAACTCCCAGACTAACACCCCTAAACTTCCCAGTTCCTTGATATACTCCTTTTAATTGATAGGCAATTGGCTGTATCTCGCCCCATGGAATTTTATTTGAAAATGCCAGTCTTATAATATTTTTTTCAGTTTGCAGTTTAAAAAGTGAAATTGCTACCTTAGACATTAATGGGATTCTATTAATTTCATCTTTTATCCCAGAAAATGAGAAAACTAATCTTCTACCATCTTTTTTCGGGGACATAGAACTAATTGGAATAATCATTGGATAATCATCATCATCTTTATATGCAAGCATTTTGAAGGATGTTATTCCTTTAAATTTTTCTATGATTCGATGGTGTATACCATTTATATTTTTATCAGAATTGGACTCTTCTAAACTCTTTACCTTACCTTTACCAATTTTTAATTTTAGGATATTTAAGATAAAAGGAATGTTAATCAATTTTTTCGGAGGATAGGCTTGCTTAACTTTTATTATTCCGACACCCCGAACTCCTGT
Source organism: uncultured archaeon (assembly GCA_964646355.1). Classification (GTDB taxonomy): domain Archaea; phylum Asgardarchaeota; class Lokiarchaeia; order Helarchaeales; family HEL-GB-B; genus HEL-GB-B. The sequence goes on along the minus strand of CAZYEE010000121.1, from coordinate 9,494 downwards.
ATATGCATTATATCTGAATAGTGGTTTTAAATTAGCGCGCTCAACAAGTTCACCTTTTTTTACAAAATTTTGAAAATCACCTTTTACTATATATGTTTGGAATCCGTCCATTGATGTCACGGCACATGCTACTTTATTATATTCTAACAGATTTCTTTTTGTCTTCCAGATCATATAATCTCCAAATGTTATGGTGTCCTGGTCAATGGCATCTAATGAAAGTATTGGAACTATATTAGGTGTCCCTTCTTTATTTAATGTCGCTAAATATTTAGGTGCTGCATCTTCTTGAAATGCATTTACAATTTTAGCCGATAAATGTCCCTTATTATTCGCATTTAAAGTCATTTTTTATTTCTCCTTATTATTATCAAATCTTATGTGAAACTCTATTTATTATCTCATTTTGAATTTCAATTCCAAGCATCACGAAATACGCATTATAGCCCGTTACTCTTACCAAGAGATTGCTGTATTTTTCAGGATTTTTTTGAGCATCTTTTAACATATCTGCATTTATTATATTTAGCTGTAAACAAGTCCCTCCATTTTCACCATATGAACGAATTAAAGCTTTCAATTTTTCAATATGTTCTTTATTCTTCAACAATGCCGTGCTTAAATTGAGCGTATGAGACCCTCCATTTGGGGCAGTTTCTAAGTTTAGTTTACCCACTGAATTAATTACAGCTGTAGGGCCCTTCTTATCTGCACCATTTACTGGGCATAACGCATTTGATAAAAACATTCCACATTTCCTTCCATCAGGTGTAGCCGCAGTCATTGGTGCATAGCTAATAAAATAATTCCAGGATAGGTATCCTCCGCGAAATCTTCGACCAGTCGGTGGTGAAACTTTTGTGAATACATATTTTGTCCAAAATTCTGATAAATCTCGCCCTAACTCATCTACTTCGTCTATATCATTTCCAAACTTAGGGGCTCTATTTATCAAGATTTGTCTTATCTTTTCATAACCCTCAAAATTATTTTTAATAGCTTCGATCAATTGTTGCATTGTAATTTTCCTTTCATCATAAACTAGTTTCTTAATTGCAATTAAGCTGTCAATAGCAGTGGCAAGTGCAATACCTTCTACAGTTATATAATTGTATTTTGCACCACCTGCAGTTATGTCCTTTCCTTTTTCTACGCACCCATCTATTAATAATGATAAATAAGGCGTAGGTTCGTATTTAGACCTAATTTCATCTGCTTTAATTGCATTGTCTAATATATGGTCTAAAATGCATCTTAATTGCTTTTTATATGCATTGTAAAATTCTTCAAAAGTTTTAAAAGAACTCGGATTTCCAGTTTTTATACCTAATTTTTTATTATTTACAAGATCTTTTCCGTTATTTAATACAAGCTCGATTGCTTTTGCTAAATTTATGTTGACATCTACCGTTCCTGCCCTTTCACAACCTTGAAGTGTATTTTCAAGACAACCTACCGGCGCATAATTCCAGAGTAATTCTTCTGGCTCTCCCTCCCATCTTAACCCACGGATTGCATGCTCATCAAAATTTATTAAAAATGGACTTCCTTGTGTCTTTGCAAGTATATCACAAATTCTATCTAATAATTTGTCTGGAGTATTTTTATGTATTCTAATATTGATTTTTGGTTCTAGCATATTCATTTCTTCTATAACTTCCAAAATTAAATACGTTAAATCATTTGTAAGATCCTCACCATTTGGGCCCATTCCGCTTAATGTTATTAACTGTCCAAATCCTGAATTTATTCCCTGATTTTTCCCGACTCTTCCATGAAAATCATATGCATAATTATGTTTTATCCAATAACATTGAAGTAATTCCTTAGCAAATTCAGGAGTTAATCTCCCCTCTCTTATATCTTTTTCATAAAATGGATACATATATTGGTCAAATCTGCCATGCGATAAACCCGGACCTGGATAAGACTCGCAAGCCATGACTAGCATGTGAGTAAACCATAATGATTGTAGTGCTTCATAAAATGTTTCACTTGGATTCCAAGGTACCTTTTTACATATTCTTGCAATTTCTTTCAATTCATCTCTTCTTTTTATATCTTCCACTTCATTGGCTAATTTTAATGCCTCCTCTGCATATCGATCTGCAAAATTTCTTACAGCATCGCAGCAAATTAATAATGCATTTAGAAAATCTTTCTTATCCTTAATAGTAGATTTCTCTTTCTCTTTCTCCTCAATTTCTTTAATAGCATTTTCTATTTCATGCTTTATTCCCTTAAAACCCAGTTTCAAAACTTTTGGATAATTTGGGATTATATGCCCTGGAATAGCACCCGCATTTCCAATTCCATTAAAATGAACAAAATTTGCTTGCTTTAACCATTGTTTCTCTAGTTTTAACCAATCTTTCGTTTCTTCTAAATTTAAACATTTAGATAACGCAGTATTAAAATAACTTCCTACTATCAATTCTCCCTCAAGAATTTTTACAGGTAAATATTCTTCAATTACCCGCTTAAAAAAAATTGAACGCCTTACAATTAAGGATTTCTCCCAAAAATCTAAAGGTAATTCAACTATTTGGGCACTTGCTGCTAATGTATCTTCAAAAGATCCGAATAATGGATACATTTCTGGAACAACACCCCATTGATGCGCTGAAAATACAATATCCCATTTTTTACCAGTTGAATAACCTCTAACTTCATTCCTAAAATAATCTCTGTCATAAAATGAAAAATACTCAGCCCTTAACTTTTTTACTCTATTTGATAATTTATCCGAAGGTTTCCAGATTCTTTCAAGCTTAAAATCAGACTTCGGTTCCATATTATACTCACTTGAAATTTTTTTCTATATTCATCAAGATTTTTATCGTATCTAAAAAATATTAATTCTTAAAATACTAATTTTTTACTTTTGAATTCATTTTATTAATGTTTTAAACACTTTTTCATTTATTCTAATATTAATTTGATTTTATTAATTTATCTAATTACTTTAATTTATCATCTGATTGCTATCCTAATTATGTCATTTGTTTTAAACTTAAAAATTATCTTTTAACTAATATTCGATCTTTATTAATCTCCTTAAAGAATCCTTCAAATTAAAAAACCAAACATCTAGAAATTCCATAGCAATATATCGCAGATATACGCGATAAGCTTACTTATAATTATTATAGGGTTGATTTGAAAATTGTATAGAAATTTATAAAAAAAGAAATTTTTCTTTCCAAGCCGAATCTCAATTTTTCAATTATAATTATTTATTGTTGATCTCTTTTCTTTTATAATGAGACTTTTGATTAAATTAGCATAAAAATTTAATAATATTTGATAAAGATAATGTTAATCTCAAATTAAAGTTTTAGATGATCTATTATGACTGATGAGAAAAAAGAAAAATTCAAAATCTATTTATTTAGACATGGCGAAACTACTTTCAATCGTGATAAAATATTCACGGGATGGCTTGATCCTGATTTGACCGAAAAAGGGATAAAACAAGCAGAAAAGGTAGCAGAAGCACTAAAAAATAAAGAATTTCAAGTAGCATATTGTTCTCATCTTAAACGTTCTAAACGCACACTTGAAATTGTTCTGAAATACCATAAAAACGTTGAAGTAATCGTCGATGATAGGATTATTGAAAGATCTTATGGAGATTTACAAGGAATGAAACATGCTGACTTTATTAAAGAACACGGAAAAGAATTATTTGATATCTATCATAGATCTTATGATGTTCCTCCACCAGGAGGAGAAAGTATTAAAATGGTCGAAAAACGTGTTTATAGTTTTATTCGTGATTTGCTAGAAAAAATCTTAAATGAAAAAATAAATGTGGCCATCTCTGCACATGGAAACTCAATGCGCCCATTTAGAAAGTTTTTTGAGAATCTAACAATCGAAGAGATGATGAAATTAGAAAATCCATGGGATGATTATTTTGAATACGAAATCTCTCCGCTTGATTATTTAGATAGAGAAGAACTTAAAAATATTTAAAAAATTTCAATTTTTGAAATCTATTTTTATTAACTAAACAGTCTATAAAATTTACTCAAATATGATTGATCGAGTAAATTAATAGAGAATCAAATAATAATCTTGTAATTCAAAAAGTTTTTGGATAAGTTTTTTTAATTTTTCTTTAAATCTATAAAAATTATTAAAAATAAAAATTTGAAGGGATATTATTTGTGTTTTATTCCGAATTGGAGATATAATTTATGTATAATCATATTTTTTCTGAATCCTAATATGTAGGTTGGAATAATTACTATTGGTATTCTAATACACATTGAAATAATGGCATTCACACTAATTGTAGCGTTAGGTAATTCAGAAATCGGTGCAAATACCCCAAACACTGGAAATATTGAATTAAAGAAATTATTGAATAACATTGAAACAAATGCTGCTAACAGAACTAATCCAAGAGCAACACCTAAAACTGAACTTAGTGCAAAAATCAGCATCGCAGTATGCGATTTATATTTTGTTTCAAACAATTTTATATGTGGTGCTTCTGGGTCCTCTCTTATGCCTTCTACTCCCCATTTACAAATGTAATATAACATTGGTGTGAGGAAAAATACCCCTAATATTAATAATGTGATGAACACATTTCCTCCAGCCAACCATTGTATTACATCGTTAAGACTTTCGCTGTATGACCTTGGGCTCCATAATCCTACATTTGGGTTTGTCCAAGTCCAGCCATTAATCGTAGCATCGTAAAAGAATCTTTGCCATCCTGCTCCATCCCAGCCATAAACTAGCATCCAGAAGAATAAGAAATATCCTAATATCAATTGTTTAAATGCACCATAATCGTTTCCTTTTCTTATAAGTCGATAGCAAATAATATATGCTAATATTGCATTTGTAATATTTGTAATAGACCATAATAAAATTAACCAAAAAGGAATAGCACCATGTGTCGGAAATAACTGCATACTTTCCCAGTGTGGAAAGTTCCATAGTAAGACCATTCCAGCAGGGACAAAAAATAACGCTTGAAACAATACCAATGTTATGAAATACTTGTTCACAAACATGTTTTCTTCTTTACTTAATTGTCTAACTACTGCTACTGCAGAAGATGCCCCAATTCCGTATGCCAAAATATATCCACTTGTATCATCTTTAAGTCCTCACATCTTAATTACGTTTAAATTTTACTTAAATTGATAATAGTATAACTTAGTATTATTTGAGCAAATTTGATTTTATTTGTATTAATTTAAACTATTTTTTATTTATTTTTATTATTCTTAAAATATTTCTATATAGAATTCTCAATAATAGAAATTTAAATGATTACTATAATATAAATTTAGTTCATTATTATATCAAAAACCTCATTTAATAATTCTAGTATATCTAATTTTGAATATTTTACCCCATTTATCTATTCGTTATTGTATATAAACAACTTCAAAATTATTATCTCTTGAAAAAATAAAGCATTTAAATTAGGAATTAATATAATATGATATCTAAGTTAAGTATTAAATTTTTAAAAAAGATACATTATTCTCTTATTATTTCTTTTGTTTTCTACGTTTTCTTATCATTCTGCGTCTTCGTTTCTTTTTCCATTTCGCTCGCATTTTATATCAATCCATAATTTACTTTAAATCGATTTTGCAATTAATTCTTTTTTAGCATTTTTTTACTCTAATTTAATTAATTAACTTCTTAATTATGTATTCGATTTATGAAATTTGGATGTTTGGTTATTTAGTAATAAAATTCATATAAAAAAGTTTTAAAATATTTTTACAAATCGGGATATTGAAATTTTATTATTCGAAATTTATTACATTAATATTTATTGGATTAAAACAAAATTGGGTCTTAATTATGATTAACCGAAACTTTTATTCAAGAGAAAAAACGGACGATAACAAAGTAAATTATCAAATGAAATTACTTGAATATAAAAGTGTTATTCAGCACGATCTTAATAAATGTACCGGCTGTGGAATCTGCGTGATCGTCTGTCCAAAAGAAGCCATTGAACGAACGGAAACTGACGAATATGTTGATATTCCAGATATTGAAGCATGTTCATTTTGTGGAATCTGTGACTATATGTGTCCTTTCGGTGCTTGGACCTTATTGATAGATGATGAACACATAATTCAATTAAAAGAAACACCTGGAAACCTCCCTGATCTACTCGGCAAGGAACTAACATGCCCAAGAACCAATCAACCGGCTAAAAAATATTTGGAAGGATATATCAAGATTTATCCAAAAAATTGTCCAGAAGGATGCAAAAAATGCGTCGATGCTTGCATGATGGATGTTATTGAGTTCACATCTCTTGATGATAAGAGAGAAGTAAAATTAAATGAAGAGCGATGCATTTACTGCACAGCATGCACTTTTGTATGCCCCGAACCAAGCGCATTAGAGGTCGCTAGGACTGCTATAAAATTTGATCTCAGTCAAATCAAATCATCCTCCGTATTCAATGAAATTATTAGGAAATTAATATCACAAGAAGCTCTTGCAAAAATCATTAAAGAAAAATCCCAAGAAATAGCTCGCGAAACTGGATTCAAATTATTCAGTCTAAAAGTTTAAATCAAATTTATTTTTAATTTACTAATTTTCTATTTCAATTTACTAATTTTCTATTTCAATTTACTCATTTTCTATTTCATTCATCATCTATATAGATCCCACAGATCTTACTCCATCTCATAAAGGGTGTCTTTCTAACAGCAATAGCAGGTAGACCCCTACTTATTTCTAATAATACCTCTAGCCATGGCCTACCCTCTGTTTTAAGATATTCTAAGACCTTGTCATTTTTTTCGTCTGTAAATTTTACCACCTTTTTTCTTTAGTGTTTTGAATAATTCACTCAATAAAAAATTTTTTAATCTTACTTGATCATTGTTAAGATTGAAAATAACCCAAATTTTGGAGGCATATAACTTGAAATTTGGTATAAAAACATTAGACGATTTCGATGTGAAAGGAAAAAAAGTTCTTTTAAGAGTTGATATAAATTCTACTATTACTAGAAAAGAAAATAAATTAATGAATTTACTCAGAATTAAAGAATTGAAAGATACCTTGGATTATCTCAAAGATTCAGCCGTAGTAGTAATCGCACATCAAGGTAGACCCGGTGGTAAAGATTACACCTCACTTGCTCCCCATGCCCAAGCCATGAACGAACTCTATGGTGGACGTGTAAAATTTGTCGATGATTTGTTTGGTTCTACCGCCATTAACGCAATAAAAGCATTAAATCCAGGCGAAATTCTGGTCCTTGAGAACGTAAGATTTTATGCAGAAGAAATAAAAATTAAAGATGACATCGAAAAAATGGCAAATACCCATTTTGTTCAACGACTAGCTCCTCTTTTCGATTTATTTGTTAACGATGCATACGGCGCAGCCCATAGATCATCCCCATCTCTAATAGGATTTACCGAGGTCCTCCCCAGCTGCATGGGCAAAATTCTAGAACGCGAGATTGAAGTAATGGAAGAAAAAATCTTCGGAAATCCTCAAAAACCTGTTGTTTTTGTTATTGGGGGCGCTAAAGTCGAAACTAAATTCAAAGTCATGAAAAATCTACTTGAAAATAACAAAGCTGATCTCATTCTGGTAGGCGGACTCCTTCAGAATATTATGTTAGCAGGAAGCGGCATTGATATCGGTGAAATAAACAAAAAACCTATCAAAAATTTTGATGATTATGTTCCTACCGCAAAAGAAATTTATGAAAAATATAAAGATAAAATTAAACTACCCGTTGATCTTTCATTAAATGATAACGGCAATCGTAAAGATGTACCAGTCGAGGAATTAAATAAATATGAACTTCCTTCTAATGATATTGGCGAAAAAACTGCTAAAGAATATGTTGAAATAATTAAAAATGCAGGTACTGTAGTAGCTAATGGCCCAGTAGGCGTATTTGAAAATCCACCGTTTAATTTAGGCTCTAAATTGATCCTTGAAGCGATGGGCGAATCTAAAGGATTCACCGCTGTCGGTGGTGGCGAATTGGGTGGATACTGCCAAGATCTCGGAATTCCTATCAAGTTTATTAGTACAGGCGGCGGAGCAATGCTTGATTACTTGACAGGTAAAAAATTACCCGTTATCGCAGCACTAGAAAAAGCAGCACAAAAATAATTTCACAACTATTTTTTATTTTAAGTCTTTTTGTTATTTTCTACCTTGAAATTTCTAATATTCTACCATTTTTTACTATTATTTCATTCAAAATATTCATAATTTCTAATAATTTCAGTCTATTACCTTTTAATTTCTTTTTAATTCCCTTTTGTTTTTTAGAAAAATTAATAAAATCTTATGTGGATTGAAAGCTATCCATTATTAGGGTGATTATATAATGACGGTTAAAATTGGTATTAATGGTTTTGGTCGAATTGGTAAACTTGTGTTCCGAGCTATTTTGAAGCAAAAAGCTGATATTGAAGTAGTTGGAATTAATGATTTAACAGATACTAAAACTCTAGCACATCTGCTTAAATATGATTCCACTTTTGGAATTCTACCTAATGATGTCCAATACGATGAAAATTCCTTAATTATTGATGGCAAAAGTATTCCCGTCTCTGCCATTAGAAACCCAGCTGAATTACCATGGTCTAGCCTCGGAGCTAAAATTGTTGTCGAAAGCACTGGTATTTTTAGAAAACGTGAGCAGGCTGCTAACCACTTAAAAGCAGGTGCTCAAAAAGTAATTATTAGTGCACCCTCCCCTGATCCAGATTATACTGTTGTAATGGGTGTAAATGATGACGGAATTACTTCTGATCATCTTATCATTTCAAATGCCTCCTGTACCACTAACTCTTTAGCTCCTCCCGCTAAAATACTTCATGAAACCTTTGGAATTAAATCCGGTGTAATTACAACTGTTCATAGCTACACTAATGATCAAAGAATTCTTGACTTCATTCATAAAGATCTAAGACGAGCTAGAGCCGCCGCTGTCAATATTATTCCCACTACTACAGGCGCAGCTGTAGCAGTCGGCAAAGTAATTCCTGAATTAAATGGTAAATTAAATGGTATTGCTATGCGCGTCCCAACTCCTGATGGCTCGGTCACTGACCTCGTTATTAATACCGAAAAAGAAGTTACTAAAGAATCTATTAATTCAGCTTTAAAAGAAGCTGCCGAAGGCAAACTTAAAGGAATTATGAGATATACTGAAGATCCAATTGTATTACGCGATATCATCGGTGATCCTCACAGCGCTATTATTGATGGCGGAATGACTATGGTCGTAGGTACTCATATGGCTAAGATACTCAGTTGGTATGATAACGAGTGGGGATTCAGTAATAGAATGGTGGATCTAATCCTAAAATTAGATAAAATCTAATCAAATCAAATCAAATCAAATCAAATCTAAATACACAACTCAAAATCTTATCATTTTTTTCTTATATGTTTAAATTTAAAATCAATTAAAATTTTTAATAGAATTAAAAAAATTAAAAGAGTACAAACCT
>CAZYEE010000120.1:0-10859 GCA_964646355.1 uncultured archaeon | reverse complement strand
GTATTTTAATACTTAAATCCTAAATTACTATCAATTAAATTTTAATTGTATTGATGAAATCTTTTAATTATATTTATGAAATTAATTGAATATACCTAAATTTAATTCTATAGAATAATAATTTTATAATATAATTTTAAATGAAATGATGCTTTTTGTCTATTAAATTAATTCCAATAATTTTTATCTGTTTAGAGGTAAACAAATGACAAAATACGTTATAGACACTTCTGTTATAATGAACCAAAGAGTTTCAAGATTAATTGAAGAGAATATTATTGAAGAAGGTTCAGAAATAATTTTACCACAAGTAGTTATAGCTGAGATTGAGAACCATGCAAATCAAGGAAAATTGACAGGTTTTCTTGGGATCAAAGAGTTAAAAAATATTCAAAAATATGCACAAGAGAACAAAATCAAACTTTTAATAGTTGGTAGTAGACCTACTTTAGAACAGATTAAGCTAGCTTCAGGAGGCGAATTAGACAGTTTAATTCGTGATTTTGCAAAAGGTCCAGATGCTGTTCTTATAACCAGCGATAAAATTCAAGGCGATATAGCTAAAGCCCAGGGTATTGAAGTAAAATTTATTAAAGAAGAAAGAACCTATCCTAAAATCGATATTAACGAATATTTTACTAATAATACAATGTCACTTCATTTAAAAGAAGGCGTCCCACCTATGGCTAAAATCGGAACACCCGGAGACTGGAAACTAGTAAAAATTAGGGACGAACCAATTGCCATCCAAACCCTCGAAGAACTTGCAAGGGCTATTACGGAAAAAGCAAAATCAGAAAAAGGATGTTTCCTTGAAATTGAATATCATGGTGCCATTGTCGCACAACTAAATGATTTACGGATTACTATTACAGAGCCACCATTTTCTGATTCAATGGAAATCACTGTTATCAAACCAATAATTAAATTAACAATTGACGACTATATACTACCAGATGGTTTGATCGAGCGCCTTAAATCTTATGCTGAAGGAATTTTGATATGTGGTCCACCTGGTTCTGGTAAATCTACTTTCGCTGGAGCACTCGCATCTCTATATGAAAGCCAGAAAAAAATTGTTAAGACTATGGAAAATCCTCGTGATCTTCAGGTACCAAAAAGTGTAACTCAATACGCGCCTCTTGAAAAAGATCTCGAAAAAACCGCTAATATTATACTGCTCGTTCGCCCTGATTTCACTATTTTTGATGAAATACGTAAACCAAGCGATTTCAGTATTTTTGCAGAAATGAGACTTGCTGGTATTGGTATGGTCGGTGTTATTCATGCTACTGATCCAATCGATGCAATCCAGAGGATGCTCGTTAATAGAAAAATTGAACTCGGTATGATACCTCAAATTGTAGATACTATTATTTACATAAATAAAGGAATGGTAGAAGCTGTTTATTATCTAAAAATAACTGTTCGAGTGCCTAAAGGTATGACCGAATCCGACCTTGCAAGACCAATAATTGAAGTTTATGATTTTGAAACTAATAAATTAATGTACGAAATCTATACTTACAGCGATAATATCGTGGTCATGCCTGTTGCTAAAAAATGTCTCTCGCCTATGAATAAATTAATCGTAGAAAGAGTTAAATCCGAGGTTAAAAAATATATTCCTAATTCTAAAGTTGATGTTGATATACTTTCAGACCGTAAAGTTAGAGTAACTGTTAATAAAGCTGATCGCCCTATAATTATTGGTAAAAATGGTGCCAATATCTCAAAACTAGAAAATAAATTGGGTATTAGCATTGATATTCGTACTCATACAGATGAATCTGGTACCATCGAAAGCAGCTCACATCCTATTCCATTTAATTTTAAGATTACAAAAAAGTATATCCATCTCGAAGTGGATGATTATCCTAATAGATACTTTAAAATTATGCATAATGGAAATAAAGTCATGACTGTCAAATCTGATTATCGTGGTGATATTAAAATAAGGAAAACCTCCAAAAATGGAAGAAATCTGTTAAATCTATTTAAAAAACAAAAACCTATCGAGCTTTATATTGATTAGACCATTTTCTTATTTTATATTATTACATTAAAATATTTATTATTACATTAAAATATTTATTATTACATTAAAATATTAAATATGTACTTTATTTATTTTATACTTTATTTATTACGTAATTTCTACTTGTTTAATACTTTTTATTATTTCCTATTACTTATCTTTTACTCATTCTTTATTTAATAATTTGAGATATTATCTATTTTGTAATTTTCCTTGCACCTTTTCCTTCACCAACGTATACCGTATCTGTCATATTGATAAATAATCCATTCTCAACAATTCCGGGTATCGCGTTCAAATTTTTTTCTAAATCTTTAAGATCCCTATCTTTTAAATCGCTAATTTGTGCATCGATTATAAAATTTCCATTATCTGATACTACAGGGCCCAGTTTCTTAACTGCCATCCTTAACTTAAAATTCTCAGTGTATTTTCTCAATCTTTTTTTCACAAGTGGTAATGCCATTGGTATAACCTCTATTGGTACTGGGAATTTTTCTCCTAAATTATCAACTAATTTTCCACTATCTACTATTATTATTAGTCTATTAGCTGCTGAATCCACTATTTTTTCTTGTGTTAATGCCGCTCCTCCACCTTTTATCAAATTTAAATTCTTATCCACTTCATCAGCTCCATCTATTGCTATGTCCAAATCAGGGTGCTCATCTAAACTTGTTATTGGTATTCCCGAATCCACTAATAATTGTTGAACTTGATATGATGTAGGCACTGTGAGTAAGTCTAATCCTTCATCCTTAACTTTTTTTCCCAATAACTCTATTAATTTTGCAACAGTCGATCCAGAACCAATCCCAATTACCATTCCATCTTTAATTTCTTCTAAACTTGCTTTTGCTGCATTTATTTTTTCTATTTCTTTATCCAAATTATTAACCTCTTTTTTTATCATTTATATGGATAGTTAATTTTTAATGATAATTACTTCTTTACTTAATGTATCTAGCTTTAATCGAATATTATAAAGATAATAAATAAATTATTGGATCAGATTAAATAAATTATTTTGATTTGACTATAGTGAAATAATTTTTACATTTTAAAGGTTGTTTAATAATGGAAAATAATAAAATCAAACAAGATGAATCTGAAGATAAAAAGGAAAAAATGGAAAAATTAGCCGCATATATTTGTATAATCAGTTTTGTTGCAGTCCTTGCGTACATTTTTTTTGCTGCATTTCAAGGACTCTGGCCCTATACAATTATTGGCTATGTTCCTTTATATATTCAATTAGCAGAACCATGGGGTTTATATCTTCTATATTGGATTGCGGTTATTCTATTCGTCCTCGGGCTATATTTTCAAAAACGAAGTAAAGAAATTATTGCTTTTGTATTTCTAGTATCTATTTCACTATTTATTATAATGCTCGTGGCTGGAACTATTTCTATTTAAAATATTGCCCCATTCATCGTTCAAATCCTGTAAACTTAATAATTCCCAAATTTAGTTATTAAAAATTCTTTAATTTAGTTATTTTAACCTTCATTTAATAATTTAAATCATCTGTTCTGAATAATTTAATTAATAAATGGTTCAATTACTAATAGTACTCTCTAATCTATATTATATATGCTTAATTGTGCTTAATTTTTTATTTTTTCAAAATTAAATAATTGATTATTTTAAGACCAAGGATTTTCCATCAAGCTTTTCTACTGGTTTTATCTTCAAAATATCTAATATACTTGGCATAATATCTATTATTCTTGCTTCTGCCAGTTCAAATTTAAAATTAGATGATGATAATATCAATAATGGTACTTTTAATTCTTCTTCACTTAATCCTCCATGACTTCCTTTTAAACCATTTACTTCAAATTCGATACCTTCAGCTGCTGTTATTATTAGATCTCCACTGCGTTCGTGCTTTAAATGAAATTTGTAAAAATCTTCATTCCTTATTATACGACCTACATGTTCATCCCGTTTTAAATATCCAATAATTCTTTCTAAATCTCCTGAATTTGATCTATTATATATATGAGCGGACCTGTGAGATGGTAAACAGACCACATCTGGATAAAGTTTTTCAATTACTTTTGAAATATTGTAGGTGCTCTCAATTTCTGTTAATCCGTGATCAGCCGTTATTATTAATAAAATATCCTCATGATCCGAAATTTTTGTATATAACTGTTCAATAAATCCATCTACTTTTTCTATTTCTTTCTTATATTCTATAGAATTCGGACCAAAAATCTCGCCAATACTATCCACACCAGAGAAATTTATCATTAAAAACCTTATATTATTATTATTATCCAACTGTTTTAATGAACGCCGAAAAATCTCTTCATTTCTTTTTAACAACGGTAAATTATTTATCTCACTCATTGAAATATGTTCTATTGCACCCTTTGATACTGGTTCACATATACTTACGGGGTTTAATATAGTCAGATACTCAAATATCGTCTTGCATTCTATATGGGCATTTGCATCGTAATGATCAAAATGTTTCCTCATATTTTCCGCTCTGTCATAATATTGATTTCCTATCATTCCCGTTTTTGATGGATAACAACCCGTTATAATCGAAGAATGACATGTATATGTGGCTGTCGGAAAAACTGCACTACAAGCTAATGAACTGACACCTTCATTAACTATCATGTCTAAAAAAGGAGTTTCCGCTTTTTCTAATATACTGACTGAACAGCCATCTAATACAATCAATAAAATTTTCATGGCAAATCTTTATTTATTATCTTATTTGATTATTATTTAATCAATAATCTCTAAATGTATTTAATAAATTACTTGCTCAAAAAATAAACATGGCATCAAGATTTTGATTATTATATATTTATCCGTATTTGTGGATTGCAAATGATAAACGAAGATATTGAAATCATTATCTTAGATTTTGGCGGTCAATACGTTTTTAATTTCAAGCGAATCCTCTATGAGTTAGGAATTAATAGCGCAATTGTGCCTTATAATATTTCAGCCGCTGAGATACTTGAAATGAATATCAAAGGCATAATTCTCTCTGGGGGCCCATACAGCGTTTATTTACCAGGTGCCCCTATGCCCGACCCTAAAATATATGATTTAAACATTCCCATCCTTGGAATCTGTTATGGCAATCAATTAATGGCTCATCAATTGGGAGGTAAGGTAATAAAAGGAGGAACTGGTGAATTTGGTTTCACATTACTTAATATTATTGATTTGGATGACCCTTTATTTGAGAATATCAAAGAAAAAAGCATATGCTGGATGTCCCATTCCGACCTCGTCTCAATACCTCCTAAAAATTTCAAAATTATTGCTAAAACACCACAAACTGAAATTGCTGGTATTAAATCGCTTGATCGCCCCATTTATGGGCTCCAGTGGCATGTTGAAGTGACTCATTCAGAGGAAGGCTATAACATTCTTAAAAATTTTGTTTATAATGTCTGTAAGTGTAAAAAGAAAGAATGGGACGTAGAACTGTTTATCAAAAAATCTATGCAATCAATCAAGCAAATTATAAACAATAAAACCGCTATTTGCGCCGTTTCAGGAGGTGTAGATAGCTCCACTGTCGCAGTACTCGTAAATAATATCCTTGGTCCAGAACGATTGCATTGTATTCATATCAATAATGGAATGATGCGTATTAATGAAAGTGAACAGGTTATAAAACTATACAAGGAACTCGGACTTAATATTAAATATATTGACGCTACCGAAATTTTCTTAAAAAATCTTAAAGGGATCACAGGCTCTGATAAAAAAAGAAAAATTATTGGAAAAACCTTTATTGATATTTTTGAAAAAGAAGCCAGTAAAATTAAAGCTGAATTTCTTATTCAAGCTACCATAATGCCTGATATCATTGAATCCACCAGAGGTGAAGCTAAAAAAATTAAAGGTAAAAAACATGGTGGTGTTATAAAAATTCATCACAATGTCGGAGGACTCCCAGAAAAAATGGGCCTTAAGGTCGTAGAACCTATAAAAGACCTGTTCAAATATCAAGTAAGAGTCCTCGCACGTAAATTAGACCTCCCAACCGAAATTTCTGAACGCCAGCCCCAACCAGGCCCCGCTGGCGCTGTAAGAATACTTGGCGAAATTACTCACGAAAAAATAAAATTATGGCAAATCGCCAACCAAATCACTGAAAATATCTTAAAACCCCTGTCTCCAGCTCAGTATTTTGCAGTCCTCCTACCTAATGAATATATCAAGGATAATAAAATAGCTCTAAAAGCTATGGAAATCATAACCAAATTTTTTGATAATAATAATCAGTGCTCCATCATACCATACATTTTCAAAGCACCATCTATCGGAGTTAAAGGTGATGAACGCGTATATGGAAATACTCTTGGTATTAAAATTGTAAAAGATAATCTAAATTTATGGTATGACCTGGAACCCCTCGATATTTTGAATTTACAAGGCAAAATTACGGGTAATATCCAAAAGATTGTTAGAGTCGCCGCTCTATTATCTGATAACATTGATCATAGCAAACCATACTCTATACTTGTCCGCAGCGTCGAAACTAAAGATTTTATGACAGCTACCCCTACTATCCTCTCCAAAAAATATTTATTACAACTGAAAAACGAGCTATCTAAAATTAATGAAATTGGAGCAGTATTCTATGATTATTCCACAAAACCAAGCGCTACTATTGAATATATCTAATGAATTTATTTATTTCAAATCAAATTTGATCTAAAATTTATACCATTAATTTTGGTAAATAATTTTTCTGTTTTCTATAAACTAATGAAAAAATGATTTAATTAATCCAAAATTAGAGAAATGCGGGGGAAGGGATTTGAACCCTCGCAGGCAAACGCTGGAGATTTACTAAAACTCCATCTACGCCACAGGAGCCTCAGTCCTGCTCCTTTGACCAACTCGGACACCCCCGCACATCTTACTTTTTTATTTCTAAGGGGTTTGTCCTTATATTTTATCTACTTAATTTTAAAGCTATTATCGCAATTTATTTATCTTATTTGCAAATTGATAAACTTTTTTATTTTTGAAATATTAATCTCGTTTACACATATACTGGCTAAAAATAAAGCCCCGGAAGGGATTTGAACCCTTGACTTTCGGCTTACGAGGCCGACGCTCTACCTACTAAGCCACCGAGGCTTTATTTAAAAAAACATTTTTCTAATCTCTGAATATTTATCAGAAATTTAAGGATCTATTTTAGAAAGAAAAAATTAATGGCGGACGCGGCAGGACTTGAACCCGCGACCATTGGGTTTCTCCCAAAGCAAGCTAAGAGCTTCGTCACAGTTGGAAAAAACTCCAGCTGTTCCAACGCTCTGCTTAGCCAATAGAGGCTTGCAAAGCACAACATTTCTAACTGAGCTACGCGTCCACATTTTTAATTTTACACCTAGATGTTAATATTCTCCTAATAATTATCCATATTTATGAATTTTTATCGAGAAATTATTATTATTTGGAGATTTTTAAAGTTTGTGTGAGTATCTATGAGTTGAGGGGATATGAATTTAAAAAATTAAACTGGGATATTAGTTTGAAATAGAAAAATAAGAATATTTTTATAAAGATTTCAAATTCTATATAATAAAACAAATAAGAAAATAATGAAATGAAATCAATAAACTGAAAATTATATAATGATTAGAAATATTATCGCAAAATCAATTTGAAACTACAAAACATTTTAATTTAAAAACGATGAAATTAAATGTGTAATGAAAAATGGAATAATCAATAATTTTTAGGAGTTATAAAATGTATTTAATTGGTGAGGCTTTACTCGGTCAAGGAAATGAGGTAGCGCATATCGATCTCTTAATTGGAGATAAAGATGGTCCAGTTGGATTAGCTTTTGCAAATGCATTATCGCAATTATCGGCAGGACATACTCCGTTATTAGCTGTGATCAGGCCGAATTTACCACCCAAACCATATACTTTAATTATACCAAAAGTTACGGTAAAAAATATGGACGATGCCAGTAAAATTTTCGGAGCGGGTCAAAATGCAGTCGCAAAAGCGGTTGCAGATGCAGTTGAAGAAGGAATAATTCCAAAAGACAAGGTAGATGATTGGGTAATAATAGCAAGTGTTTTTATACATCCTAAAGCTACAGATTTAAGAAAGATCTATACCTATAATTATGGCGCAACCAAATTGGCTATAACCAGAGCGTTAAATAAGAAACCTACATTAGATAGAATATTATGGGATAAGGATAGAGC
This sequence comes from uncultured archaeon, assembly GCA_964646355.1. Classification (GTDB taxonomy): domain Archaea; phylum Asgardarchaeota; class Lokiarchaeia; order Helarchaeales; family HEL-GB-B; genus HEL-GB-B. Next base: position 2,597 of record CAZYEE010000120.1, on the reverse strand, counting down.
GAGGCATCCAATTATGGGTTTTACAGTGCCAAGGTTATGGAGACCACCATATCTTCAAATCGCTTTCGATATTACAAATTTAGAACGGGTTCAAAAGATTTTAAAGTTGATACCAAAAAGTGATAGAATTATTGTAGAGGTAGGAACACCTTTATTGAAAAAATATGGGACTAAAGTTATAGGTGAAATTAGAAAATATGCAAAAGATTCATTTATTGTATGCGATCTAAAAACTCTTGATGTAGGCAGAGTAGAAGTATTATTAGCATTTGAAGAAACTGCTGATGCTGTAGTGGCATCAGGTCTTGCTAATGACAACACATTAAATATATTCGTGCATGAAGCTAAAAGACTTGGAATCTACTCAATAATTGATATGATGAATGTTGAGGACCCAGTAGGTCGCATAAAAGCATTGAAAAATATGCCTGATGTTGTTATTCTTCATAGAGGTATTGATACAGAGAATGCAGGCGCAAAACCCAGATGGGAATTAATTAAAGAGATTAAGGCATTGAATGATAAGCTATTAGTGGCAGTAGCTGGAGGAATCTCACCTATTACAATGAGCAATGCTCTCAAGGAAGGAGCAGATATTATTATCGTAGGAAGATACATCACTCAGGCTAGAGATCCGGAAAGGGCAGTACGAGAGTTCTTGCATGGATTTGAGACTACACTTGCTGGTATAACAAAAGAATGGGGCGAAATCGATCATTTCAGGGTAAATTTAGATGAAGAATAAATTTTCCAATAATTTTAATTCATAATCCGTAAATTGATTTTTTCGACAAGATACTTGAATCCTATCATACTGCAAAGATCGCTATTGAATTTATTCTTTTTTTAGATCATCACTTTTTTAGATTTCTCAAAATTTAATCGAAAGGAAATGAGAAAAAAGTCGGTAAAATTAAAAGAAAAGAATATATCGTAATGATGGCATAGGAATTTATTAAAATTCTAGATTTATACAATAAAACATTAGTGCTCCGCATCTTAAGCATTTCCAGATAACTAGCTTTTTCCCATCATAAAATTTTCTACCTAATCCATCAAAAATTTTGACATAATAATCTTTTTCAAATATAATTTCTTTATCCATATGATGCAAGCTTCCGCATCTTCTGCATTTTCCACCTATATCCGCTTCTGGATATTTTTGTAATATTTGCATTATTTCATTTTGGGCATCCTTCATTTTTTTAAGTTCTCTTTTGTATTCTTTAAGTAATTCCCTATAGGATCGTGCTATTTTTTCGTACTCCTTCCTTTTGTATTCCCCCATACTGGCTTTTTGCTCATAGCTTTTAATATATGCACTTGTTGAATCGATTACTTCTTCTAATGTCTCTATATTAGATCCAAATGTCGCCAATTTCGTTAAAAATTCGTCTCGAACCAATTTCTAAGCCTCAATCAATATTCTAATGGTTATAATTATCCATTTTATGAGGTATTTTCCCAATTTGTGTCCTACTTACTAAATTAATTTCTTGCTTTTTTTATATTTATTTTTGGCTTTTTATGTAGATAATTTGTTTCACTTATTTTTAAACGTTTTTTCATACAATTCATTTTAAAGATTTCAGAATCCTAGCATTATGTATGTGTCCTTATGTTGTTCTATCTATAATTAGTGTAATTGAAATAATTTATAATGAATTAAAGGATTTAAATATGCGTTCACAAGAATCATAAATAATCTTTTATTGAAAATGGGAATACATAAATAGTTTTCAATATATCGACATAGATCAATTATAGAAGGCACTTTCAGAATATAGAAAACATCATTTTAGTTATTAAGAAGAATTGTAGGTTAGTCATTATTAAGAACAGGTTTGAAAAATATAAAAATCATGTATCATTCGCAGTAATAGCAGTGCAGATAAATGTATTTTATAGATATTTGATAGTATAGTGCCCTAAGAGAACATTTAAGCCAAGTTTTGTATTTATAGTGAGAGAATTAAAAGTTGATTTATAAAGAAGTAATTAAAAAAAACTATATCGAAAATAATATTCATAAATTGTAAAACCACATTTCTTAATTTTTAGTTATATCCATCCAATCCTTATGCTATCTAATTATTTTCATCCTTTTGTTTCTTAAAAATAGCATTATCAAGGTTGAAAGTTAAATTTTTAAATCGATCACTTACGTCCTTGCTAAGATTTGCAAACTGGGCTCTTAGTAATCGATATATATTTCCGCCAATCCAGAATATTATTCTTTTTCCTTTTTCAATGGGTGGTAATTTTTCTGGGTAAGCAATATCATCAAGTGATTTATTTAATATCATATATAGTGCAAAAGGTAATGCTTGAAGTTCTAGTGGTTTTAATTCTCTTAGGATCTCCATTCCGAATTTTCTGCTTAATCGATCGGGGTCATGATCAGCCAGCCATTTTAAGAATTCAACCGGATCGACCAGGTTATCCAATCGAACTTGTAAGCTCTCAAGCATCTTAGGTAATTTTGACTCAATTTCATTTTCGATGCAATATTTTTCCAATATTTTCTTTAATCTAATTATAATTTTTTGCTGTTTTAATGGAGCCACATTCCACAGGGCGGATCGAATTGCATTTAA
>CAZYEE010000119.1:0-10868 GCA_964646355.1 uncultured archaeon | reverse complement strand
AGGGCCTAGGTACACGTATATTATATGACGAGTTAAATCCGGAAGTAAAAGGTCTTGATCCGGAAAATAAGTTAATATATATGACAGGGCCATTGACAGGTTTAATATCAAGTAAAATTGAAATTATTGCGAAAAGTCCTCTATGTCTTGGAATTGGAGATTCAAATATGGGTGGGTTCTTTGGTCCAGAATTAAAGTTTTCAGGTTTTGATGGAATTATTTTCGAGGGTAAAAGTGAAAACCCTGTGGTATTAAGCATTATTGGAGAAGATATTGATTTAATAGAGGCTAAGAAGTTAAAAGTCTGGAAAAAATCTACAGGTAGAACTGAAAAATCTATTAGGGATTATTATAAAGATCCTAAAATCAGAGTTGCATGTATTGGGCCCGCAGGAGAAAATCAAGTACTCTTTGCAAGTATAATGAGTGATAAAAGGGCCGCTGGTAGAACTGGTATGGGAGCAGTGATGGGGTCTAAAAATTTAAAAGCTGTAGCTGTAAAAGCAAATATAAAAGAAAGTATTGGAATTGCCAATCCAGAAAAATTTCTAGAACTTTTCCAGAAATACATAAAAAATGTATATAAAGATATGGTAGTTAGTGCATTTTCACAAATGGGTACTGTTAGTGGAATGACTTTAGGAATGGTAGTTGGAGATACTCCTATTAAAAACTGGGCAAAGGGAACTTTTGATGTGAAAAAAATTGATGCTAATGCTTTTGCTTCTATTAACATCAAGACTCCTACTTGTTATGCGTGCAATGTCCACTGTCATAGATGGATCAAAGTAGGAAATTATGAGGGTAAGGGCCCTGAATACGAAACTATAGCAGCTTTTGGAACTTTATTAATGAATGGAGAACTTGAACCTATTTTGGAAGCAAACACAAAATGTAATGATCTTGGATTGGATACTATATCTTGTGGTTCGGTAATCGCATGGGCTATGGAAGCTTTTGAAAAGGGTTTAATAACCGAAGAAGATGTTGGGATGGATTTAACATGGGGAAATATGGACAGTGTATTAAAATTAATTGATATGATTGCGAAAAAACAAGATTTTGGTGCGATTTTGGCAGAAGGAGTAATGCGAGCATCTAAGAAAATTGGGAAGGGTTCAGAAGAGTTCGCTATCCATGTAAAGGGGCTTGAGATGCCTATGCACGATCCAAGAGCAATTAACGGAATGGGTTTACAATATGCCACGGAATTAGTGGGCGCAAGACATTCTACTGCAAATCAAATAATCCCTATGGGACTTGTAAATATACCGATTCCTGAAATTGGGATTAAAAAAAGTCCGAACCGCGTAAAACCAGAAGGACAAGCTGAAGCAGTAATTAAAATACAAGATTTTAACGCAGTAGCCTCCTCATTTATAACATGTTCATTTCCTACCTCCACAGGAAAATTGATGAAAAATCAAGTTGAAATTTATAATGTTGTTGTTGGTAAGAAGTTAAAAATGGATGAAATTATGAAAATTGGTGAACGAATTACGAATTTAAGACGTGCATTTAATATCAGATGTGGTCTAACACCAAAAGACGATACCCTACCCAAAAGAATAACATCAGAGCCCCTTACTGAAGGCGGTGCTAAAGGTAATACAGTAGATATTGATCAGATGCTAAAAGATTATTATGAACTCAGAGATTGGGATCCAAATACAGGAAAACCATCAAAGGAAAAGCTAATTTCTTTAGGTTTGAAAAAAATAGCCAATGATTTCTGGTCCTAACATTGTTATTGTAAATAAATGAATTTCTATGTTTTTTGACTTTTTCTAATTTTTTTAGGTTTTAGCTTTTTTGTCTATTGAATTTTTTTAAAATTTACATCTTAATTTCTTCAATTTTTTCCTGTCTTTTTCCTAATAAGAAAGTACTAACAATTATCATAGATATTCCGATTATCAATAGCTCAATACTTATAAGAGATGGAATTGGAAGTAAAAATACATATAAATAATAAAAGATCGGTGAAATTTGAACAGAAATTTGCTGTATTGGAATAATATTTGCGGCTTGACCATATTTAAGCCCTACTTGATTACCTACTACTCCAACGATATTGGAAACTACAAGTGTTATTGCACTGACAATGAATAGAATTAATTCAGCAAAATTCTCAAAAATAAAGAATTTATTCAACAGAAAATCAGTCATTATCGCAACCCAAAAATTACTAATAGAGAATCCTAAACCTGCGATATTAATCAGAATTATTGCCTTAATAGTTCTATTTTTTGTGAGATATTTAATGAAAGAATTTATTATAAATAAAATGATACCCATAACGGATAACGATACCGTAAAAATAGTTAATCTAATTAGAAAATCAGGGTTTAAAAAATCATAATTCTCTACTTCTATACTCATACCACTAAGAGATAGTAAAATTATTCCAAGAACCATTAATATGACTCCAATAATCTCGTAAAAATTCAGTTTTTCATTTAGAATGTAGATTGAAAAAATGACGAGAATAATAAGTCCACTCGCCATCAATCCTGGAGTAAGAGTATTTCCGATAAAATCAATTGCTAGAAACAACAAGATTGCACTGACTCCAAGCTCTAAAAACAGTCCAAGAATCCAGAGAGGCTCTTTTACCAGCTTTCTACCGAATTTTTCTTTTGTTCTATATTTATTGATTATAATTTTCTGCAATACTAATCCTAATTGTGTGGTACTACCAGAACTGATGGCTAAAATAATACCAATCAAATATCTAATTAATTCTTGCATTTCAAGCTCAAGTCTCCTTTTAAATATCTCTTAAAATATTTTATAAGATATTTTTTAATAAATTGATATTCTTTTAATGAGATTTAGATTGTGAAATGAATATATTACTTAAATTTTAAAGTTTATGGAGGTAAATATTAATGTAATATAGACTTCTATAAATATAGTTAGCAAATTAAACATTTTGATGAGTTATTATTTAAATAAAACATACAATAATTTGGAATTAAATTTCATTTTTGGTATTATAATTAGTTTTATTAAGTATATTCAGTTTATTATTTATTATTTACGATCCATATATATTTATTTAAATTATAACATCATATCCTTGTTCATCGTTCATTTTATTGATGGATATTGAATAATAAGTGAAATTAATTGAATAATGGATAAAGTTATAAAAACCACATTATATATACCGTAATTTTTATTACTCATTAATTATTACCATTAACTACCATGAGAAATGATATAGAAAATATTTGTAATGATTGTAAAAAAGTGCATGAAAAACGAAATATCGACCTATTACCTACTTGGTTGCAATGTAAGAAATGTGGTCGTTTATATTGTGTTGATTGTGCAAAATCGTCAATCCGAAGAATTTCGATTGAAAAACTATTAATGACGATAATCGTAATATTGTTATTATATATAGGGGTATTCATTTTAGAGGATTTAACTGAACCTTTTACTTCTGCAACACTTTGGGGAGTTTTGATGACTATATTGCCAGTTGGATTCCAAATGTTGTTATTGAAATATCATGAATCTACGCTGTTTAAAGAAAAACAAGTATTAAAAAAATGCAGAGAGTGTGGAACACCATTAAATACAATGTATCATGACTCAATCCTAAATAGTTGGTTATTTACAATCTATGCATTTAATATACTTGTATATTTGTTTGAATTTTTCTTTAAGCTTTATAATCTATATGATAAGGCAGTACCTCAAGTAATCGGATTAAGTAATTTTGGGGTTATTTTATGGATAATTTTTCTGATCGTGATAATAATTGCTTCCCTTATTACTGCCTTAAGACTATATAGATATATTTTATCAAGTTTTCAGAGCAGTTATCGAATATGGATATTAATCATATTAATATATATTCTAAATTTATATTTTGTAGCATTTTGGATTGAATTTAATTATATAATATACTCAGGATTATCTCCGAATGTCGAAATATTATATGTCCTCAACATTATATATACAATGTTTTTTGCAGCAATTCCAAAAATATTTTGGTTTGTACCTGCATTTCTAATCAGTGCAATACTTTATACTATTGAAAGAAAATATTTATTAAACTACAAAACAAATAATTGGCTAAAATTAGCTGGAGGATTTATTTTAATAGTAGTCCCACTGATTTTATGGGGCATTTTTTATCCATATTTTAATGTTGCTTGGGAATCTATAATTAGCTGGACAATTGCAAATGTTATATTTAATCTATTAACTACCTTAGGAATTTTTACAATTATAGAAAGAATGAAAAAGACTGAGAATAAATCACACAAAATAAAAGATGTTATCTGGGGTATTGTGTCTATTATAATATTAACATTATATTTATTATTACCAATCATAAATAAAATGATGACAGGAATATATGGCGTTATTTTCACTTGTATAACTTCATTTTTCGTATTCATTATTCTACTTTTTGAACTATTTAAATCATGGTTCAATGAAAATAGCATCTGGAGGTCAAAAATTTTTAAGAATATACCTGATGCAACTTATCTTGTACTAGTGGGTATTTTATGTTATTGTATTGCAATGAATGCTTCATATTTCTTGTATTTATCACCTTTGCATTCATTTTTTATTGTCGAAGTTCCAGGTGTATTTGTGTTTACCTCTTCTACCGCATTTTTTGTGGGTTTAATAGGAAGTTTGGGTATCATTATTGCACCTATTCTTAAATTAATTATCAGAATATATTTTATGTATAAATATAAAGTGAAGTGAATCATAGTGGCAGACAGTTCAGATTCTGAAGAAGTATTAATAGATTTAACGCCTGATAAGCAAAGTTCAGATAGATGGACCTTATCACAATCATTAATATATATTTTAACAGTTACTATCCTTACAATATTTCTATTATATATTTCAGAAATTGTAGAATTTTTTTATATTTTATTTGGAATAGACTATGGTTGGGGTTCTGGTGAGGTATGGACAATTGACCTGTGGCTTAGGTATGTAACTAGTGAAGGTGCATCCCAGTTCCTTTCTTTTTTTCAAATTGCGCCTTCTTTCACTAGGATTGTAAATGGAAGCGTATTAATTTATCCAAACGTCCCTCCAATGGAATATCCTTATTCACTGGAAGTCATAAAATTGTGCACTGGAATTGAAGCAATGGCACTTTTAACAGCGTTAGTCGTCGCAACTCCTACAAAATGGTGGAAAAAAATTGCGGGATCTTTATTTATGATTTTTGGAATTTATTTTGCAAATGTATTAAGAATTGTAATAACAGTAGTGCTCCTAATGAATGGATTTTCCTTTTACATAGCTCATGAGGTGCTCGCAGCGACAATGACTATTGTATTCACAATTATATTTGTCTTAATAATGCAAATGTTTATTATCCGAAATTTTATTGACTCTATGATCAATGCAATCTTGGGAATTTATTATGGGATTTTAAACTATTTTAAGACTAAAAATTAGGATAATATGAATTGAATTCTATTAGAAAATTCATTCTATCTAAATAATTCAATTTATTCTAACAAATTGATGGTCGAGTCATCAAATGTATAAGATATTAATAACAAGAGAATTACCTTTTAAAAATCTAGATAAATTTAATCGGAATTTTTCCTTTGAAATAAATAAGGGGCCAAAATTATCAAGAAAAGAGTTAATTGAGAGGGTTAAAGGAAAAGATGGATTAATATGTACTTTAAGGAACAAAATAGATGCTGAAATAATGGACGCTGCAGGTCCTCAATTAAGAGTTATTAGTAATTATGCCGTAGGATATGATAATATAGATGTTAAAGCTGCCTCAGAACGTAATATTATCGTAACTAATACTCCAGATGTGTTGACAGAAACTACTGCAGATTTAGCCTGGGGATTATTAATGTCTATTGCAAGGAGAATAATTGAAGCCCATAATTTTATATTGGAGGGCAAATGGAAAGATTGGCATCCATTATTTTTTGCTGGAAGAGATGTATACGGTAAGACTCTCGGAATAATTGGGCTTGGAAGAATAGGTACCGCAATTGCTAAACGAGCAAGATGTTTTAATATGGAAGTAATTTATTATAGCAGGACAAAAAAACCATCAATAGAGCGAGAATTAAATGTAAAATTTAAGAATTTTGAAAATTTATTGAAAACTTCTGATTTTATTGTTCTTACTGTACCATTGACAGAAGATACTAAAAATTTGATCGATAAAAATGAATTTAAATTAATGAAAAGAACAGCTTACATAATAAATGTGTCAAGAGGACCAATAATTAATGAAGAGGCACTTATTTATGCTCTTAAAAACGAATTAATAGCTGGTGCGGCTTTAGATGTTTTTGAAAAAGAACCGATTGATATAAATAATCCATTGCTTCAATTTAAAAACGTCGTCCTTACACCTCACATTGGCTCTGCTACTTTTGAAACAAGGACGCTAATGGCTAAAATAGCAATAGAAAACGCCATTAATATCTTGATTAAAAATTATGAAAAAGCCTTTATTGTTAATAAAGAGGTTATTGATGAAAATATATAGTGTTATGAGCAGAAAAGTTGTTAAAATTGTTATAATTATTAGAAAGATATAAAAAGTCATTATAAACAATAAAAAAACCCTAATATGATCGTTTTTTATATATTTGTAAATTCTTTCATCTTATTATGCTTTATATCTTTATTATAATAGTATTTATAAGCATAAAATATCTTTTAAGTAAAAAAACTGAATAAAATCTTGTCATTTTTACATTTTTTCAGTTAAAAAAAATTTATATATAAAAAATTAGATAATGGTTCCAAATAGACATTAATTATCAAGTATATTGGGATATATCAACGTTATATCTTATTATTTAGGTATTTGAGGATTTAAAATTGAAAGATGAGTAAGCTTAAAATTTTTTGTTAAAGTTCAAAATTCTACTGAATCCTAAGTTAGTTCTTAAGTTATCAAAAAAAATTAAGCTTATCCTGAAAGATAAAAATATTGCAAATACATTTAAATATATTCTATTGATTTCAACAATTATTTTTTCGTTCTTTTTAATAATAACAATATTTCCAGTATCTATAAATAATTTACAGGATGATAAAAGAAGTTCTGAAAGTGTAGCCATCAATAAGGATAGTACAAACGTTTTTTATGATAATTTTGAAGCAAATAGCGTGGGTAGCTTTCCTACTGGATGGTCAACCTTTTTTTCAGGATCAGAAATTGAAGTAGTAGCTTCACCAGTTTATTCGGGATCTCGGGCTTTAAAACTTCAAGGCGGAGCCTCTTGGGTGGCTCTGATTTATAATGATAATATACCAGATGTTACGACCGATTTTTTATTAGAATGCTACTTTTATTGCCCTACAGGAGGATTAGATGACGAGAATTCAGGAAGGGTTATTTATAAAGGTATAGGAACTTATTTTGACTATGTTGATAAATATAACGTTATTGTGAAAAAAGGAGATACCAAGGGAACTGTAAAAATATCGGCAAATACGTGGCATCATTTAGAAATTTATTATGATTGGGACGAAGAAATACAAGTTGTGTATGTTGATGGTGAATTCATGTATTATTGTTCTGCCACAATAAGTACTTTAGGAGAGAATGGTGGAAATCGAATATTTTTAGGTAGTGGAAATGATGGACGAGCCGGTTGTACAAGAACAATTTATTTTGATAACGTCAATTTAACTAGAATTGACGAAGGATTTATGGCATTAACACTCTATGATGCAGTTAATAGTTATTCATTCTATGTAGAAATAACAATATATGGAAATGAATATTTTTATGGAGAATGCATAGATTTTTATGCCCAACAAAAAACTTCTACAGACATTTGTATAATAATAGAAAAAGGAACGACATTAATCCCTTCCACTTCATATTACCAAAATATGATTGTAGCCAAGACATATTGTATTCTTTTAAAAAATATTGGTGAAATATTCTCATCTGATTTATATGGTTTTTGCGGCGAAATCCACGATAATGTTCCCACATCTAGCATTTCGTTCAGTATTGATCGATATGGATATAGTTCTTCAAGTAATGTATATAAGGTATTAACATATTTAGAATCTCATTCGGAATATTTAGACACAAGAGGGGCTCAATGCGCAATTTGGGCTTGTACTGATGGACCATCTGAAGTAACCAGTGATTACTGGTACCATGATGATTTGGTACTTGCAAATAAAATATTAAAGGAAAGCGGTACTGGGTTAATTATAACACCCTTTCGAATTCCAGGTTTTACATTTATCTATGTATTACTGACTATTTCTACAATAGGATTATTAATTGCATTAATAAAATCGAGAATAAGGTGCAATAAGATAGACATTAAAATTTAAGTCAAAATTATATTCTTATTATACATTACCTCATTTTTTTATATATAGAGTAATTCAGAGATGATTATAGCAATACAAGTTAGTATCCTAAAAAACGGTTGGTTCTCATTGAAAATTTAAAATCATTTTAATGATTTTTTCCTTTTTTTCTTTTTTACTGTAAATTTAAAATTATGGACATAATATTTTTAATTATTGTAAAAAATAGATTATTACCATAAACAATTTCGATTAGTTTTTTAGTTGTTGTGGCGGGTGGGTTTCCACCTCGCACCCGTTCCGCCACGTAAAAATATAAACCCCGGGTAAGAGGTGTATAGAATGAATAAAGACATGAACGAAACAAAAATAAAGAAAAAGAATATTTATATTGCTTGTATTGCAATAGTTTCAGCATTATACATTGTTTTAGTGATTCTGATACCAGTAGCTTGGGAAATACCACAAGTTAGATTCGCAGATGCTCTTTTTGCAACAGTCTTTTTCTTTGGATACCCAGGAGCAATCGGGCTAGCTGTAGGTTGCGTATTTGCAAATATAATAGGTGGATTAGGACCAATAGATATAATATTTGGCTCTCTGGCTAATCTTTTAGCTGGGATTTTGGGATATTATTTATTCAGAAAAATCAAGGATATACAGGGAAGAAGAAAGCAGATCTATGTTCAATTGATACTTTTATTAATGAATATTATCAATACGGCAATAGTAGGGACCTATCTACCTTATCTACTAGGAATGCCTTACTCAATCACCTACTTAGGAATTTTCCTGGGTTCATTAATTTCTATGAATATCTGTGGATATATCTTATATGTTTCATTAGATAAATTAGACATTGAGACTATGATTCAATAGTATTAGCCATAATTATAATTGGTTAAAACATATATTGCAAATTTAAAATTGATATGACAAAAGAGTTTGAATGAAAGAAATTCTTGCTCTTTTATTTTTTTATAATTATTATGATTACTTATTCAAATTAAATTGAATTGTTGGATTGGACTAATTTACTAATAACTTAATAACTAAATATGTGAATTTTCTGATATCAACTTATTTTAGTAAAAGACCGACTTAAATTTTTTTCTCAAATTATACGAAATATCGAAAGTATTAGATCTAAAATTTACAGCTAAATTATATTATCAAACCAATTTATATGGGGTATATTTCTTAAAATTCCTATTTATTAATAAATTAATAATTATAATTTAAAAAATGGAGTTATAAAATCGCCAAAAAGAAGAATCACAAATATCATTAAATATTAATATTTATTAGGAGAGAAGAAGATTTCTAAGTATAATAAACATATTTTCTGGTAAGTTTCTATTTATTTTCAACCAGTACATTTAAATATATTTTATTATATAAATATAATTAATCAAAGTCGGTAAAAATAATCTTGACAGAATCTATAATCGAATTAAAGATAAGAAAACTGGATATTTAACTCAGATATAACTCGTATAACAAGATAACTTCCATTATTTTAGCGGTCAAGCCATATCTGGATGAACTGCAAGACCTGACTAAGCTCATTGAAAGAGAATTGAAATATGATTATAGGCACAACTCAGCGATCTTTAGAATATTTATATTATAAGAATGGATATTATTAGGACTAACATATGCCAAACCTCTATTATTCTTAATTGTGATAGATCTTTCTTGCGATTTTTTTTTCTTAAGTCCAGAGTGGTACACCCTTGGTACTAGCCCGGCCTACTTGAACAGCTTCTGATGAGATGGGAAATACCTGTTCTAATCAATTTTGCAAATTATGGAAATTAATTTATTTTATACTCCAATATATTCCTCAATATTTTACTGTATTCTCACTTACCTTCCTTTGAATATTTAGTTAATAATTCATTTGCTCTATCCACTAATTTGGGGTCGTATACGAAACCCGATCCTGTAGTGTCTATGGGTAATAGTTCACCATTGCTTATTTGTTTCAGTATCTCAATGCTATTTGGGTCTTTTTCGTCAAACTCACCAATAATATTATTAAATATACAGCCATTAATTTTTAGATTTGAATTTTTGAAAATAGAATAGTTAATACCCGAGGCATTGAGTAATACTATTTTCAAACGAAACTTGATATCACTAGGTTCTTGACATGGTCTGTGAAAAATAGAGATGGTGCCAGATTCAGAGCCGCTATAAAGGAGGTTTTCATCGATTGCTAGACGATATGAAGGATAAAACTTATCTTCAAATGAGGTTACATGAGCAAACGATTTTTTATCCCAAATTCTGATCGTTTTGTCTAAAGATGTGGAATATACAAAATGATCGTCCACTACTACATTTAAAATGGAATTAGAATGACCTTCAAGTACCGTTATCTCTTTGAACGATGATTTGTCCCAGACCCGCACTGTATTATCATAAGAGCCCGAATAAATGTAGCGTTCGTCCACCGCTATTGACTTGACCGTATCAGAGTGCCCCTCAAGGACCGCTATCTCTTTGAACGATTTTTTATCCCAGACCCGAACTGTTCTATCATCAGA